>JAUILF010000084.1 GCA_030433135.1 Bacteroidia bacterium | reverse complement strand
TTAGGAATTCCCGACGCTTAAATTTACTCATAGGATCAACCTTTAGTGACAAGTTTAAAACAAAAGATAGGACCACCATGCCGCTCAGTGTAGTGTATTATCATACTAATGGCTACCCTTTATATGACAATAACCTGGATAGTAGCCGGAGTAGGCACAGAATGGCCATCCCGATCAGGATCGGGTAGAAACTAATTACTCAACCGTGTTTACCCTTAGCTCCTTCAACATGCTCTAAGGAGACTAGTCAATACTCACCTCCAACGGCTGTAATAGATCAGCCCCGAAAGTACCTTGCAATTCCTTAAGGTATGAGGAAGACTGAACTTCTTCCAACCGTTTCCGAGCTTGTTTCAGCCTGGAGTGTACATCCAGCTGCTGAGCTGCTTCTGCGAAGTTCTTCTTCTCGAGAAAGTCTTCCAAATAAGCAATGTTCTTACTCCAAAGATCAATGTCTCTCTGCTGCTTGACATAGAGTCTTTCCTTATACCAGTCACTTGATAATACATAGTCACGGGTAAATAACTTGCGTATCTCGGGATCATGCCTGTCCTTACCCTCAAATTGACCACTGATCATAATGTGAATCAATGCTTTCAAAGGTGGAATCAGTGCTTCGTAGGTACCATCTCTCAAATATCCTTCGGCTACCCTCTTTTGTGTGATATTCAGGTTCTCAACTGAAGCCACGAAGGTATCCATATCCTGGGTTTCCGGTGCCAACATTTCATCCGTCAACACAGCATGCGGGTTACTAAAGATTCTACCCAGAAAATGATGAACAAATTTGCGAGTAATGCGATATCCGAGCAGACTGGCATTTACTTTCTTTCCATTGTGTTCAAAATTCTCAACCGGCGCCAGGTATTCATGCTCAATTAAGAACTTCGAACTCCGTTCCTCGACTGACATACGACACCAAATTTCCGGGATAAGCAAGCTGATATCATGGTCTACCCTGTACTTGGGACCAATATATCCTGCGGCTGAGGAAAATCCTTCATATCCCGTCAGCACATAGGATAGAAATGCATTGTTCAGATCTGCCGCAGGTAGTAGTGCATTGAAGGGTCCTTTAGTCAAGGCTCCTTCAGAACCAAACCCGGTCGTTGAGGGAGACTTACCGGTAATACTGGCAATAAAATCAATAAACAATTCTGGTAGCTCCTGAAAATGAATGGGACTGTACACGGCCAAAGGTGGTACATTGTTTTTAGGATCAGCAGGATTGTTTCGCCGACCGGGTAATACCGCATTGACCGGCATATGTAGTGGTCGGTCCATGGGAACCTTTCTGCCAAATCGGGTTCTTATCTCAGCCAAGTACCTTTGCTCAGGATGAACCAGGTCAGGTCTGGTCTGAAGATAACGTGGATTCTTTGAAGGAACTCCGTTTACAATCCTTGGCTCAGATGGAACGACCAGGAATTTTGGATTATCTCCATTCAGAAAGGCATTGATCATTTGCTTGACTGGTTGCGTATAGTGTTCAAAACCAATCGTGTCATCTTTAATAGCCTGTACCTGAGTTCGACTGAGAGGTTCGAAATTGCTAATGAAACTATTGGGGCTCGACAGATCTGCTTCTGCCTGACGATCATATCCTTTGTGAATACAGTCATCAGGTCGTTGAAACAACCTCGCTTCACAATTCTTCACCAGCTTTACACTGGGATTATCGCATTCCGGATTCAAGTGATTTAACCTTCCTGCATCAAGAATGATAGAGGCCGTAATATCATCTTCAAACTGGACCTTTTGTGCTGCTGCAAAATCACGACGCAACTGGAAAATTCTCCAGGACTGATCTTCATCTCTTCCAACCCGCAGGTAATTAGATGCCAGTTTTCTTCCCTTAAATCTCAATTCATTTCCAGGAGTGCCATCGATTTTGTCCACAGAAAAATGACTTCGCCAATCCTTACATCCCTGGCTGTAAACCCGTTTTACGATGTAGATGAGGTCTTTGATTCGTTGTGGAATCGAAGTGAGCCATTCATTGAATTCATCAGAATAGTCCTGAGAAGGCGTAAACAACTTGATCACTGAACCCAGTGATCTGTCTTTATCTAAGATCGTGCGGGAAGGTCTGGGCTCCTTGAAAGGAGTTCTCCACCTATTGGAGTAGTCCTTCTCCAGCAACTGCTCCACTGTGTCCAGATCGCTTTTCATATCGGCCACGATGACTGCACCTTGAATCATGGCATCTTCTATGGATTTAGAGATCTCGGATTTCCCTCCTCCTGACACCGTACATGGTTTGTGACAGAGCGTCCCTTCGGGCATGGTTCCAATCAACCTCCATTCACCATCTCTCACGTGCTTCTTCATTTCAACTTTAAGCCCGGACGGCAGTACATAGTGCTTGTAAGGCAATAACTTGACAGATCTTTCCATCCCCTTGGACTCCCACTTGATAACTTGGTCAAACAACTGAAAAACGGCATTTTGTGGAAGGTAAATGACCTCAGGAAACTTCTTATCAATAGCGTAGCCATCTATCTGGAGATCCATCAGTTCACGATAGTTAGCCAGCATATTATCAAAAGCTTTCTCCGCATTCTCTCCAGCTTCAGCACTCTGAAATTCTTCCCCCAGGTCATAACTTGGGAAAGCGATAGCACCACCGGCATGTTCTTCCTCACAAAGTCCGTAGAGGTTTGCTGAATAACTGATCTGTGTCTTCACCTCCTTTTTACAATAACCAAAGTAGTTATCTGCAATCAAGGTAACCACAACTCCTTTCTCATCTCGCGTAGTCAGCTTAAAGGCACTGCCATCATTATACTTCTCATCCTCCCTGTTCCAGCACATTCCGTCTCTCCTCTGCCGTTCGGAAGCCTCGTCATAATGTGGCAATCCCACCTCCTTTTTCGTGAGATTGATCAAATGTGGAGCCAGTATGACACATCCCGTATGTCCGGTCCAGCCATCTGCATCGAGGGCAGCATCATTTTCAGGCAGATGCGGGTCGCCGGCATTTCCAAAAATGGACTCCACAAAATCCAGGTTGCTAACCAGGTTACCCGGTGCAAAGAATCGAATTTCCATGGACTTTTCCTTGATAACTCCAGGTACACCAGGTACAACAATAGGCCTGAGTAGCAGTCCCACAAAGAGTTCTGCCTTTTCATTTTGGTTGGCTGTAAATGGCAGGGTTAGCAAATCCCTGGGAGGGTGAAGCGCCTCATCCAGTAGTCGGGCAAAAGTGCGCCTGGGAACTCCTTTCTTATCATCTGGGATGGGAAAGCCGTCTTCACAGACATGGAAAACACCTTTGGTGGTCCTGCGATCCTTCTTTGGGTTGTGTAGAATACCCTGGGAAGTCCGGTACGATTTTACAATATCCGTTTCATATTTATCAGCATCAGGGGGTAGCGACAGGATTCTTGCCAACCCATGACGATCCAATAAGAACGGATGTTCGGGAAGCGTGATATGAGCTGCTTCAGGAATATCATGAAAGAGCTCATTTAGATAGGACTGTATTCTGCTGCCAATAGGTGACAGATGACTCGACAGCATCCTGGCCTTCTCCTTATAATTATGTAACAAAGGCTCAGCAATATCCAGAAACTCTGAAATCTCACCCTCCCCATAATCGTGATATCCCAGTGCCGCGAGCTTAAGATAAATGTATTGGATGATCTTGGCCTCTTCAACCTGCTTGTTGTCACCATCTATTCCTGCTCCAAAAGTGCGCTTTACTGACATCTAGTTTTCGTTTTAATTTTTTAGTGAAATAAGTTTGGGGTCATAGGAAACCCCAAAGAGCCACGATCTCCCGGGCCATCAGTCCTGACCAACCAAAGTGGTTATTGTACAAAAATACATGGACATGGTCAAGAAACCATCGCTTCGTTGGTCGATCATACTGCACATAATATAGTAAATGTTATGATGACGATCTATTCCAAAGCCCTCCGGTGCAACTTCCAGGGTAGATCGTCCGTCATTAGGTTGTACCTCATCGAATTACAATGACTGATCATTTGATAGAAAAAATTGATAATTTGTCGTCTATGTCACAAGCTGTTGTTCGGGAAATAAGTGATTCTGCCCGCTTTGAGCGTGCGGTCATGTTTACCGATATCTTCGGTTTTACACGATTGATGAAAGAAGAGGAGGAAAGCACCATACAAAAGCTGGAGTCACATCGCCAGCAACTGGAAGTCCTCCATGAAATCAATGAGGGCAGGGTCATTCAATATTACGGTGATGGTAGCTTGAGTGTTTTTTCCTCACCTTCTCAGGCCATTGAGTGTGCCATGGCTATCCAAAAAAATGTACAACGCCTGCAACTGCCACTCAAGATTGCTATTCATTGGGGTGAAGTGGTCGAGAAAGGTGGGGCTGTCTACGGCGATGCTGTAAACGTTACTTCCAGGATCGAATCCGTGGGTGTGGCGGACAGCATTCTTATTTCGGATGGAATTTGGAAGGCAGTCAGAGACAAAGGTTTTCAGGCAAAAAGCCTGGGGTCGCTGAGGTTTAAAAATGTAAATACACCCATCAAAATATATGGCCTCGTTGCTGATAATCTTAAGATTCCCAATAAGAATCAACTGGAGGGAAAACTGGCACCTGATACTTCACGGGGTATTCGGTGGATTATGTCTGCTGCTATCCTGGTGTTTGTGATCCTGGCCGGTGTTCTTTGGCAACGCAATGCCACTCTCAATGCAATGCTAGATGATGAGATCACCACAGTAGGAGTAATGCCTTTTCAAGCCCATGATCTCAATGAAGTTGATGACAATGTGCGTATGGGACTGATGGAAAACCTGGTTTCCAACCTTTCTTCGTTTTACGGTCTGCAGGTATTATCACCCAGGGCCACAGAAACTTATGATCATTCAAACCGGCAACCTACAGATATTGGAGCGGAGTTGGGAGTAAGTCATTTGCTTTATGTGACTATGCGACCCGATGAGAATGACAGCATCAGAATCCATATGGAACTGGTTGGAACACGAAATGGAAGAAGTATTTGGGCCAAAACCCTGTATGCCACGACCAGCAACCTTTTCTCTCAGCCAACCAGTGTACCCCAGGATCTGGCAGATTTTCTCCAGGCCAGAGAAAACCCCTATGAAACCAATCAGGTTGAATCGAGGTCCACTACGCTCAGCTCATACAGACTCTTGATGGAATCCCGGCAAGAAGCAAAACGGGAAACAGAGAGCGGGATGAAAAATGCCACCAGGCTGCTGGAACTGGCGGTGGAGAGAGATTCCAGTTTTGCGCTAGGCTATGCTGTTCTGGCAACCTACTATACTCAAATGCATATGAAGGGATTTCTCCCGGCAGAACCAGCACAGGAAAATGCTGAGAAGAATGTAGGGCAAGCATTTCTACATGACCGGAATCTGGCCGAAGCCTACACCTCCAATGCGTTGTTCAATTATGTGTTTTTTCTCAGTGGACCCCAGGAAATTCTCGAATTGTTACAGCAGGCCGTTCAGCTAAGACCCAGCTCGGATTACAGCTATTACTTAATGGGTAAGGTGTATTATGACCTCTCCGACTATGAACTGGCAAATAATTACTTTTCCTTGGCCATCAAACTCAATCCTGATCAACCGGAATACCGAATATATCGAGCAAAGGCATTGGCGGCCTGGGGAAAGAGCAAGGAAGCTGATGCCGTATTGAAAGAGGCTGCCGGAAGGTTCGAGAATAATCAATCGGTACTTTTGGCCCAAATCGAACTCAATGCCGTCCATCAGGGTGCCGTTGATCAGATCAATTGGAACAACCTGACCAACTCTGTCGACAAGCGGATCTCCCAGGCCCTTGTCCTTGTACTTGAAGGTAATATGGACGAAGCACGACAGCTATTGGACGAAGTTGATAATCAGTTCCCCGATGCCATAACACGACCGGTCAGAGTACTACTTGCTGACCGGGAGGGAAATCGACCAGAAGTATGGCATCTGCTTGATGAGGCAGTGGTTGAAAGAGAAACCTGGTTAAAAGAATTGAAACAAATGCCCCTAAGCAATGCCATCACGATGGATAGCAAATTCACTGAGATTTGCAGGAGTGTCCTGATTGATGAATTGTCCGATTAACAGGTCAATCATCAAGACAGATTATTTTTTTTTGCAACCTTCACTCCTAAAATGTAATGCATAACCATCTCATTTATAGCACGAGTAGATGAATGCTACTATTCATATATATAACAATTGTTAAGCATCTGATAAACAAAGCCTTAACAAGGGTTGTCTTTACGGAAAACAATTGCTATTTTAGTTGCAAATACAACCCTTTATTTAGCTTTTAAATAACCCGTTATGGCTCTCATCTTACCACGTAAGGAGATCAAAGACTTTGATGATTACCGTCATTGGCTATGTAACTCCGGTCATCGATATTACGAACAAGTATGGTCGTTTAAGCACAAGGAAACTGTCCTTCAGGAGTATTTGGCTGTTTGTTATGCCAAGAAAATCAAGCCTTCCTTCAACAAGGAGGATGAACTGGCTCTTGAAAGAATTCGTAATAAAAATTAGCCTTTGACATAACTGTTATTCGTGTTCAAGACGGTTTCGTTTCCATTTGGACACGCTGGTTCTCGGCTGCGTAGTGCTGGCTTTGCCTGGTCCACAGACTGGTTGTTCTGGACATGGCTATATGGGAGTATGAGACCGCCAAATTCCATCAAGCACCACCCGGAAAACTTCAGAAAAAAAATGGCCTTTCCGGGTTTGGATGTCACTTAATTTAACACGTGGTCAACCACAACCTGAAGCAAAATTGACTACCCGAAAGCTCCTGAAAAACGGGATTACCTTGCGCCCGGAGTACTGAATGACTCCATCATTCTAAAGCCTCTTGGACATCACAATCAGAACTCACATTTCAATCCTGATCCAGAGCCAATGGAATAATTTTGCTACTTTTCGCAGCCATAACAAGCTCTATTCATATGAAAATCAGAAGTATCCCTGTCATGCTTCTGGCAAGCATATGCCTTTTTCAGGCATATGGCCAGGAGACCTTCCCCAGAAACGATGTGAAAGATGAGCGGATTGAGGCATTTGCCTTTACCAACGCTATTATCTATACTGATGCCGAAAATCAGTTGGCCGGTGCAACCCTGCTAATCCGAGATGGTAAAATTGAACAAGTAGGTCAATCCATTGATATTCCGGCTGGATATCAGGTTCGGGATCTTGATGGTAAATACATCTATCCAGGTCTTATTGATATTTATACCAATTATGGTATGCCCGAAGTAAAGCGACCGGGCAGATCCGGATGGACCAGCCGTGAGCAAATTGATCCAACCACCAAAGGTCCCTACAGTGCCAATGATGCCATCAAAAGTCATTTTATGGCGGTGGAAGAGTTCACTATAGATGAAAAGGAAGCAGAGGCTTTTCGGAAGCTGGGCTTTGGAACCGTACTGTCTTTTCGTCCTGATGGAATTGCCCGAGGAACCGGAGCGGTTGTCACACTGGGCGATGGATCTGAAAATAAGCATATAATCAAGGATCAGGCAACAGCGCACTATTCCTTTAACAGGGGATCGAGTACGCAGTACTATCCCAGATCCATGATGGGATATATATCATTGCTCCGCCAGACTTATCTCGACGCCGAATGGTATAACGAATTGGATGAAAAACCCTTTAAGGATGTGAGCCTGGAATCATGGATTGCCAGCCAGTCACTACCACAGATATTTGATGCCAGAAACTGGATGAATACACTCCGTGCAGACAAGGTCGGTGACGAGTTTGGTGTTCAATATGTGATCAAAAGCGGTGGCAATGAATACCAGAGAATAGCAGAGGTTAAAGGAACTAATGCCTCTCTCATTATCCCCGTAAGTTTTCCGGATGCCTATGATGTAGAAGACCCGATCGATGCAGACCGGGTAGCCTATGAAGATATGTTGCATTGGGAACTGGCACCGACAAACCCGGCTGTACTCTCTGAAAATGGAGTCACTTTTGCATTGACCACCAGCGGGTTAAAGAAAAAAGAACACTTTTTTGCTAATGTGAGGAAGGCCATTGAATTTGGGCTTGACGAGACTGTGGCTCTGAAGTCTCTGACCACCATTCCAGCTTCACTTTTGCAAATTGAAGACCAGGTAGGAACCATTGCTCAAGGAAAAATCGCCAATTTCATTATCACCGACCGACCACTGTTTGACCATGGATTAACTATCCATGAAAACTGGATTCAGGGAAAGGGGTATGTCATTACCAGGGAGTCCGAACCCGATCATGCCGGTACATATACCCTTCAGTTGGATGGAGCAGACTATGTCATGAAAATCTCAGGGGAAGGTAATGCGCAGAAAGTCAAATTGGTGCTTAACGACACCTCGGAGCTGAATATTGGTGTTCAATTTGAGCAACCCCTGGTAAGCTTCCAGGTAAAGTTGAGTAAAGATGATGCTCCACACCGTTTGTCAGGCTGGAGTACGGAAGATGGGTGGCGTGGTACAGGTCAGACTCCGGATGGAGCCTGGTTTGACTGGGAAGCCTCTATGGTTGAGGAAGAAGAAATGGCATCCAAAGATGACGAATCTGAGGATGAAGAAGATACCAGGGACGTTGGTAATGTAGTGTATCCTTTTCTCGCGTACGGAATAGAGGAGCTGCCGGAACAGAAGACCTTTCTGATTAAGAACACCACGGTTTGGACCAACGAAGAACAAGGGATCCTGGAAAATACCGATGTACTTATTTCCAATGGCAAAATTAGTCAGATTGGCAAGGACCTATCCGCATCCGGAGCTGAGATCATTGACGGTTCCGGTAAACACCTGACCCCCGGCATTGTAGACGAACACACGCATATTGCCGGTGGTGGAAATGAGGTAGCCACCAACTCTGCCATGGTGAGAATTGGCGATCAGGTGACCTCTGAAGACATCAACATCTATCGTAGTCTTGCCGGAGGGGTAACTACCGCTCAGGTGTTGCACGGATCAGCCAACCCCATCGGAGGACAATCAGCTATCATAAAATTGAAATGGGGTGAAAACCCTGAGGGACTTCAAATACCCGGTGCCGATGGTTTTATCAAGTTTGCCCTGGGTGAAAATGTTAAACGTAGTCGTAACTCCAATTCGATCAGATACCCACAGACCCGTATGGGTGTGGAGCAGGTTTATGTAGATGCTTTTACCAATGCAAGGGAATACGAGAAGGCCTGGGCCAATTACAATGCATTTACTCCCGATGAAAAAGAAGACCACGCACTGCCACGACGCGACCTGGCTGACGAAGCTATTCTGGAGATCCTGAATGAGGAGCGCTTTATCACCTGTCACTCATATGTACAGTCAGAAATTAATATGTTGATGAAAGTAGCGGACCAATTTGATTTTCGCATCAACACGTTTACACACATCCTTGAAGGTTACAAAGTGGCGGACAAGATGAAAGAACACGGCGTAGCTGCATCGACCTTTTCTGACTGGTGGAATTACAAATGGGAAGTCAGATATGCCATACCGTATAATGCAGCAATCATGCATCGTGAAGGAGTACTGACAGGTATCAACTCAGATGATGCCAATATGGGTAGAAGGCTAAACCAGGAAGCTGCCAAAGCCATCAAATATGGTGGAATATCAGAGGAGGAAGCCTTAAAAATGGTGACTCTTAATCCTGCGATCATGCTGCATCTGGACGACCGTATTGGCAGTGTAAAGGTTGGTAAGGATGCCGACCTGGTTTTATGGACAGATCACCCATTATCAGTGTACGCACGAGCGGAGAAGACACTGATTGAAGGTGCCGTGTACTTTGACCTGGAAGAAGATCAGGAGAGACGCAACGAACTGCAAGTGGAGAGAAATCGCCTGGTGCAGAAAATGCTGGATGCGAAGAAATCCGGCAAACGAACTCAGAAGGCCAAATCCAGAGAATACCTGGAGGTGCATTGCGAATCCGTTTTGGGTGAAGAAAACCACTCCCATCACTAATCAATCACAGTAGAGAATATCAACATGAAAAATATATCAATTTTAGTAACACTGTTCCTCTTCACTGTGACTTTGAATGCCCAGGTACCTGTACCGGCCGAACCACAAAGCCAGCCCATCGTTTTGACCGGTGGAACTGCTCATCTGGGAACCGGAGAAATCGTTGAAAATGCCGTCATTGTATTTGACGAGGGAAAAATCACAGCAGTAGGTTCAGCAGGAACCTCCTACCCTTCCGGAGCAGAAGTTATCGACATTGAGGGCCAGCATATTTATCCGAGCTTTATTTTGATGAACTCTATCGTGGGGCTATCTGAAGTATCATCGATCAGGGCTATGAACGATGAAGAGGAAGAAGGCAGCATAAATCCCAATGTACGCTCGGTTATTTCCTACAATACTGATTCAGAAAACATTCCCACTTTCAGGTTCAATGGTATCCTATTGGCAGAATCTGCGCCCGAAGGTGGTATTATTTCCGGAACCTCCTCTGTCATGGAAATGGAAGGCTGGAACTGGGAAGACGCATGCCACACCATGGACATGGGCATGCATGTACACTGGCCATCCCGCACCCGCAGAAATTTTGATTACTCGACTTTCACTGTAACCGAAGAAAAGAACAAGAATTACGAAAAATATGTCACTGACATTAAAGGTCATTTTGCTGATGCCAAAGCCTATATGGATGCAGAGGACAAGACTACCAATCTTAAGATGGAAGCCATGAAAGGGCTCTTCACCGGTGATATGGTGCTCTTTGTGCATGCCCGGGCTGCCAAGGAAATGATTGAATCACTGACTTTCGCACAATCCCTGGGCATTCCGAAAATAGTACTTGTCGGGGGGAGTGATGCCGTGCATATTTCTTCCTACCTGGCTGATCACGAAATTCCCATCGTGATTCCCCCTACCCATAGCTTGCCCGACAGAACGGATCAGGCCATTGACCTTCCATACTCACTACCAAATATACTTACGGAGGCCGGAGTGAAGGTAGTACTGAGCCATGAAGATATGCTGGCCAATGCCCGGAACCTTCCTTTCTATGCAGGTACCGCTGCAGCCTATGGAATGGATAAGGAGGAAGCCCTCAAACTGATTACCATCAATGCTGCCGAGGCGCTAGGCATTGAGGACCAGGTTGGCACTATTGAAGTCGGTAAGGATGCGACTTTGTTTGTATCCCAGGGAGATGCTTTGGACATCAGGGGCAATGTTCTTTCCTACGCATTCATAAGTGGGAAGAAAGTAGTATTGCCCAATAAACAGCAGGCGTTGTACGATCGCTATTCAGAAAAATACGGGCATACCAGATAGGGCTCTGCTAATCGTGGATTAGCAGGTTGTTTTTGTTATTTTGGCACTTCAGAATACAATCAACTTGCGATGACAGAACAACCGGGTTTTATTCATATGGTATACTTCTGGTTGAAGGAAGATATCACCGATGCCGAAAGAGACACTTTCAGGACCGAAGTGCACAAGCTTGGGAAATGTAAGACCGTCCTGAACACTTTTATTGGCCCCCCTGCCATGACTCCCCGGGAAGTTGTTGACAATAGCTATGATTTTGCTCTCTGTGTATTCTTCAGGAACAAGGCAGACCATGATGCCTACCAGGAAGACCCGGATCACTTTGCCTTTATCGATGCCTGCAAAGACCTGTGGACCCGGGTTCAGATTTATGATCATTTACCTCAGTGACCAAACATCTGGAATATAGGCTGTTAGCCACTAGTGGGTAAACACTCTTTCCGTTCTTCAAAAATTTGAATATAGACCGTCCTGTAGACCTTCATTTTTCCATTTGATGTGAATGGTTCTTCTGAGAACTTTTCTGCTATTAGCCGTATTTAGTGGGTAAAAACAATTCCAGCTTTTCAAAATTTGAATATACACACACACCCAAACCCTCACCATCTTTCAGTACAAATCAAACCCTGCCAGTCGGTCATAAAAAACCGGAATTTGAAACTCGGCGAATGCAATTCGCCGCCACTATTATTATTAATATTGCCCCTTCAAAACCACAACACCAAAAAACCATAATCCCATCCTAATACAAATCAAATCCTACCAGTCTGCAGTCTAGAGGTCCGTTATGAACCGGTATACGGCGAATGGGTTTCAACCCTACCCTCTTCAGGGCCTTGAGATGGGAAGAAATAATCCAGGCCTTCCAGCCTTTACAATGTTGCTTAAAATGGTCTCCAATATCTTTATAAAAGGCAATGGCATCCTCGAGGTCTATTCTCTGATCATAAGGTGGGTTCATGATCATCACACCCGGAGGATCATCCGGCTGCCAGTTAAAGAAATCTCCCTGCTCAAATCTGATTCCCTTTTGCATGGCCCTCACTGCGTTCATTTCGGCCTTTTTCAAAACTTCCGGGTCCCGATCCCTTCCAATGATGGAATTGTGTTGATCCTGTATCCTGGAGTTTGCCTCATCGACCACCTTTTCCCACAGGTTCTGTGAAAAATTATTGAGATGCATCAGAGAAAAGTTTTTTCGATAGAACTGTGCTGGTTGCCTCCGGGCCATCATAGCAGCTTCCATCACAAACGTGCCCGAACCACACATAGGATCTACGAACGGCGACACTTCATCCCAGCCTGCCAATTTGATCAATCCGGCAGCCAGAACCTCGTTGATCGGTGCTATGCCACGCGTGTATCGATAATCCCTTTTAAACAGGGATGCACCAGACAGATCCAATGAAATTTTACAGTCCGCGTCCTTGATAAAAACATTGATCTTAACATCCGGGCACTTACTAATCGAAGGTCGACGTCCGTATTTCTCACGAAACTGATCCACTATAGCATCCTTACATTTCAGAGCCAGGAAATGTGTATTTCGAAAACGGTCAGAGTAACAAACCATATCAATAAGGAAGGTCTTATTGATCCGAAACACTCTGTCCCACTGAATGGACCGAAACAAATCGTAGACCGCATGCTCATTCGGAGTCCGGCCTGACTTTAGGGGTGTCAGGACACTTAGTCCCGTTCTCAACTCGTAATTGAGCCGATAGCCCAGCGCCTGATCTCCAAAGCAAGTGACCACCCTGTTGCCCTTACGCACATTCTTTCCACCCAGCAGTTGTACCTCTTCTGCCAGCACATCTTCCAGTCCCTGAAAGGTTTTTATAACATATAGATCATCCCCGCCGGAGTTCGGTCCTTTTCTCATGTACTCTAAAATATTAAGTTCTTATTCAGCAACTCAGGGTTAAACCTGAAATACTCCTGTACTAAATGATTCGACAGGAGCATGGTCAGCCGCTTCGATACCAAGGGAAATTATCTTCCGGGTCTCAGCAGGATCAATGATCGCATCCACCCACAATCTTGCAGCCGCATAGTAAGGTGACGTCTGTTGGTCGTATTGGTTTTTCATCTCTTCCAGGAGTTCTTTCTCCTTTTTCTCGTCCGGTTCTTCACCCCTGGCTTTCATACTACTGACCTGTATCTGGGTGAGAACTTTGGCTGCCTGGCTACCTCCCATTACCGCAATTCGGGCCGAGGGCCAGGCCACGATCAAGCGGGGATCATAAGCCTTGCCACACATCGCATAGTTACCCGCTCCATAGGAATTACCGACAACAACGCTAAATTTAGGCACTGTACTGTTAGCAACGGCATTGACCATCTTAGCACCATCCTTGATAATGCCTCCATGTTCCGAGCGTTTGCCCACCATAAATCCGGTGACATCATGAAGAAAAACAAGAGGTACCTTTTTTTGATTGCACAGCATGATGAATCTGGCCGCTTTATCCGCTGAATCAGAGTAAATGACTCCTCCAAACTGCATTTCACCTTCCCTCGTCTTAACTACCTCACGATTATTGGCCACAATACCAACCGACCATCCATCAATCCTGGCATTGGCACAAATAATAGTTTTTCCATATCTATCCTTGTAGTACGAGATGGAGTCTTCATCCACCAGGCACTCTATAAGATCTTTCATCTTATAAGGCTTTGCTCTGTCGCCGGGTAACACCTCATACAGGACCTTGCTTTCAGTAGCAGGCATTGCTGGTTTCTCCCTGGTAAACCCATTCGTAGACTGTGGTCCCAGACCATCAACCAATTCCCTGATGCGATCCAGGCAACTTTTATCATCGGGCATCTTATGATCAATAATTCCCGAAATCTCACTTTGAGTAGTAGCACCTCCCAGAGTTTCTTTGTCAACATCTTCCCCAATGGCTGCTTTTACGAGGTAGGGACCAGCCAGAAAAATAGATCCGGTCTTGTCTACAATCATTGATTCATCTGACATAATGGGGAGGTAGGCACCACCGGCTACACAACTCCCCATCACAGCCGCAATCTGATAGATTCCCATGGCTGACATTCTGGCGTTATTGCGAAAAATACGACCGAAGTGTTCCTTGTCGGGAAAAATCTGATCCTGCATGGGTAGAAAGACTCCTGCACTATCCACCAGGTAAATGATGGGAATACGGTTTTCCATGGCAATTTCCTGGGCTCTCAGATTCTTCTTGCCGGTCATGGGGAACCAGGCACCGGCCTTTACAGTAGCATCATTGGCGACCACGATTACCAACCTGCCACTCACATACCCCATTTCCACCACCACTCCGGCAGCTGGTGCTCCGCCATATTCTTCATACATCTGGTAAGCTGCCAGGGCACCGATTTCAAAACGGGGTTTATCAGTGTCCAGGAGATAGTCTATTCTTTCCCGCGCAGTTATTTTGCCCCGGGAATGATGTTTTTCAATCTTTTTACCACCACCTCCGACGTAGATCTCCTCAAGACGATGCTGCAATTTTGAGACTGCCAAACGATGGACATCCTCATTGCTGCTTTTCTCCAAATCAATTTCTTTTGCCATAGAGCGCGCTTCTAATATACATTACTCCAGGTTCTTCAGGAATGCTAATAAGAGCCAAAGTACCTCCTAAATGCCCATTCTGCTACCAACAAGGCGAGTAGGAGAAAGAAAATCCACTTGATGTGAATGGCATTGCGCGTGTGAAAAACCCGATAGAAAAGGGGTTTTAAGTCCGCGTTATCAGTGATGGTTGCGGTGAGTTCACTTACTTGTGAGGGATAGATCATTTGACCATTTGTCCTCTCTGCCAATTGCCTCAAAATATTGTGATTGGCCACCGTGGCATAGCTCTCCTTTTCAATCGTTTGTACACTGAACTGACCGTTTGCGTTGTAGTTTTCACCTTCAAAGCTGGTGGTGGCGTTCCAGGTATAATCACCGGCAGGCAATTTACCGGCATTGAGAGAATAGCTGTTGTTCTTGCGTGAAAACCCGAAATTAAACGCTTCCCGTTGAGCATTGTAAATGGTCATGGTGACCTCGGGCTCATTGATCAGCTCATAAGATTGATTGTAAAGCTCGGCATCAAACAAAGCATCTTCATTCTCTGCCAGCAGGTTTTTTGCCTGAAAGACCCGAAACTTGCGTTTGTCCTCTTTCAGTGTCAGGTACTGAATGGTCTTTCCCACGAGCTCATCAAACAGATTGGTATTTTCATGCTGCAAATAATCATAGAGTCTCCACCTCCACAGCCCTTCTGCTAAAACCACCCCCTGTCTTACATCTCCTTCATCACTGATGATCCATAGCGGGAAATCGGTATCTATCTTGCCCACTTTCTGCCGGAGCAAGATGTCAACAGCAGGATTTACACTAAATTCTCCAAACGGAGCATCCAGCGGAGCAAAGGCCCCAATTTCCTGCTGTAGGTTATCTGAAATGGTAAACACAGAAAATCCGGTATTGACATGAGCCTGAATAGGGTTGGAGCTCAGTCCCTTCATGGTGATTTCTACCAGGTCCTGATACTGGTTGAACTGTGGGATGCGCGTCTGGCTTCCTACTATCAACATTCGTGGGATATTCAGCTCAGTGATCTGACGCAGCACGTTTCGCCCCACATTTCCCCTTGCTGGTAATTGATGTAGTACGACAAAGTCAAAATCCTGCAAATTTTCCTCAAACCTGTCAATGGTGGCACTGACCACTTCATAGTTCTCATTGTTTGTAAGCGTTGACTTCAGCGCAGCAATATCGGGATGAGGGCTTGCAGCCAGCAAAAGTATCTTCTGGCGGGCATCAATGACATCGATAAAGAAATCCCGCCTGTTATTGAGGGTTGTTTTTTCGCCACCCAGGGCATCCAGTCTTACCCGGTACCGCTGCAATCCCACATATTCCTGGGGAATAGTCATTTCAAAGGTGCGAAAGTAATCTTCATCGTCTATTCTGAAAGACTCACTTTCTATTTCAATCACCTCATCTCCATCAATCCGATAAACGGTCAAAGTACTAACCTGGTTGAGGCAATTATAGCTACTTACATCTACCTGAATGGTGGTTCTGTCACCGAGGTAAGAGATATTGTTGTGAAAGATCTGCCGGATGTAAAGATCCTTGTCAGGTGTGGTATCACCTAATGCGATGGTATAGACCGGCGCTGAGAAACCCATATTGCTGTATAGAGGATCAATACCTTCATTGTAGATTCCATCGGTTGCATAAACAATCGCACCCAGATTTTGATCTCCGTAGAGATCACCGATGTATTCCAACACCGCAGCCTGATTACTGGATCTGTCAGCAAATGTAAAATCAATATTCTCTCTTACCTCCTCCCCAAAAGAAAGGGTCTTCACCTCATTATCGCGTGAAAGATGATCGATCATTGAATTCAGGTCTGACTTGTATTGCTCCAGTGACTGGCTATCCATTTCCGTCTGAATGGACAAGGATTCGTCCTGAGCTACCACTACTATGGGTTTTTCCGTTTCCTCAGTGCTGTTGCGCAACACCGGAGACAGAAGCAGGAAGCATAATAGTGTAATGGCAAGAAAGCGGATAAAGCCCAACATGATCTTAACCCAGCTTCGCTCTTCCGGGAAATTAGATGCTCTGTAATAGAGTACCAGGGCAAAGGCCCCTCCTATTATCAGGCAAAGTAATATATACCATACTGGATACTGAATCTCTATGTTTCCCAAATCCGCGTGTGCATTAAGAGCGCCAAAGTTATGAATCCAAAATCAACTGACAACACCACAACAACCAAATATCCCACAGGTTCAAACGTGGTTAGTAGACAGTTGAAAAACACATCTCGCGCTGACATTTCTACAAAAGATAACGTCCCGGTAGCATGCCAGCCGTTCTCCTTGCGCCTGACATCGTTGATCCCCACCAAAGGCTGGCACAACTGACAGGTCTCCCAGGGGGAGATAAATCAGGTAGCTACAAACCCGGTATCTTTCCTTGTCTCGCCTTGTCAGGCACAAACGATTTACGGCTGCAACATTAACCTTGAGTTTATCAACAGTCTCCTGGCAGGCTAAGAAGTCACCTATTTAAAGGACTAATCCAGACCTTTTATTTTGTCTATCAGGTAACTTTTATGCCGAGATAACGTTATTTTTAAGAATAATCGAAGTGAATAGACATGAAATTGTTGCAAAGATCAATCTACATTTTACTCTTTTCTTTCATTTGTTTACAGGTACAGGCCTCTTACATACTGTTGCCTATGGACCCTGACCAAAAGGACCATCTCAAGGCCTACGGGATTACCTACTGGGTTCTCGACAAGGGTGCAGAAGCCTGGTGGTTACTGAACTACAGAGGTGGAAGTTTTGCCTTTAGGCACAACCCAATGTTTGAAAAAGAATGTAGAACTCGCGGTGTGAGTTTCGAGATTTTGCCTGATGTGCAGTTCAATGGCGTGCTGGAAGAAATATCGAGTCCGGCAGTTAATATGGATGCCATAAAATTGGAAGCAGCACCCAAAATCGCAGTATACACTCCTGATTTTAATGCCAAGGGAGAAGAAGTTCAACCCTGGGATGATGCTGTGACCATGGTTTTAACTTACGCTGAAATTCCGTACGAAACGGTATATGATACTGAAGTACTGGACGATAAGCTTGCCCAGTATGACTGGCTGCATTTGCATCATGAAGACTTTACGGGTCAGTATGGTAAGTTTTATCGTACCTACCACGCGTTTTCCTGGTATCGGGAGAACCAGAAGAAAATGGAAAAACTGGCCACTGATCACGGATTTGCCAAGGTATCTCAGTTAAAGTTGGCCGTGGTGAAAAAGATTCGGGAGTATGTGATCGGAGGTGGATTTATGTTTGCCATGTGCTCAGCAACTGATACCTATGACATTGCCCTGGCTGCAGAAGGTATTGATATATGTGCCGAGATCTATGATGGTGATGCAGCTGATCCAGGTGCGCAGGAAAAACTGGACTTCAGTAATACCTTTGCCTTTCAGGATTTTGAACTTATAAAAAATCCGCTCTACTACGAGCATTCTACGATTGATAACCGAAATCGGAAAGTCACTCCCCAAACCGATTACTTCACGCTCTTTGATTTCTCAGCAAAGTGGGATCCCGTCCCATCCATGTTGACGCAAAATCATACCAGAACGGTAAAAGGCTTCATGGGACAGTCGACCTCCTATCGCAAGCAGTACGTAAAATCGAATGTCCTGATACTGGGGGAAAACAAACCGGCCAGTGAAGCCAAATACATTCACGGTACCGTGAACGAGGGTCAATGGACCTTTTATGGAGGGCACGATCCTGAGGATTACCAGCACTTCGTGGGAGATCCGGATACCGACTTGAGTTTACACCCCAACTCTCCGGGTTACCGGTTGATTCTCAATAACGTGCTTTTCCCTGCTGCCAAGAAGAAAAAACAGAAGACGTAGGAGATGACCTTGCCTGATGACATATGATCAAATGTCAGGTTAAATACTATGTGTTGGACATAAAGGGGTTTCTGATGGGGGCCTACCTTTCCTAAAATCATTTGTTATCTTGGTGCGGCCTGAAAACGTTACCTAATGACCAAAACAAAAATTGCCGGTATAGGTCACTACGTACCGGAGGAAGTGGTATCCAACCATGACCTGGAAAAACTCATGGATACATCAGATGAATGGATTCGTGAGCGAACCGGTATCAAAGAGCGTAGATTCGGACAGCGCGAAAAAGAGACTACTGCTACCATGGGGGCAAGAGCCGCTGAAAATGCCATCCGTGATGCCGGCATCGACAAAGAAGAGATCGACTTTATCATATTTGCAACTCTCAGTCCTGACTATTTTTTCCCTGGATGTGGAGTACTGCTTCAACGTGAGCTGGAGATCGCAAAAACCGAAATCGGGGCCCTGGACATTAGAAATCAATGTTCGGGCTTTGTCTATGGACTTTCCATTGCCGACCAGTTTATCAAATCGGGAATGTACAAGAACATCCTCCTTGTGGGGTCGGAGATGCATTCGATGGGACTGGATTTTACTACAAGGGGAAGAGATGTATCCGTGATATTCGGTGATGGAGCCGGTGCCGTGGTGTTACAACCTACCGACGGAGAAAAGCAGGGAATCCTCAGCACGCACCTTCATTCCGATGGTACTCATGCTGAAGAGCTTGCTTTTATTAGCCCTGGATGTCATGGTGGTCATTGGGGAGATTCAGAGCAATACGGTTTCTCTGAGAATCGCTATGATTCCTTTTTTATCACGCAGACGATGTTGGATGATGCTAAGACCTTTCCATATATGAATGGGAAATACGTCTTCAAATTTGCAGTACAGAAGTTTCCGGAGGTAATCATGAAAGCATTGGAACAAAACCAGTATACACCTGCCGATCTGGATCTTTTGATACCACACCAGGCCAATTTGCGGATCAGTCAGTTTGTGCAAAAGAGATTGCAGCTAAAGGACGATCAGGTATTCAACAATATTCAAAAATACGGGAATACAACCGCTGCCTCGATTCCCCTGGCTCTATCTGAAGCCCGGGATGAGGGTAAGGT
>JAUILF010000083.1 GCA_030433135.1 Bacteroidia bacterium | reverse complement strand
ATGATGTTGGGAAGTCCTTCCGTCTCGCTCGATAGCACCAACATGTCTGCACGTGAGACATATGCAAACGGGTTGCTCTGATGGCCAAGAAAATAGATCTCTTGAGTAAGACCTAACTTTCGACTCAACTCTTCAAGATGATCTCTTTCTTCTCCATCACCTAAAATGATCAGCCTGACATCTGGGTGGGTATGATGCACTTCACCGAAAGCCCTGATCAGGGTTTCGATGTTCTTGTGTCTTTTGAGACGGCCAGCGCTGATAATATATTTTTTACCCGAATTAAACCTGAATTTAACCGGACTAAGTTTTGCCAGGGATTTGATTTCTGCAATATTATGAGGATTGGGGATTACTATGTTTTGATTAGGATCTAATCTTCGACCAAGATCTTTTATCATCTGGTCACACATTAGTTTTGAAATAGATACGAGCTGGTCACATCTAGTGTAAAAGAAACGGTAAAGAAATGTCTGGAATTTCCGCACTACGATCATTCCGCTAAAAGGAAGCGGGCAGTGAGATACTAATTGTGATTTATGATTTGATCCAATTAGAGTTGCACCTACATTTATGAAGTTTGCTCGAATTAAGTGACTCTGAATCACCTTTATTTTTCTGCCCTTAACTATTTTTTTTAAGCGGAATGTGCAGGACATGACCATTAGTAGTTTTAGAACAGGATTGGTGAATTTTTGTGCATTGGTCAGATATAGAACCTCTTGATTTTCTGGAATGTCATATGCCTGTTCTTTTTCAAGGCAGATCAGGACGGTTTTGTAACCTTTTTTCTGAAATTCCTGCAACAGGTTTAATGCGACTCTTTCAGCACCACCTCCAGCCAGTGAATTTACCATTAACCCGATCATGCCTCAATTAATATTAGTTGCAAGAGATTGGTAAATACCTAAATATGAATGTACCATTTTTCCGATTGAAAAATTTTCCCGAAGTCTTTGTAGGCCGTATTCTCCCATTTCAAGTCTTTTCATAGGGTTGGTCAACAATTCATCCAATCTTCGAAATAGTTCTTCCTGGTTTCCATCTTCGACCAAATATCCGTTTTTGCCGTCCAGTACGATCTCTGGTGTGCCTCCGGTATTTGTCGCAATGACAGGTTTGGACAGGGCCATATATTCCATGATTGAATTAGAAATACCTTCACCATGAAAATTTGCATTAGTTGTCAACACAGCTATGTCAAATATGTTTATAACCGACTCCACGTCTGTAATGTTGCCAGTAAAAGTGAAATGATGCTTGAATTTATCAGGAATAGAATTTTTAATTTCCTGTAATTTTTCTCCGTCTCCCACACAAATAATACTAACGTCTCTTTTTTTATCAAGGAGCTTTAAGGCGGCAAGGATGAATGTGTGGTAATCTTTCCTCTCTTGAAAAGCTGCCACCATACCTATCACCTGATGACTATCAATATTATATCTTTCATAGATGGTGTCTTTATCTTCCAGATCATTAATGCGTTGAAAATCAAACCCATTATAGATGCATAGAGACTTTTCATCAGGGGCATCATAGGCTTTCAATCCGGCTTTGGAATTCCCAACGATGGCATGGGAAAAGGGAAAAGTCATGCGTGTCCTTCTGTAAATGTAATTGGCATAATTCATGTCAGGCGCATCAGCGATACTAGCATTCACCAGAGGTGTCCTTGTAAAGGTGCTTGATGGGATGCTATATATGGTGGACATAGACCCCCAGGTGTGGATAATTGCCGGGCTGAAGGATTTTACATAGCGGAATATTTTAAAGAATACTCTTGGATCGGTTTTGGGTTTTCTTTCAATTACTTTGAATGCCGCGCAGTATTTTTTGACTTCAGGGTATTCAACTATGGAGGAAAGGACAATCAGTGAAATCGAAAAATTCCAATCAAACCACAAACTCTTTATCAGCGACACCATACGCCGTTCTCTTCCTCCCTTTGCCAAACTATCGATTACCATTAGGATTTTCATTGCCTTTAGTCCGGGTGTTGTTGTTGATAATTATGCTTTTCCATGATGGAGAATGAAGTAGATGATGTCTAATGGCTTTTGAATTTCGAGAGCCATTCATGCAAAACAACCAAAGTCCAGATTTTTTGATTGAGATCTCTGAAACCACTATTGTGTTTATGTATTAGGTCTGAAACATATCGGGGGTCAATATATTCATTCAGGGGACTATTTTTCTGACCGATGGTGTCATGTAAGTAATCTTGTAAATCATTTTTAAACCATTTTCTCAAAGGTATACCAAAACCTCTCTTGGGTTGACTGAGAATCTTGCCAGGTAGATGGTTAGCGAGAGCTTTTTTAAAAATGTACTTGCCGTTTCCATTCTTTAGCTTCAGACTGGATGGTATTTTGAATGCCAGCTCTGCAAATTCGTGATCTAAGATTGGCACGCGTACTTCGAGAGAATTAGCCATACTGGCACGATCCACCTTTGTGAGGACGTCATCGATCAGCCAGGTTCTCATGTCTGTTTCAGTAGCCAGATCAATCCCTTGTGATTTACTTTGATTTATGATTTTGATCTTTTCATCTTCAGGTCTGCGACCCTTAATGATTTCTGAGAATTCAGGTCTGTAGGCCAGACGGCGCTCATGCTCTTTCCATTTGCAAACAAATGCGGGCAATTTACCAATAGGTCTGGACAAATAGTACGATAAGCCATATCCAGGTATGGATATGGGTAAACTTTGGTGGAGCAACTTAAATAATGGATGAAGTAGCCCCCCGGTAGCTTCATGAAGCTTGTTTATCTTGTTAAATTTTGCATAGTGACTGTAGCCTGCAAATAGTTCATCACCTCCATCACCTGATAGTGCAACGGTGACTACCTCACGGGCATACCGGCAGATGAAGAAAGTAGGAATGGCTGATTGGTCAGCAAACGGCTCATCAAACAAGGATATTAGTGATGGCAGAATGTCCAGAGACTGAGGCTCGAGTACAAGTTCATGATGATCGGTTTGATATCGTTCAGAAATAATACGTGTCAGTGGCAGTTCATCGTGTTCCTTTTCCCTGAATCCGAGAGAAAAAGTTTTCAAGGGTTCATGAGATAGCTCCGCAGCCAATGCTGTCACTGCTCCTGAATCGATACCACCGCTAAGCAGTACACCCAGTGGCACGTCACTTCTTAGTCTGATTTTGATTGATTCCCTTAATTTTTCTAATAGATTGTGTGCCCATTCTTCCTCGGTAATGTCATAGACAGGTTGGATTTTGATATCCCAGTATCTTTCAATAGCAGGCTTATTACTTTGCGTAACAGTCAATTGATGTCCTGCAGGCAATTTGTGGATACCTTTGAAGATAGTTTGATCTGCCGGTGTATATCCATAGGTAAGATAGTAGTCCAGAGCAGACGGTAGGACTTGTTTTTCCCCGACCAGGGAAATAAAGGATTTGATCTCCGATCCAAAGAAAAACCCTTGGGGGTCCTGGCTATAGTAGAATGGTTTTATGCCAAATCTGTCTCTTGCGCAGAAAAGCATTTTCTTTTTATCATCCCAAATGGCAAATGCAAACATTCCCCTTAACAGAGATGTGCATTCGGTTCCCATTTCCTCGTAAAGATGGATTATTGTCTCTGTATCTGTCTTGGTCTTGAAAATGTGGCCCCTGGCAATGAGGTCCTTTCGCAGCGATGCATAGTTATAGATTTCGCCATTGTAGATAACCCAAACGCTCCCATCTTCGTTGCACATTGGCTGATGTCCGTTATCGAGGTCAATGATGCTAAGTCTTCGGAAAGCAAATCCCAGGGGACCTGATATATAGTATCCGGCGTCATCAGGACCCCGATATTTGATAGACTCCGCCATCTTTTGCAGATTATCGCGGTTGACCAATTTTTCGAAACCTGCTTGCACAAGCATGCCGCTAATTCCACACATTATATCAGAGTGTTAAAATGATTAATCAGGCGATGCCCATGAATCCTGTAGTTAAAGTTTTTACTTGCAAAAGCCTGACCTTGCTTTCCTACTTTTGACATAAGTTTTGGGTCCGCTAAAGCCTGATCGATTCTTCTTGCAAAAAGATCTTCTTGATAGGAGCCTGCTATGAAAGCTGTTTCATTGTCTTTTAGGTAGTATCGTACTTCACCATAGTTGGTCGTCACCATGGGTGTGCCAGATGCCATATACTCCCCTATTTTATGGGGAAAACGAGCTTTGTCCTGTATGGTATCTCTAAGTGGAATCAAAAGTATGCTGGCTTCGCGATATTTATTAGTTAGAGTTTGGAAGTCAAGGTTGGAGTATGATATAGGACACTTTTTACCCTCAGCCTTTAGCTTGCCAAGGAAATGGTGGTAGGCTTTCATTTCAACTGGATTCCCATTGATAACCAGATGTAATTCGACATCTGTTTTCATTATTTGAAATGCATCCGTCACAAATTTGATTACCTCCAAATAAGTGGCGGACCCACAGTACAGAAGAACTTTTGCATCCTGGTGGTCTACCTTTATTTGGTTCAAATCAAATTCAGCAACAATTGGGACATGAAAACGGGATGTCGAAGGAAGTTTTTTCTCCACCAGATTTAGTAGGTAATGGCTTATAGGAAGGATGCAGTCCAGCATCGACAATCCATGTTTTTCAAAGAGTCTATCATTGATGACTTTGCCCAATTGGTTTCGGGTTGGGATGGATGAATTGAGTTCATCGAAACTCAATACCGTCTTGAATCGCAGCATTTTGCCTAGAAGCGTATAGTATAACAAGACTTCATATCGCATGGTGGATATAAGAGCAATATCGATTTCACCTGCCCTTGCTTTTTTCAGAATGATCCAGAACTCTCTTAGAAACCCTTTGATTTTAGACAGATTACGTTCAAGGAAAAATGAAGGTCTGAGGTTAGAGCCACTGGTATATATGTATGCTATGTTTTCGACTTTGCCTTCAGGTGGTATTTTTAGATCAGTCGAATGAACACCTTTCCGGCACAGTATGGTGACTTTTGCTCCCTGTTCTACTAATCCCCTGGAAATAAGGGTTTGTCTTCTTACTGCTGCATAACCATATGGAAAGCCATTCAAACCAACATAGATAATATTAAGATGATTGTTGCTTATTATCATATTGAGTTAGTCTGTCGCATGTTATTGTGAAGACATTTAGAACCAGATTGCTTTGTCCCTATCATGTCGTCGAAAGGTTGTGTTTTTGATTCTTTATGTTCAGTGAACAAAACATTTCTTGACTGGTCTTTGTTAAGTGAGTTCCTGATGTGGTTGTTCATTCCCAATTGAAATGATATCTTTGCTCTTGACCTCTCCTTTCATCAACAACTACCGAGCCACACTATCAAGATATGGAATGATTTTAGTGGTAGGTCAAATTTACAATGAATAGCCAGATGAATAGAATCCTGGGTCTTAATCTGAAATATATATGTGTTGTGGTCATTATTGCCACTTTGGGCTGTGAACCAGAGCCCCCTGAACTTTGGGATGGCGAGGGAGCACATGTAAGCATGGGATTTGAAAGTAGTCGCGAACCGTTTGACCAAATACCCAACCGGCCTGTAGATGAAGGGGATACTTCCAATGGTTGCTATTATGACATTCCCTGGAATGATCTTTATGTATTTAATGTTTGTGTGGCGACAACACGAGAAATTTCGGACTTTACTATTGAACGATCCAACCAATACGCCAGAACCGGCCTGGCTAGTTGT
This sequence comes from Bacteroidia bacterium, assembly GCA_030433135.1. Classification (GTDB taxonomy): domain Bacteria; phylum Bacteroidota; class Bacteroidia; order Chitinophagales; family Saprospiraceae; genus JABDMH01. The sequence continues at coordinate 14,208 of JAUILF010000083.1, read as the reverse complement.
AAATTCATGTTGAAACCAACCCCATTAGCTGATTGGCCAATCGGTGAGGCTACTCATCGCGCCGAACTAGGGCCCAAATACGAGCTTTCCGTTGATGTTTACCCACGTGAAAATGAAGAGCGTTGGTATGGACTCAGTGTCCTCTTTCCTGATGATTTTATTTTTGCTGAGACAGATGTTGCGCAGGATCTTAGATTTAGTGTTGCTGAATGGCAACATGGCAGCATGGGGTCACCGATTCTTTCACTGGAGGTTATTGGAGACAAGATAGTTTTAGTGCGAAAGGCAGGGGAAAGTCAGGCATCGGAATGGGTAGGACCAGTGGAAATCACAAGCATTGAAAAGGAGAAATGGATTGATATCGTGGTTCGCACCGTTTGGTCAAAGACAAATGGAGTAGTGGAGATTTGGATCAATGGTGAAAATCGTTTTACCGGATTAGACCTACAAACTATATACCATGATCTTGAAGTCGGTGGTGGATATAAATTTGGTATCAATCACTGGAGGTGGAAAGATAAAGACATGGTAGAAATGTCTCTGAATGAAGGTATTACCGAAAGAACCATTTATATCGATGAGGTGAAGGAGTATCTTGGAGCTGATGGGATTGAGGAGGTTTCTCCGGATCTCTAGAATTTACAGGTTCTCTTATGATTCGATCATCTCTAGGATGATATCATCTAACGAGTACTTGTATTCGAATTGAGGGTAGTGCTTCCGAAATTTTCTTATATCAGAAATATACCACCTGTGATCACCTGGACGTACCTGGTTGGAAAAGCTATAGTCCAGATGGATAGAGGACAGCTTTTCAGTCTTTTCAATAGCTTCCAGTACTGAGGTGTTTGAATGTCTTGATCCTCCGATATTATAAACTTCACCTTTTCTAGGATTCTGATAATAGTGCCAGAATGCATTTAGCAGGTCGCTGCTATGGATGATGTCTCGAACCTGCTTACCATCATATCCATAGATAGTGTAGGGTATACGTCTGACCGTACACTTGACCAAGTAGGCAAGGAATCCATGTAGTTCAGCACCCTGGTGGGAAGGCCCTGTAAGGCAGCCTCCCCTGAACGAAACCGTTGCCATATCGAAGTATCTGCCATATTCCTGAACTGTGATATCTGCGGCTACTTTGCTGGCGCCAAACACACTGTGCAGACATTGATCAATGGGCATAGATTCATCGATACCATGCTCTGAATAACCAGACGACTCAGCAATCTCCCATCTCGATTCTTTCTCTTCAAATGGCAAATAGTTAGGTTTATCACCATATACTTTGTTTGTACTGGTGAAAATAAAGACTGCTTCCGGGCAGTTCAATCTTGTTTGTTCCAACAGGTTGAGAGTTCCATTGGCATTTATGGTAAAGTCCGTAAGTGGCTCACGTGCTGCCCAATCATGGGAAGGCTGTGCCGCCGTATGGATAATTAGGGATATTTGCCTGCCATACTTTTTGAAGACTGACTGCAAAGCAGCATAATTGCGAATATCTATAGGATGCAGTTCATATCGACCATACTGCTTTTTCAGTATTTCCTGTATAGGTGATGTACTGGCATCTTCGCCAAAGAAGTATTTGCGCATATCATTGTCGATACCAACAACTTTGAAGCCCTTTTCAGAAAAGAACCGGACAGACTCACTGCCGATCAGACCTCCCGACCCGGTAACAAGTACAACTGACATTATTTTAATAAGTGTTTTCTGATGGCTGCGAAGGTAGCGAAAAGCCTTGCTTTGGGAAGATGGCGAAATTGAGAGTATTTTACCTGGAGGGGGTTAATAGAGGTGCCCCTTATTTGTTCCATATGCCACGGGCGGTTTTGCTTGTCAACTTCTTAAATTGTAGAGGTGCCAGTATGGGGCCATATCCGATACAGATAGTACTCGCTAAAATGATTCCGGACGTTCCCATTCCCACCCATTTGGCCAAAAAGATAGACAAAGGTATGTTAAGGACTGCCCCAGCGAGTGAAGTGATGATTTGCAACCTGACTTTTCCGACACCATTGATGTAGGTCACAAATATATTACCCCAGCACAGAGCCACTACATACAGGTACATCATCAGGGAGAGTTGGAATGAGACCTGCACTTCGGGGACCCAGATATTGTAGAACCAGGATGATACCAATAACATGAATAACCCAGCCAATGTCAAACCCAACCAAATGAGCCTGAGCTTGTGATTTGTTCTCAGGATCCACTGAATGTCTCCGTTTACATTAGCTTCCGTATATGCAGACCAGAAGGGAACACTGACCAGAGTGAAGACAGTCGTAATTAGAGAAAAGTATTTAAACGAGATTTGATAGGGTGTAACTTCCGCGGGTCCGAAGATCTGTACAATTATGAGGTTATCAGTCGAAAATATGATCAGCCCTGTAATACCGAGAAGAAAGAATTTAAATCCCAGGGAACTGAGATCAGAGAATAATGTCTTGTCAACCCATTTAAATTTAGGTGCTATCCTATTGTATGGACCGAGATAGAAATAGAAGGAAACAACCAACAGGACTACAACCGGGGCAGCTCCCACTGCCATAGCCAGGTTGAAAAGGGACCCTTCGGTGTTCCCAATCAGGATTAAAATAATGACTAACGACAGCAGGTTTCCAACAAGACGAAAAAGGTTGACCAGGGCAGGACTTTGGTGAGCCAAAAAGACCGGTTGTATAAGGTTCAGAATAAATGAGCTTGTGAAAAAGGTGAAAGTCACCAGAGCTACTAGGCTCATCTCATCTCTCAGTGCGCTGTCGACATTCAAAATGCCAGACCAGTCAAGTAGTGGGTTAATGAGTAAAAAGAGGGACAAGAGACTAATCGCAATAATCGTGATAATGGCATAGGTCGAGCTGACAAGCTTTCGGGCTCGTACCATTTCCTCTTCGGCCAGGGCTTCCGACAGTTTATTGCGCAGGCCATGGCCCAGACCGACATCAAAAAGGTTGCACCAGGCAATTATAGAAGAAAGTGTCAACCAGACTCCATATTGTTCTTCATCGACGTAATCGAGTGTAATAGGAACCAGTATAAAGGCAATAAGTACACTAAGTCCCTTGATCAAGAGAGAGGCAAGGATGTGCTTTTTAATTTTACTACTTCTGGCACTACCTCTTTGCAGGAAATTGTGAATGATCGCAAGGTATTTGGAAATCAAGCTATTCATCTGAATAAAGTATATTCAAATTTCAAGTGTTGATTTGTGTCTGGGAGTGGTCATTTGCCTGGCTCTGAGCATGGGAGCCGGTTTACTAATTTGCTCTGGAGTCCTGTTGTCAATATAGCGGTTGAATATCAAAGCCAGAAAAAGTCCATAATAGAAGACACTGAATTCCACTAGAGTGCAGTTGGCTAACACGAAAGCAAGGAAGGCAAACAGAGAACCCCAATACCGTGTTACCCTGGCCTGATCGTAAAGATGTTTCAATAGAAATCCGATAAAAATTAAGTATATGAAAGTCCCGACAATTCCATAATAGTAAAGGATTTTTAACCAGCCTACATGAATTTGTGAAGTTCTTCCCTGGATTCTCTTTAAAACCTCTTCGGTATCCTGGCCGGCTGTACCAAAAACGGGTGCTTCGTGAAAAACCTTTCCAAACACTTCGAAGGCATAGATCCTGGTGTTAGCACTGTCTGACATAAGTCGATCAGTAAAGAAAGTATCCAGATTGACTCCCAGATAACTTGCACCTAATCCAACTGCGAGTACAGTGATGACCAGGAGGGCTCCAACTTTCAGGCCACAAAATAAGCGATTAGTTCGGTCAATCATAGTTTGAGAAAGTACCAATATATAGTTCAGCATGATCCAGCGAGAGCTTGAGAGAATGCTGATGATTCCACCGCAGGCCAGTAAAGTGAGCCTCCTAACCTGACCGATACTTTTGATGCCCAGTAACAAGCTTAAGACCGCAATACTGTCTATGCCCACGCTGATTCCGGTGATCCAACTGTAAATGGAAAACCGGTATCCTTTGTTAATAAAACGCAATTCGCGGTATTCCTCCTCGGTAAAGGAACTAAGCATGTTTTGCATTCGGTCGAATGACATACCCTTGGCAAACAAGGCTTCTCTTCTAAAAAAGAAAGGTTCCTTAATCTGTATCAGGGTAACAATTGCTGCTGCAATTAAACTGAAGAACAGGAAATGAGTAGCCCAGGTAATATCGCTGCGTCGAAACTTTGTGTTTTCCAGAACAAATATGAATGCAAAGGACTTGAAGAAAGGTTCCCTGATCATGTATTCAGGTAGGGAAACACTGTACATCTCATTCGTCAAGAAGATTTTACTGGCAAGAACATAGAAACTAAAACCTAAAAGAGCCAGTAGATACTTTGGAAGTATCAGGTTCTCATTATTCCGAAACTTGGTGATGACTACCTCCAACATCAGAATAAAGCCGACCATGCCCGCCGCACTACTGGGTGTTATCCCAAACTGGATTCGAATAAAATAGGCGAAAAGGGGATAGGTGCACAAAAGCACCAGGATAGACCTGGCTCTTATATCATTCATTATACTATTCATATTGACCAATCCTGGCTTGTCGCATTAAGCACTGAGTGCTCTCCGGATTGCACTCTTCTTTGGAGCTTGCTGCCTGATATTTGAGTCATATGAAAAGTAACCATGCTTTAAGTCCTTGCCGGGAACACCGTTGAGAACCAGAAACAGGTTTTCCAGATTACCTTTAACTTTCAATTTCTCTATGTTTTCGATATAAGAAATTTGAGAAACATCCTGCTTCATTACGAACATGTGTATGTCCGCCAGGTGCGATAACAGCAAATAATCAGATACCAATCCCACGGCCGGGCAATCCAGGATTATATGGTCATACTCGTCCTTTAGAGAAAGGATAAGAAATTCAAACCGTGGATTTTGAATCAGTCTGTGAGGGTTCGAATGTGCAGCATGAGTTGTGATATAATCCAGCTTGGGATATTTGTCATGACTTTGAATGATCTGATTTGGATCCTCCACCCAACCATGTAAGTAGCTGCTTAAGTTTTGACTAGGCTTTACTCCCATACTTCTGGAAAGGCTTGGATTGCGAAAGTCAGTATCGATCAGTAAGACATCATTTCCCGCCGATGCCATGCTCATAGCCAGGTTTAGTGCTGAAAAAGTCTTTCCCTCACCCGGTACTGTGGATGTTACAGCAGTTATTTTTTGCCAATAGTCTGGCATAAAAAATTTCAAATTTGCATGAAGATCTCTAAAAGACTCCTTCGTCTGCCAATGCGAACTAGCGATGGTCTCACCTGCATCTTTGTTCATGCCGGGATCAAGCGCAATCTGACTTAAGATGGGCAGGCTGGTATTGGCTTCAAGTTCTTCAACACCACTGATCAAGATATTCTCATCTTTCTTCAGAGTTACATATACGGCAGGGATCGTGAGCCCAACCAAACCAAAAAGAGTCAATACCAGGAATGGAATGGGGGAAATAGGTCCGTTACCATCCATCCTCGCGTGGTTGAGTGTTTCAATGTCAGGGAGATCTTCAGCCCTGGCAATACCGGTTTTGGCCAATTCCTGACTTAGATAGGTATATAAGTTCTCATAGAGCTTTGTTTGTCTCTGATAATTCAACAGCCTCTTTTCACTACTTGGAAGTAGATCCAGCGTCCTTTCCAGCGTTTGTATGCGACTATTGTAATCGTTGAGAGCAAGTGTAGACGATGCAATCAGATTGCGTACATTTTCCTCCAATACCTCACGTGTGTTTGAGATTTGCCTGTTTAGGATTTCGAGATCATAACTTTGGGGCCCTTTCAAATATCTCATCCTGGTTTGTTCGGCAGTCAGGCGCTTGAGGTCCAACAGGTTTTCGTTTAACAGTGGGTCACTAATTCCTACCGCCGAAGGTGCAATGATTTGGTTCAAACTGCTACTATCTTGCAAGTACTCAAGCAGGGATCGATAATATTTGAGATTCAATTGGGCCTGGGCCTGGTCAGATTGCAGTTGTTGAAATTTCTCCAGGGCATTTGTTCCGGACTGAGTCAGGTTTACCGCATTTGCTTCTCTACGGAACAACTCCAGACTTCTTTCAGCTTTAGTGAGAGAATCGGTAATACTCTCCAGTTGCTGCTTGATAAATGATTCCTTTCCGGCTGCAATCTGATCTCGTTCGTCAATCTTACTGTCGATGTAATTCAGAGATAGCTTATTGAGAAAATCAATCTCTTTCTTTGCAACTTCACCCGTAGAAACCAATTCCAGGATACTGGACTCAAGATCGACCTGTAATACCTCAAGTTTGTTTTGGTAAGAATTCACTACCTCGTCAATGGTCCTGAACGTAAAGAACAATTCCTTCCCTACAAATTGGTCAGCGGGAAAGTGATCGCCAATCTGATTCAAGGTGATATTATAATAAGGAGAGGTTGCAGGCTCACCAAACTTATGTATGGCAGAATGGGTTACCATCCCGTCAACCTGATCGATAATGCCTCCATCACGCTGAATATCATATTCACTCTCTTGTATTATTATTCTATAGGAGTCCTTAGAAATGGGCTGAATAAAGACTGGAACATTTATGATAAGTGGGGATTCTTCCAGTACCTTGACCGAAAAAGGAAACTGATCATATAGTTCCCTGGTTTTAAACATGTCCTTCATGTAGTAGCTGGTAGTTAGGTCCAGGTCCTTTACTGTCTTTTCGATGAGAGCTACTGATTTTAGAATATTCATTTCATTATAAATATTCTTATCGGTCTCAATCAAACCAACTCCACCATTCAGCGATTGACTCTCACCAAAAATACGGGAGCTTCCATTAGCATCAATCAGTAGAGTGGATGTTGCTTTGTATACAGGGGGCGTAATGTAGAGATATCCGATGCCTGCACCCACAAAGAACAGGATACTCAACACGAACAAATATTTGTATTTCCAAACTCTCCTCAGGAAATCGTGCAGATTGATTTCTGTGAAAGTCCTTTGATTTGAATGTTCTCTTTTCATAATAGGGGGATTTGAGCGAAACTATATGTGTATTCCTTAGTTGTCGTTACTTATGTCCAGGACAAATGTTGCCAGCAGAATGGCAGTAGAAATGGCTGAAAGTACCACTCCGATAGTTTCTGCGGTGACATCAAAAGCTTTGGCCTTGATGGGTTCAATATAGATGATGTCATTGGGCTTTACATAAAAGAATTCTGAATCGATAAAGTCATCTTCATACATATTGAGCATGACCGTTTCTGAACCCTGGGTTGATCTCCTTATCAACTTTACTTTCTTCCGATTGGCAAAATCAGAAAAGTCACCGGCCATACTAATGGCCTCCAGTAGCGAGGTCTGATCATTAAAGAAGTACTGAACTCCGGGGGTATTCACTTCACCCAGAACTGTTACTCGCATGTTGGCAAGTTTTACATTGGCAGAAGCAAATTTGAAGAAAGTTGCATAAGCTGAGTCAAGCTGAGTTTTTATCTGGGATGTTGTTTGTCCTGCCACCTCAACCCTGTCAAGCAGTGGGAGAGTAATGTGACCATCCTGATCAACCTTGTAACTATTGTAGTACAGTGCGTCTGGGCCGTACTCCCGGTTTCTGTTGTTAATATTATTCGACGAAAATTCTCTCTGTAGAAATTCAGCTGTGTTACCCTCAAAAGTGTTGATGTTTATCACAAGCAAATCATTTGGGTATACGATCAACCGTTCAGGTGTGGTACTCTCCCTGATCTGAATGATACTATCAGCTCCTTCTTCCATTTCCTGCTGGGCGGCATTTAGAGCTACCAGTTCCTGATGACTCACACATGATTGACAGAACATGGCCACGATAATTACACAGAAAATTAAATAAATGGCTCCTTGTTTCAATTGCATATAATTGACTACGGTTTAAAGAATAATCTAAACTTCGGAGCTACAGGAAAGACTTGAGATTTGGGTTAACCAGGTTTTACTAAATCTTCATCTTTCAGGAATAAAAGTAGCCAATGTTGCTCACAAATACAAGTATTTCAGGCCTTTACAAGCATTTGATACCCGAATGGGTTTATATGTAAAATGATTATTATATGTTTATGTATGTAGAAGCATTTTCATGTAAGTGTTCAAGTCTTGCCTTTCCAAAACTTGTAATATTTGAGTTGGTATGGTTTTGTTAAATAAATTGAATGTAAGTGCTTATTATTCTGTGTGATAAATATTCATTTTTTATTGAATTCATTAGATTCCTGGAATTGACCATTTCATTTCTCATGACATTATTGATCCTATTTGTTCCTGACTAATATTTTACCATGAGGCTCGTAGCTCTACCAATGATTCCAGGTAAGACGTAAGCCTATCTTTTCGTGAGATTAATATTTGTATCCATACTTAGTGATACTATTCTGTTTTCAGCAATATCGTATGATTTTCTAAGAGAACTCACAGACCTGGTCGTGTCCATACCTGTGTTCGTCTGAAATAAGGAAGGCTCTGACGCTATCAATGTGATTATCAGAATTTGCTTAGTATCTTTCTGCTACTTTAAAACTAACGCTCGACTGATCAAATGAATGCTGTAGACGACAATCTCATTCTCATTGAGAAATTGAAGAGTGGAGATCAGCAGGCTATGAAAGACATCTTTCTCCGTTTTCATAAAGATGTATATCGTCTTATATATCGATTTGTTCAGGACCACCAAGCCACTGAAGACCTTTCACAGGAGGTGTTTCTAAAGATCTGGAAAATTTTGGAGGCTATATCCGTACCATGGCTTATCATGAGGCAATGGCATATTTTAGGAGAACTCCCGGTTTGGAAGATTCTGTTCCTATTGAGGATAAGGCCGTTGTTGAGGATGGTAATGATATCCTGGCTGAGCGGGAGCTCAAAACCAGGATCAAAGGAATTGTGGATCGGTTGCCTATTCGTTGCAGAAGCGTTTTTATGTTAAGCCGCTATGATGGAAAATCTTACAAAGAGATTGCAGAGTTAATGGATATTTCTGTAAAAACTGTTGAAAATCAGATGGTTAAGGCGGTGAAAGTCTTGCGATCTGAGTTGCAGGATTACCTGGTAGCTGTGATTGTAATGATAATAATTGCGATTTTTTTTCATTGACATAGGGGTAACATGCAGGATTGAGCATCTAAGTAGATAGAATCAATGAACGAAGAGTTATATACAGCACTGTTAGTAAAAAGCCTTTCTGGAAATGCCAGTAAGGATGAACGGACTCTCCTGGAGGCTGAATGGGAAAGTAATGAACGTAGATTAAGGGAGTTTGAAGAACTAAAGCGGCTGTGGGAAGTGACCGGTGAGTATGAGGGCGATGTCGAAATTCCGGATACGGACATTGCCTTTAGTCGATTTGAAAGTGTCGCTTTCAATGGCCAGGGGAAGCGTGACGCTGTCATCAGACCTTTATGGGTTAGGGTGGCGAGTATTGCTGCTGTTGCATTGGTGTTGATTACTGCCTTGATGATTTGGAACGATGGGGCACAGTATGATACGGTAGACATGGTCTCGGTCACCTCCGAGGAAATGAAAAAGATGCAACTTCCTGACGGTTCAGTCATAGAGTTGGATGAAGGGAGTACTATTACCTATTCCCTTCCCTTTGAGCAAAGAGAAGTTACTCTGGAAGGAAGAGCCCTTTTTGATGTCCAACACCTGGATGAGGACAGTCCGTTTGTGGTCTTTAGTAAAGGGACAAGGACCACTGTACTTGGTACCGTATTCACCGTGGACGCAATTGACGGGAAAAAGGTAGCAGTCTATGTGGAGGAAGGAAAAGTTGCCTTTGAAAGCAATGACCGTAGCGAACATGTTTTACTGACAAAGGGAAATCAGGGTTCCTGGGATGATCAGACCCGTACCATAGAGAAGAGTGAAATTGATGACACGAATATAATGTCCTGGCAGTCAGGAATATTGAACTTTGACAACGAGAGGATGGAAGCAATTTTGCCAGATCTTGAAAGGCACTATGGAGTTCGGTTTACTGTGGAGAATGAGGAGATCCTTGATTGTACTTATAAAGCCATTTTCGAACATGCTGAGATTGAGGAAATTCTTGATGAATTGGGATTCGGTCTTAACCTGGAGTTTAATCAAACCAGCGAGGGATATTTTGAAATAGCCGGTGTGGGATGCAAATAAAGTGGTCACATATTATCCTGTCTTTCTTAATTGGTGTGGTTGCAAGTAATGCGACCTTCTCACAGGATTTGGTTACGATGAAAGTGGAAGATGTGTTGGTTGAGGCAGAAATAAACTATCAGGTGAGATTTTCATACAGTAAGGACATCGTACCCTATGACGAAGTGGTCTCCGTTGAGTTGTCTACAAAAAATCTGGAGGGCTTACTGGATCAACTGGAGATGCAGACGGGAATCATTCATCGACAACGAGGCAGCAGGGTTGTTCTCAATTATGATCCAAACCTAATCGTTGTGCGAGACGAAGTAAACTCGCGTGGTGACCTGCAGGAGGTTGGGCAATTTGAACAGTCGGTGGAGGAGTCCCCCGAAACCATAGCGATGGACGAACCAGGCTCGCGGGACAAGGAACTGGTTCATTTGGTCCCACTTACGAAAGATAACAGCAAAGAGCCTGGTAGTGAGGTAAGGTCAGAACAACAATACCAGGAAGATTTGGAGAGGTTAGATCATGAGAAAAGACCGGATTTGATGCAATTCAGTGTCATACCACTACCTCACTCAGCCGATCGAAAAGCAAATTCGGAGTACCATGTATCCTTTAATGCATTGGCAGGATACAATGGTGGACTTGAAGGGGTAGAGCTGGGGCTGCTTCTAAATGGAATCCGAAATGATGTCTTTGGAGTGCAGGTGGCGGGCCTGGGCAACTACGTTGGAGGCAATGTGCAGGGGGGGCAACTGGCTGGTTTTGTCAATTATAATCAGGGCATCATGCGGGGTGTTCAGATGGCTGGCTTTGCCAACCTGAATGATCAGGCGGACGCCTTACAACTGGCTGGCTTTTTTAATATCAATCAAAGAGTGAGCAGAGGAGTGCAGATGGCCGGCTTCTTTAATGCAGGTCGAAATATAGCTGGAGCTCAGTTGTCAGGCTTTTTCAATTTGTCAGTTGGAGAAATTGGCTTTCAGGCCTCAGGGTTTTGCAATGTGGCTGAGAAAGTAGATGGACAGTTGGCTGGGCTGGTTAATATTGCCAAGGAAGTAGACAATCTGCAATTGGGACTTATCAACATTGCGGATACCGTACAGGGAGCATCCATTGGACTGTTAAATTTTGTCAGAAGGGGTTATAATGCTTTCGAGCTTTCCGGAAGTGAAGCATTGTATGCTAACCTGGCATTGAAGTTAGGGACACGAAGGTTTTACAATATTTTTCAGGTGGGATCAGATTTCAAGAGAAATATTGATGACACCGGTTTGAACTGGGCAGTAGGATATGGATTTGGTTTTATGACTGCTGTCGCCCCCAAAATAAATTTGAACCCCGAGCTTATTGCCATGCATGTACAGGAGACCCATCTCTCCGAACTGGAAATGAACCTGCTCAGCCAGGTCCGGGTACTCATGCATTTTGATGGAAAGAAGAAAGGGGGACTGGAATACTTTGCCGGGCCGGTTTTTAATGTATCGGTGTCCAGGTTGTTTGATCCGGACAAGGGAATTTATGGTAGTCAGATAATGCCCTACTCATTTTATGAACACACAAACATCAATAATGATAACCCTGTAACTACAAAGCTTTGGGTAGGCTTTAGTGCAGGCATACGGATATAAATTTGAGAAAAAACCACTAGAAATAATCGAGGTAAGGACCAACCCTGCCATGGGAGTGCTTTGCCTATCAATGAGAAAATCAACTATACAAACACATTAATTATGAAACAAATAGCTTTAATTGTCTTTATGCTGACTCTCGTCAGTACTGGCTACAGCCAACAGGAAACCCTTTTATCCAATGCCAGAGTAGTAGGTGGATTCGGAGGGCCATTACTTGAGTTTGGAAAAATACGAGGCGAGATGACCACTTCCGTTGGTGGTGGTGGAGGTGTAGTCATCGACAATTTTTTTGTCGGTGCCTATGGAATTGGAAGTGTCAGTAACCTCCGATACCAGATAGAAAATGATGACTTCTATATGGACCTTGCCCATGGAGGGTTTTGGCTGGGTTACACTCCCATGACCAACAAGATTGTCCATCCCTGGATCAGCACCAGGTTTGGATGGGGTTTTGCAGATATCGATGATGATCCTTTTGAATATCCGTCGGCCGGGGATGCCGTTTTCGTTTTTACGCCGGAAGTGGGAGCTGAACTCAATGTCGCCAGATTCCTCCGGATATCAGGATCAATTGGTTACCGGATGGTTAATGATATTGATCAGCTGGATAATCTGACCAATAAAGATTTTCGCAGTGTCACCGGCCAACTGACTTTTCGTTTTGGATGGTTTGGACCGGGTCAAAACAATAACCAGATAGATTAAGATCACCGAAAAAACAGTTGTCATGCTAGTATATAGAATCACCATAGCCCTACTCCTTTTCACTATCGTCCTTCCAGGTTGCTGGGTAGACAATCTGGACTGTGAAAACGGCAGGGGTGAAGTAGTAAGCGAAATACTTGAAGTACCGTATTTCTCCGGAATACACCTGAGAATTGATGCTGATGTATACATCTCCCAGGGAGATGATTCAGAAGTTATCTTCGATGGACAGTTGAATATCCTGGACGAGCTGGAGATCTATGTCCATAATGATGTATTGATCATTGATACTGACCATTGCATAAGAGATCATCGTCCCATAGAGATCATAATTACAAATCCGGATTGGTTTGAAATCGGGATCTCAGGGTCAGGCGATGTTGTCAGTGAAAACCAGCTCACCACAACTTTTTTGGATGTGAACATTTCGGGCTCAGGAGATATGGATCTTGACGTGGATGCCGCAGAACTGGATATCGATGTTAGCGGCTCCGGCGACATATACCTGACCGGAGAAAGCAGGGAACTGGATTATCGGGCTTCGGGATCCGGAGACCTCCGTAGCTTTGGACATCTTACAGAAAGAGCTGATATCAATATCAGTGGTAGTGGAGATGTAGAAGTGTCAGTGGAGGAGTTTCTTGATATTCGGATTAGTGGAAGTGGAAATGTTTATTTCAAAGGCAATCCATCGATTTCAAGCAGTGTTTCCGGTTCCGGAGATGTGATCAATGCCAATTAAACTGGGATTATGTATTGGGATTTCGTAATAGGAACTCTAATGCATATTCCCGGTTAACAATACTGAAGTACCTGCAGGAGCATAGCACAGGGGGTAGTTAACTTCCAAGTGCTATGCTGTTTTGCAGCACTGCATCGATTGAAAGGCGATGGATTATTTACAGCCATTTTTCGCATGTCATCGATGTCGACCTCATTTCACCAAGTATAACCCTTTTAGGCAAAATAATGGCTTCCTGAAGTCTTATCGGCAATCTGGCCTGGCAAAAGAAATCATGGATATTGCCAAATTCACAGAACTCAGTCTTTGAATTCTACGTTTACATTAGGAACGAGTATCTCGAACTGCTAAGTCGGCAGAGAATTCTGATTCGAGTAGTAGAGATAGGCCCACAGCCCGATAAACAACAAGATAAAAAGGAAGAAATAAAGGAAGCAGTAGCCTTTTTTGCCCTCGTTTTCAATATGTTCCATGACTGCAGATATTCAAGTATGCTATAAATCTTCGCAAAGAAACATGAAAAATTGAGAACTTCAAAGCACCTGTTTAGAAACCTTTTCAAAGGTCAGATAATAATTCATATAATAATATTTTCTAATATGATTTATTATCGTAAACTTGCATTGGCATAGTTTATGAGATACGTATATCATACTCAATTAAAATGTTTCTCAAATAGGAAAGAACTTTACACATGCTAAAACAGAATCTTAGCCAGAAGATGCTTCAAAAGTTGAGTCCTCAACAGATTCAATTAATGAAGCTTCTGCAGATTCCCACTGCCACACTGGAGCAAAGAATCAAGGAAGAATTAGAGGCAAATCCAGCTCTCGAAGAAGGAGAAGACGTAGACCTTACTGAAGAATACGGTGAACTGGACAATGATGACGATCAGGAAAGAGATGATTTTGAACTGGAGGAATACCTAGAAGAATATATAGAAGATGACCCCATCTCCTACCGGATGAAAGCCAACCACGGCAGACCCGAAGAGGAGAAAACAATCC
>JAUILF010000082.1 GCA_030433135.1 Bacteroidia bacterium | reverse complement strand
CGCCCATCCAGGTTCAACTGCGACACCAGAGAGTATGAAATACCATCTTCTGTTTTTACCAGGCACGAAGACTCTGTCTCTCTCTGGTAGAGTATTCCATACCCGGTATCTCCATACCAAGTGACACTCCAGAGCCAATCGAAATCCGTCCGTACCGCAGGATCAATCTCCACTGGTTCCGGTTTTGAGAAATGTCGGCCATCGTTGGAAAAAGAAACCCTCGTAAGCATACCCCTGAGAGTCTTGTCCTCATAATCTGATCCCCCAATAAGGACCATCAACCTGCCATCCGCAGTTACCGACAGTTTGGGATCTCTTAGATCAATTCCTTTCAGGGCTATCGTGGCAGATTCATTCCAATCTTTGGCATCCTCTGAAACCATGATGCGTGAAATGCCATCTTCACCATAGACATGATGCTCACCCGACCTGAAAGCACAATAATAAGCCCCTTTATATGTAACCATGGAAGTAAAAGCATCGTGTTGCGAACTGCCATAAATCTTACTTATGTCATACTTTACAGACTGTGCCTGTGTAGGAACCAGTGGTAAAAGGCCACAAAACATGAGCAGAATAGTGAATCTTGCCATTAGTCAAGCATTTATTAATAATTAATGCAATTCGAGTTTATTCAATTCTTTCAAACATCAATAGACGAAAATCCATGGCCTTGGCTCCGGGAATATTTACTGCCCTTATCACCAGATCCTGCTGTCCCTCCTCCAGGCGCATGGTTCCCACCACCATCGGCTCAAAATCCTTAACATAAGATTCTTGCCTCGGTACAAGGTCTTCATCAGCACCCACCAACGGGGGATCATGAGCTTCAGTTATTTCTCCTTCCAGAACACTATCTCCACATACGATTTCGAACGATGAACCTACATCACCTTGCGGGCAGGTATAATAGAGCGTGACTTCAAAAAGTCCTGATTCAACCACATCCACATTCCAGGAAATGCTGTCCTCAGTACTAACCCAGTTTGTGTAAAAAGAACAATTGGGCCAGCGATTTGACCTTTCTATTTGCCCATGAGCCTCGCCATCACGCGCAGGAATCTGGGTCCAGGTGAAATCGGGATGCCCCAACGGAAAAGTCCGCAGATCTTCTTCAGGCAACTCGGACAAGATCTCTGAGATCCATTGACTTTTGTATGCTTTCATGGACTGCCATACCCCGGTTGAGTCTGATGAGATATCTTTCCTCTGGCCCGGATCTGACCGCATATCGAACAACTGGTCTTCATGATCGAGTCTGAAATACTGACTTCGAACACTCGTTCGACCCCCCCAGTGGTTAGCCAGGTATCGATCCGGAGATGTTGAATCATCGGACAACAAATATTTCTTCAGGCTTATTCCATCCAGATTACCAGCCTGAAATGGAACTCCGGCAAGATCCAGCAAGGTTGGCAGGAGATCAATTCCTGATGCGATCTGAGGTACAACCTGTCCGGGCTTGATCGTGCCCGGCCATTGAATGAACAGTGGTGACCTGACACCTCCTTCATCTGTGGACCCTTTACGACCTTTCATATCACCATTCCACCTCCAACTGTTCGGACCATTATCTGACATATAAATAAAGATGGTCTCCTTAGTCAGGTCCAGTGCCTTCAACTTTTCAGTCAGCCTTCCTACATTCCAGTCAATGTTTTCACACATAGCCAAGGCTGCTTTGGTAAAAAGTGTGTCTTCTTTTTCCGGATCACGGTGATACATCTGCAGATCTGCTTCCATCATCGGTTGCCCCCAACGATCCGGAACCTGCATGGGACTGTGTGGTGTATTGTATGGCAGATAGATAAAAAAGGGCTCATCGCGATGCTCCTCCATGAAAGCCATCGCCCTGTTAGTAAAATCATCGGTCAGATATCCAGTACCCCTGGTTATAGCTCCATTATGCTCCAGCATCGGACTAAAATAATGCCCCCAGTGTCCTGAACAGAATCCATAGAACTCCTCAAATCCCCTTCCATTGGGGTGATATGGATATTGCATACCATTGTGCCACTTGCCAAAGGCTGCAGTTCGGTATCCGGCACTCCTGAGAAGGTCAGCCACTGTTGTCTCATCCAGATCGAGTCTTTCACCACCAGCCGAGGTGGAATACACCCCTCCCCTCACTGCGTACCGTCCCGTCAATACTTCAGCCCTGGTAGGTGAACAAACCGGACTTACAAAGAAACGATCGAATGTGGCTCCGCGGTGAGCAATGGAGTCGATATTTGGCGTCTTGAGATTTGAGTTGCCGTGATGACTCAAATCGCCCCATCCCTGATCATCTGCCACAATTAAGATGATGTTGGGCTTTTTCTGTACCTGGACCGTCTCCTGTGAAACACAACCTGCAATTGCCACAATCAACAACAGACACGGTACTAGTAACATTATGTATGAATATCCTCTGGTCAAGACACTAGTGATTAATGATTTTCTGAATCTACTCTATTTTCCCAATCATCTGGTATTGTAAGAATCTGATCGCTACTATCAAGAATGGGCCTGAGATCATCATATTCAATATCCTGAATGTGAACCTGCTGATTGAGGGCCAGTGAAGCTGCACAAGCCACGCTCTGACCCAATATCATAAAGGTTGGCAATATCCGTACTGCACCGTATGCCACGTAACTGCTGGAAGGACAGGTTGGGGTAATCAGGTTCGTGCAGTATTCTTTATCTGGTATAAGGGCGCGAAATGAAATGCCAAAGGGTTTCCAGTTATTTCCACCGAACACGAAGCCCTCATTGAAAGCAAAGCCATTATGAACAATCCGACGGGCATGATGCATATCAGGTGGCCACCAGGCAATAGCAACCGGATCTTCTGTCTCTTCGTTCCTGTCCCGGTAGGTATGCTGCTCGGTGATTACATACTCGGAGACCATACGTCGGGCACTGCGAACATACAATCGCCGGGGCCATCCACCATTATCCATAAACTCATCACGGCAAAGTCCCCAGCCTTGCCAATCTCTACGGGTCTCGTCACTTACGTCGGGATCATTTTGAAAAAACCAGATAAGTCCTTGAGTGAAGTCTTTGTGATGCTGGACGATACTATCACGGGTTTGATAATCACCTGCCGGATATGGCCAGTTCTCACCGTAAAAGTTAGCAGATAAATCGTGCCAACTGCCCAGGTCTGTTTTGCCATTCATGCGGTTGACACGTGGAGCAAAGAGCTTACCTCCGGCCTTCATATATCGGCGATAGATCTCATAAGTAAATGGATCGTAGTCGTCCGGTTGTTCTATGGGAATAAGGTTAGCCGTATCGCGCGTAAGGCATAACCTGAAACAAAAACCCATGATATGTTTGTCCGGTGCACCATGGGTGCCCAGCTTTCCCGGCTGAATAGTCGGTATCAGACCACTTTCCGGGTCACCCGGTATCACATAAGGATCTACATTTACGGCAAATTGTCTGTATGTGTTGGTGGTCTGAATGCCATTGCGGGTTTCATGGTACCTGGCATTTCCCTCGCGTATTGTTTCAGTGGGGACACCCGCCAGATGCAGTAAATCACCTTCAATGGAAGCATCTATGAAAAAATCCGCCTCGATCACCGAACCGTCATCCAGGACCACATGCATGATGCGCTTACCCTGTAAAACAACACCTTGAGATTCGGAAATTCTGGCATGGCGGATGATCCGTATCTTTTCCTCCTGCTCCAGGAAAGATTCTATGACGGCCTCGGCCACGGAAGGCTCATAACGCGAATACCAGTCAAGTGCATCAAAATCAGGCACCTTGCCATATTTGTCCTCAATGGCCGTGTACACCTCACGTGCTATTCCTCCAATAACTACCGAACTGCCAAACCGTATATCCTTGACAATTCCCTCCACCATCATGCCACCGGGATGTCCAGTGGGCTCAATCAGTACCACTGACTTTCCCATTCGCGCAGCCTGAATAGCCGCGGTAAAGCCCGCTTCACTTCCACCCAATACACATATGTCAGTCTGGATCCTGTTGTCAGCAGCTGATGTAACATTTTGAAGTAAAAAGAGGAAGTACAGATAACAAATCAGGCGCATATTCTTAGGGAGCTGAATCAACCTTGTTAAACATCATGAGACGAAAGTCCATAGCTTCCTTACCCGGAATCTCAGTAGCCCGGAGTGACAGGGTCTGCCGGCCTGGAAATAAATGCATTTCACCTACCGTCAAAGGCTTGAAGTCCTTGACCAGGGAATTCCCTCTCGGGTGCCGGTCGTGTTCCATACCAACCAGCGGTGGATCATGAGCTTTGGTTATTTTTCCATTAAGCCTGCTTCCGGTACAGGTAATGTGAAATTCGGTTCCGACATTTTCTTTGGCGCAAGTATAATAGAGAACAACCTCATACAGTCCTTCACTCAGGACATCCACATCCCAGGTTATAGAATCAGAAGTACTGGTCCAGTGGGTATAATAGGAACAATTTGGCCAACGGTTGGATCTTTCTATCTGACCATATGCAATGCCATCTCTGGCAGGCAACTGTGTATATCGGAAATCTGGGTGACCAAGTGGGAAGGATCGTTGATCAACCATATTCAGTTCTGATAATACGTGCATTTCCCATTCTTTGCTGGCCTCCATCATACTCTTCATGATTTCCGGCCATTTATCAGCTACGTTTGTGTATTGACCGGGATCAGATTTAAGGTTATACAATTGTCCATCGGCATCCAGTCTAAATTCCTGGTTTCTTACACTGATGTTCCCGTTCCAATAGCTGAACAAATTACGAGATGGCCAGGTAACTTCCTCTTCCAATAGCAACGGAGCGATACTAACGCCATCGATTACCCTATCCGTGGTATAATCTATGCCGGTGAGATCCAATAAAGTGGGAAAAAAATCAATGCCTCCTGCAATCTCTTCTACCACCAGGCCCTCCCGAATCGTCCCTTGCCACTGAATGAAAGTAGGTGACCGCACACCACCTTCATCGGTTGAGCCTTTTTTCCCTTTCATCCCGCCATTCCAGCGATCTCCATTTGGTCCATTGTCAGAAAGGTATATCACTATAGTCTCCTCCAGAAGCTGTAGATCATCAAGCTTCTCTAAAACCCTTCCGACATTCCAATCGATATTTTCACACATGGCCAAAGCTGCACGTGTATGCAATACATCTTCCTTTTCAGGAACGCGATGTCGCATATCCAACTCCTTATCCGCAAACTTATTCCACCATCGATCCGGCACCTGCATGGGCCGGTGAGGTGTGTTATAGGGCAGGTAAATAAAAAACGGATCTTGCTGATGATCATCGATGAATTGAATGGCATGATCTGTAAAATCATCGATCACATATCCGTTACCTTTTACGATAGCTCCGTTGTGCTCCAGCATAGGACTATAATAATCTCCCCAGTGTCCTGAACAAAAACCATAAAATTCATCGAAACCACGGGCGTTGGGATGGTAAGGATATTGCATTCCATTGTGCCATTTACCGAATGCACCGGTATGATACCCGGCATCCTGCAATACCTGTGCAAAAGTCACTTCATCCAGGTCCATACGTTCACTACCTGTGGAAGTACCATACACTCCGCACCGGGGATGGTACCTTCCGGTCAACACCTCAGCACGTGTAGGTGAACATACGGGACTCACATAAAAATGCTGCAATGTGGCACCGTTCCTGGCCAGGTTATCAATATTGGGAGTGTGCAGGTTGGTATTTCCTGTTATGCTCAAATCGCCCCATCCCTGATCATCCGTCATGATCAAAATGATATTGGGTGAAGTACTGTCACTGGCAATATCAGCTGCAGGAACAGGAATCGTCGATATGAGGTAAACCAATGTACAGATCAGGATGATTCTGGCAAGGGCAGTATTCATGTCTCACAATATTGGAAAATAATTTACAAAGAATATAAGGTGATCACTATAATTCGCGCAGCATCCTTTCCATTTTCCTGATTTCAGTTTGGATTTGAGTACCCGTGTAAAAAGACAGTACCCCTTCTATGGCAACAGTCTCACCAGGTGGACAGTCAGGCAGGACAGGGTCGGCATGCATGCAAGGGCAATCTGTATTGCCCCAGGGATTAGTGCAACCTTGCCAACCGGTCAGAATCCAGTTATCACCATCCCTGGATTCAACGGCAACGACCGGACATGATAGCATCTTGTTGTCATTACTTTGGTCATGAAAGTCTTCCGTTTGACCCAGCATTACACAGATCTGGGTTTGCAGTCCCGTCAATAGGGTATCGGTAGTTTTGTTGGTTACTGCCAACGACATGGTAAGGAAATCCTCATGGGGCGTGACACTGACATCAATATCAAGCAGTTGAGGTAACTCCCATTTGTTGGTCCATACTCCAAAACTATCCCTTTGCCAGTCCTGGTTGGTGATAGTTATCTGCTGCCAGTCGAATACAGTTGGTATATGTTTGTGACCCAAAAAGGTCAGACCAAATTGAGAAAAAATAGCCTCCGGAAGGTCCAATACGACAAACTGAGACTGGTCCCAGGGTAGAAACACACTCAGCTCGGTTCCACGCATCGGACTCATCATTCCCTCCTGAAAATCAATCCGTGGATGTCTTCCACCTGGAAATGGCCACGCAGATACCAGTGAATCATGCTCCCACAAATAATGATCCGATGAAAAATACAGGGGATAAACCTCATCTACAGAAATTCCCAGGACACTGGCAATTTCCTGCTCGGTGTACTCATGTTTTTTCATGATCTCCATCCAGTATCCCATGCTGTCACGGGATGCCTGTACTTCTGCAGGCAACTCCTGTTCCATCTCCAGTCGATTAGGAAAAGTTGTACCAAGCAGGGGATCCTCCGGAGCATCAACTGGGAGGTAATCCATCAGGTCTCGCATGGCAATTACTTCATATCCCTCATCCTTAAGGTAATTCATGTAGCGCTCAAAGGCTTCCGGCGGTGTGTCAACCCATGGATGTGCAAGATCAGGCACACCGTGAAACTGCAATACAATAATATCATCACCCGTAACTGTCAACATGGATTCTCTAAAATGATCGAAACTCATATCGGGATAAAAGTCAATCGTGGTGGGAATCAGTAAAGGATGATGTTGATCGGGGTCAAAACCGGGACCGGGATCTAGGGAACCATATTCCACTTCCGGCGATTTTCCTCTCCTGGCCAAACGGTATCCCAGTCGATCCAGTGTTTCCAATACTTCCGGACCAAACGAATTACCAGTGTGGGCATAACTCACCGGCTTATCAATCCCTTTTTCATCAAACACCCATTCCATCATGATTAATTCACCTTCCAGTTCCCTGGCAGCCTTTGGCTGGGAAAAATCACTATGCGTCCAACTGTGATTGCCAATCTCAAAACCCAAACTGTCCAATTCTGCCACTTCATCCCAATTCATAAAATGAAGGGTATCCTGCATCCAGGCATAGGAAATGAAAAATGTGGCCCCAAAGCCTAATTCCTGCAGCAGGGGAGCAACAAAATCTCGATGGGACCTGACGGCATCATCAAAAGTCAGCACGACTAATTTAGCTGGTGATTCTCTCGTACACCCAAAACCAACCAGCATCAGCAACACCACCAACAAAGGAATAAAACGATATGGAAAAAGCTGGACCTTCATAACAATAGGGAATGTACTAAATTTGTGCCCTTTAATGAGTCATTACCCATCGGATTAACCACAGGAAATCAACGAGATAAATTAACTAGCGAAATTGATTGACAATTATGAAGAAATTGTTCTCTACTTCTTACAACCCTGAACTTGTACATTTTCTACTACTTGGTCTTCGGATTCTGATAGCCATATTTATGCTGACTCATGGTTACTCCAAAATGACCCGACTGATAGCAGGAGAAATGCGTTTTGGTGATCCCATTGGAATAGGACCAGGTCCTTCCCTGTTTCTCGCTGTGTTTGCCGAAGTCATTTGCTCTGTACTCCTTCTCATTGGTCTGGGAACCAGGCTCGCCACTATTCCACTAATCATTACCATGTTGGTGGCAGCTTTCATAGCGCACGGTGATGACCCCTTTAGTAATAAGGAGAAAGCACTGCTTTTTGTCCTGGTGTATTTCACCATTCTTGTCCTTGGTGCCGGCAAATATTCGGTTGATCAATGGATTGCCGGTAGAAAGCGGGCAGGATGATGCTGGCATCATTTTCTGAACACGATTAAATGTAGTGTGGGTGTGGGTGTGTCACTGGAGCCCCTGCTAAATCAAGGAAATCAAATACTTGCCTGACGGACTCAAAATCGTGTCCATCATGGTAATCACAAAATCCTGTTCTGACACGATTGAAATTCCCGTAAATTGTCAGATCTCTAATTTCATCATTACATGAGATCTATACGAACTATTTTGGTTTTGATCATGGCCTTGCTTGTCCAGGTCGTATGCCTGCAAGCTCAGGACATCCCATCCAATAAGGAAAAATTTCATCTCTATCTGCTTATCGGACAGTCCAATATGGCGGGCAGAGGTAAATTGCAAAATGCCAGTGAAAAAGGACATGTCCGGGTGTTTTCACTGGACCAGGAAGGTAAATGGGTGCAGGCACAACATCCCCTGCATTTTGATAAACCTGACATCGTTGGTGTTGGACCGGGACTATCTTTTGGCAATGCCATGGTAGAAGCCGATCCTGACGTTACGATCGGACTAATCCCATGTGCTGTGGGAGGATCATCCATCAAAACATGGACTGAAGGTGGTTATCACAGTCAGACTCGAAGTCACCCTTACGATGACGCTCTGAAACGTGCCCGGATTGCCCTGCAAAATGGTACGCTAAAAGGCATTATCTGGCATCAGGGTGAATCGGACAGCAAACCGGAGGATTATCCACTTCACGCAGTACGGCTTCAAAATATGATTGCATCACTCCGGCATGAACTAAATGCTCCCGATCTTCCGTTTGTAGCGGCAACGCTGCCATCCTTTTTTACCGGGCGAAACGAATGGGGAGATAGTATCAACCAGGTGCTGATGGAATTGCCGTTCGAGGTAACAGCCACTGCCTGCGTTTCGTCGCAGGGGCTGCATCACAACGGTGATACCATACATTTTGACGCACCATCAGCCGAAGAGCTGGGAAAGAGATATGCGAAAGCGATGCAGAGTGTGCAACTGAGAAAATCCACCATCAACCGTCCCCGGGTGATTATCTCCACTGATATCGGAGGAAGCGATCCCGACGACTACCAGTCGTTAGTACATCTGCTGATGTACGCTGATCGGTTACAATTGGAGGGATTGATTGCCTCTCCACCACATGCCGGCAGAACAAAACATATTGAAGAAGTAATCGGGGCCTATCGAAAAGATCTGGCCAAACTGATGGAGAACAATTCTGATTACCCCAGTGCAGACGAATTAATCGATATCACCAAACAGGGAGCTACCGAAGTGCAAAGTACCCCATTACCAGATCACTTAAGTGAAGGTGCCCGGCATATTGTGGAAAAAGCTGGGGAATTCACGCCCCTTTTCGTCCTGGTTTGGGGGTCGATCACGGATGTGGCTCAGGCGGTACATTATGACCCCTCTATCAAGGAATCATTGCGGGTATATTCCATCGGTTCCTGGAACACCCGCCAGGATTCTCTGGCCAGAAACTACTTGTTCGAACAGCATCCCGATTTATGGTGGGTCGAAAGCAATACAACTTTTCGTGGCATGTATATGGGAGGTAACCAATCGGGAAATTGGGGAAATGAATCTTTTGTAGAGGCACAGGTCAAACCCTATGGTGCTTTGGGTAAATTGTTTTGGGAAAAGAAAAATGACATAAAAATGGGCGACACACCCTCAGTCTTTTATTTGCTCAGTGGCGATCCCCTTGATCCCACCGGTCCAGGTTGGGGTGGAAGCTATATTGCCACTGATCATGGTCCCAATTATTGGACCGACAATCCAGATCCATCGCTAATTGAAAATAATCGACCCGGCGCCAAAACAGTAAATCAACACCGGCAAAGTTACCTGGCGGATTGGGCGGTTCGCATGAAATGGCTGAAGAAAAATTGAGTCTTATACATTTGAAATCACACCCAAAGTCACACCCACACTCAAACTCACACCCACACCCAAATTCACACTACCCCTTCGCTGTTGCCCCACCATCTATGGTGAAGCTGGCTCCGGTTATCCATGAAGCATCATCACTGATCAGAAACCGAACAAGCTGGGCGATATCTTTCGGCAAACCCAAGCGCTGCATCAGGGTATTCCTTCCGGCATCTTCCACGGCCTGCAGCGGATCTGGAAATGCTGCAGCAGAGGCATGGATCAAGGGTGTATCTACCGGTCCCGGACATATCGCGTTGATGCGAATCTCCGGTCCATAGTCCACGGCTGCTTGTCTTGCTAAAGACAAAACACCTGCTTTGGAGGCACAATAGGCTGCATGATTGGGGAAGTTCTTATATGCAGCAATTGAGGCATTGATTACTACTGCTCCCCTACCCCTTTGGAGCATGGCTGGAATCGCGAATTTCAACAAATAGAACACGGAATCCAGGTTGGTTTCCATAGTTGCCCGCCACTCGGAAAGTTCCAACTCTGTCAGCCGTCCCAGGCCCAGAACTCCGGCATTCGTCACCACTCCATCCAGACCACCGAATTGCTGTTGAGCTGTTTCAACCAGCTTTCGATTGTAATCCGATTCCCTTACATCACCGGGAAGATAAATGACCTTACCACTTTGATCATGAAGTTCTTTAACCAATTCGTTTCCGCGGTCAAGATCACGACCGCTCAAGATAAGATGAGCTCCCTCTTCGGCAAATAATCGGGCAATACCACGCCCCATGCCACTTGTTGCCCCCGTAATTATATAGACCCTTTCGGCGAGTTCTGACTTACTCATTGAGTTGTACTATTTCCTATAGATGAGCTCCAGCTGTTTAGTGCCTCTTTTAAGTCCGATTCCTGTTCCGAATGACCTGAGGAGAAATCCCGGGATTCTCCAATATCCTCTTCCAAATTCCTGAGAAATTCACCCAGCTCCAGTTCCACCATTTCATAAGAAGCGCTGGTATTATCGGTTGCCTGATGCCATTTCCATTCCTGATGTCGAATTGCCTTCTCATGGGTGGTCTCCCAGTACAATGTTTCGTGCTCCAGCCGCGGATCAGAACCATTAAGTAAGGGGACAAGGCTGAAACCATCGGTAAGGTCAGGCAAAGCAACACCGGCAAGCTCACATATGGTGGGTAATATATCCAGGGCGCTTACCATATTATCAGAAATAGTCGACTCAAACTGCCCCGGATAGGATATGACCATGGGCACTCTGATACCACCTTCATACAACATATACTTGGATCCCCGCAAAGGGGTATTGTTGGCATAGATGGGAGTCGATCCACCATTATCTCCGATATAGATTACCACGGTATTTTCAGAAAGCCCCTGTCGGACCAGCTCATCCAGAAGTAGACCAATTTCCAGATCCAGGTAAAATAGTTGTCCGAGATACTGAGCCCTGCCCTCCGGATTATTGGGATAGCGTCCCTGCTGGTACCAGTCATAATATTTTTCAATTTCAGGATCCCAGTCCCGGTAACCCTCCAGGCCATTTGCCGTCAGGTAATCATCCGGTAACTGATGCGTGAAATTATGCACTGCATTAAAAGCTACCTGCAGGAAAAAAGGGCTATCCTTGTTTTCCCGGATAAAATGCCGGGCTTCTGATCCTATCAGAGCGGTTGAAAAAGCTGCTGTATCCATCCTTTCCCTATCTTTCCACATAGCCCCCATCTGTAAACTTTGACCTTTGCGTCGGTACTCCGTCCTCAATTCCCGGTACTCTTTTTCTGTTTGGTCATTGTGAATCAGATAATGCTTTCGGGCAGAAGTGTGTCCCATGAAAAAATCAAATCCGTGATTAAGGGGAAAATTGCGGTTAGTGGTGTCGGAATCCCGCAGACCGTAGTGAACTTTCCCTACGTAACCGGTAGAATAATCCGCAGACTTCAGCAACTCAGCTATCGTAGGATAAGCAGGGTCATGAATGCCTTCTCCTCCATACCAATAGGTGCCAAACCGCTGATGGTAAACACCGGTAATGAGCGCCATCCGGGAGGGACTACAGATCGGAGAGGTTGCGTAGGCCTCTGAAAAATAAACTCCCGCCCGGGCTAAACGGTCAAAATTGGGCGTGGAAACGTCATCCATGATATTCAGGAATCCCAAATCTGCATTACCATGGTCATCACCTACAATCAGGATGAAATTGGGGGGAGCTTCTTCTGCCTCTTTCTGTAAGGCAGACATACAAAGAATGGACACCCCCAACAGTGAGAAGAATATCAAATACTGTTGAGGACTCAATTTTTCATACAACATAGATCAATTAATTTCTTTCCATAAATCTAATACCTGGATTCATAATACAAAGAAAGTTGTAGTTACAAGGTCCGATCAAAACTCAGGATTTACTCACGGCAGAACTTTCCAAATCGAACTAGCGTACAGGACTTCATTCAGGGTTAAGGTGCGGCAGGACTCCCTCTCCGACTATCCTACCTTACTTTTGAGAAAGGCTCTCTGTCCCTCGACCACGAGTTTATCGACATCCTCTACGAGATCAATATCTGATATATCCAATACCTCCAGCGCCCTTTGATACATATCTATAAACTTGGCTTCAGCACATAGAACCACCTTCTCAGAAAAACCCGACTTAAATTCACTTCCAATGAGGATACCACTCAAATAGGCACGGGTTTCCTCCTGAAGTAGGCTACCTTGAAGGGTACGACCTCGAATAGAAAACAACAGGTGGGTTAGCGCTTCCCTTTGTACATCATGCACTCCCTGCCGGAATGCTTCCCAATGATCATCCAAAGGGGCTGAGATCAAATCGTTTTTAAGAATGCTATGCTGGCAAATCATCTCAAAGATTTCACCGGTCATATAGGTCTTAAAATCAGTCATGGTGCTACCTTTCATGCTAATGTGTTTAGAGTGTGTACCGGGCAATACCAGGACGCAGTCCTTGGCAACTTCCCGATTCACATGCCAGCCCAGTACCTGTACTTCCTCTCCCCTCATGACATCCTTGGCAGTGGCAATCCCCGAGATCAGCCAGAGGGACTGGCCGGAATCGAGGGAAATATGATCCGAGATCAATGCATCATTGTCAAAATCGAAAGGGATCGTGGCATACGGTAGTTCTAGCATTCCGATAGAAGAAGAAGCCATACCGGAAAGTACTATGGGTATCATGCTACAATCGTGGTGGGTCTTCTGCTGCAGGCGATCAATAGCCGAGCTAAGGTATTCCAGATAAAATTTCATCCTGTCTCCCCCATTGTTCTCCCAGTCGAAATAGGTTCGCTTAATCCCCTGATCACTGGTAACAGCACCAAGCTCGTCACCGGTGTTTCTATCCACCAATTTCAGGCGCAAAGAAGAAGTACCCCAGTCTGTGCTGATGAAGTAGTCAGCCATTATCCTTTTGCTTTGAGTTTTTCCATTGACGGTAGGCATTCATCATGTCTTGCAGGGCATCATCAAGCTTGCTCCAGTTTGCATCTGCGATAGCCTGCTTTGGAAACAAGGCACTACCCAACCCCACTCCATAAACACCCGTATCCAGAAAATGGGCAAGGTTAGAAGCACTGACGCCTCCGGTCGGAACCAGCGGGATCATGTCCAGCGGAGCCTGTACCGCTTTGATATAATCAATACCTCCGTGCACTGCCGGAAATACTTTCACAGCTGTGGCTCCTAACTCCCAGGCATGATAAATCTCGGTTGGAGTATAAGCCCCGGGAAAAAAAGGGACTTCTTCCCGGACACAGATTTGACAAACTTTTTCGTTGATGATGGGGGTAACAATAAACTGTGCTCCGGCAGACAAAGCCTGATCCAATTCCGCTTCCGATCTTACCGTTCCGGCTCCAATATTCAGTTTACCTCGATAATTCTCCCGTGCAGTGCTGATCATATCTGCCGCACCGGTGGTATTCATGGTAATTTCCAGTGTAGTGAAACCGTGCTGATCATATCGCTGCAAGATGGGCTCCATAGCATCCACAGGAACCCCTCTCACTATACCGATGAGTGGAGCTCTTTGAAACAAGTCCCGGGAAAAGTTAGCTGACATAAACGCGATTTTCTTATTCACGAATATACCGTATGAGTATGTAAGTAGGCGATGGTTCCATGGTTTTGTGATAGAAAATGACCTTGATGGTCTTTAAGTACATTAATTTGGTTTCACCATGAACAAATAGGACTTGTCAACAATCCGCCCCAGTGCGAATTAAGTCGAATCAAATTTTCTACAAAATCTATATATACCTTGTGGGTTTTGAGGGAAACCGGTGAATCTCTACGCTAAGTTGTATATTGGGATCACCTAAGCTACTGCCAAATCTAGACCAGAATGAAACTGAGTTCTAAGGAACTTTGCCAAGAATGAACATTAACACCTTGATGTTATGAGAAAATACTATTTGACCACGAATGCATTTTTAATCCTGTTGATAGCCACCCTGTGGGTCGGGTGTGGAAGCGAATCAACAGATCAGTCGGAAGATACGCCAACCGCTGAGGCTGAAATGCCTGAGGAAGCCACCGCGAAGTTTGTTGCCAATCCCCAATTCATTGAAAAACAAGAGGTAAGTACCCTGGAATTGGGAGCAAAAGCACCTGATTTCAACCTGATCGGGGTAGATGGAGAATACCATACTCTGGACGAATACGATGATGCGGAAGTGCTGGTGATCGTCTTCACCTGTAATCATTGCCCTACGGCACAGGCTTATGAAGAACGTGTCATGCAGGTAGTGGAAGACTACAGCAATCAATCAGTACAAGTGATTGCCATTTCTCCCAATAGCCCTTTGGGCCTAATGTATTCCGAATTGGGGTACACCGATCTTGACGATGACTACGATGCCATGATCCTCAGAGCCGAACACATGGACTTCAATTTTCCTTATCTGTACGACGGTGATAATGAAGCTGCTTCTCTGAAGTACGGACCGGTGGCAACACCACATGCTTTCGTATTCGATGCCGACCGCACCCTCCAATACCAGGGTCGATTGGACAAAGTGGAAAAACCCGGAACCCTGAATGCAGATGACCTCAGGGCTGCCGTCGATGCGGTTCTGGCCGGTGAAACTCCCGAAACCCAGACTACCAAGGTATTTGGTTGTTCCACCAAATGGGGTTGGAAGACTGAATACAAGGATAAAGCCAATGCCGACTGGGCTGCCAGAGAAGTAACTCTGGAAAAGGCTGATGTAGCCGGGATCAAACAGATCATGAAGAATGAGGATTCAGGCAAACTGCGACTCATCAATGTCTGGGCAACCTGGTGTGGTCCATGCATTGTAGAGTATCCCGACTTCATTGTTCTTCAGCGTATGTACGGTGCCCGGGATTTCGAATTCGTCTCTATCTCCGCCGACAAACCGGAGGAATTTGACAAAGCCCTGAGATTCCTTGAGGAAAAAGAATCAGGAGTAGCCAATTATCTATTCTCGGAAGATGACAAATATGCACTGATCGAAGCCGTTGATAGCGAATGGAATGGAGCACTTCCCTACACCGCGCTCATTGAGCCGGGAGGTAAGATTGTCTGGTCACACCAGGGCCAGATCGATTTTCTCGAACTGAAACGAGCGATTGTAGACCATCCTATGATCGGCCGATATTATTAGACCATCATCAATCGAAATATTCAATGAAAAAAACGGGGTTTAAACTTGCTATCCTGCTCTGTGTTCTCCTGGGATTCGAGGTCCAGGCGCAGCGAGGGCAGTTCAATGTATTATTGTTTACTAAAACTGCAGGTTTTCATCATGAGTCCATTCATGAGGGTGTTGAGGCCATTCGCCAACTTGGAGACAAGCACTTTTTCAATGTCAACTGGCAAGAATCCGGCAATGTCTTCAATGACGAGGCCCTGGAGCGATACGATGTCATCATCTTTCTGAATACTACCGGTGACATTCTCAATGACGAGCAGCAAGCGGCCATGGAAAAATTCATCCAGTCGGGCAAGGGATTTGTCGGAATTCACAGTGCAGCCGACACAGAGTACGAGTGGGAATGGTACACCGAAATGGTGGGTCATATGTTCTTCATCCATCCCACCATTCAAACGGCCAAGCTACGAGTCGTGGATGCCAATTTCCCCGGTATGGAAGCCATGCCTTCTTCCCGGGTATGGACGGACGAATGGTACGAGTACCAGGATGCCACGATCGACGATCTGCACTACCTGGTCACCGTCGATGAAAACACCTTTGACCCTAAAGTTCAATGGGGTGAAAAGATCGGTGAAGGAATGGGTGAATTTCATCCCATGTCCTGGTATCACGAATATGACGGTGGCCGCGCTTTCTATACCGGCATGGGTCATGTACCCTCCACCTTTAGCGACCCCATATTTCTCGACCACCTTTATGGAGCCATCTGGTGGGCAGCTACCGGACACGGTATCGAAGAATAATCTGAAAATATAATAGCGATGAAGCATTTAACTAACCTCATCACCCTGACACTGACCCTGGGTTTGTCATTTACCTCCCTTGCCCAGTACAGTAAAGTCTATGATGCATTGACCGTGCATAGCACCATTCTGGACATGGAACGCAAGTACGCGGTGTACCTGCCTCCTGATTACGATCTCTCAGAAAGGCATTATCCGGTGCTGTACCTGCTGCACGGTGGTGGTGATGATCAGACCGGTTGGGTTCAGTTTGGCGAAGTGCGGCATATCACCGACAAGGCCATTCGCGAGGGGAAAGCTACCCCCATGATTATTGTTATGCCCGATGCCGATACCGGACGTCGAGGTTATTTCAACAGCCCCAAGGGCGACTGGAACTACGAAGATTTCTTCTTTGAGGAATTGATGCCTCATGTGGAAGAAAAATACCGCATCAAAGGGGAGAAAAGATACCGCGCCGTTGCCGGTCTTTCCATGGGTGGAGGCGGATCCTTTATGTATGCACTGCACCGTCCCAGTCTGTTTTCATCGGCGTGCCCGCTCAGTGCCAGTACCGGGCCATTGACTTTGGAAGATGCCCAGCGCTGGCTGACCCGCCGTAGTGATGTGGAGTACACCAATGAGGAGATCGCCTCTTACTACGAAAGTCACAGTGCGGTCAACCTGGTAGAGAATATGGAAGCGGATTCCGTAAGTTCGGTACGCTGGTATATTGATTGTGGTGATGATGATTTCCTCTATGAAGGCAATTCACTGATTCACATCGCCATGCGAAAGAAAGAGATCCCGCATGAATTCCGGGTAAGGGATGGTGCCCATAACTGGACTTATTGGAGAGAGGCCCTTCCCACTGTACTATCTTTTGTGTCCGACGCGTTTCATCAACACTAAATCCGAATCGAAAACAACACACTCAAATGCAGAGAAGGGAAGCCATACAAAATATGATCCTGGCAGCTACAGGGCTGGCGCTACTTCCGTCTTGTGACACGGAGGAGATACCAACCTATAGCCGCATTCCCCTGGAAAGGGATCAATACCGCACGATCGATTACTTGACCAAAGCGATTTTGCCGAAGGATGAGGAGCAATTTCCCACCCCGGAGAAGACCGTGGATTATGTGCTCACCGTGGTGAACGATTGTTATGATCCCGAGGACGTGGAAAAATTCAGTGTAGGAGTAGTTGAACTGAGCCAATACCTGGACGAAAAACAGGGCAAATCCCTGCAAAAACTGGACGACGAACAACTGGACCAGGTCTTTGCCGATCTGGAAAGTGGCGAAGGATTGACGGAAAACCTGAAATATTTCTACACCACTACCCGGGGACTAGTCATCCAGCATTTTACCGGATCAGAGCAATTTATGAAACAATACCTCGACTTCGAATTTGCCCCTAACCGATACCTGGGCTGTGTAGCTGTTGGGTAAGAAAGACCCGGAAGCGACCTAAAAAAGAAAAAATGCAAGCATTAGATAATCACCAATTTGACGCCATTGTCATCGGTGCCGGAATGACCGGTGGCTGGGCGGCCAAAGAATTTTGCGACAAGGGGTTGAAGACCTTACTCCTGGAAAGGGGTAGAAATGTAGAGCACATCAAGGACTACCCTACCACCAATATGCAACCCTGGGAGTTCAAGCACCGCAGGCGCATCCCGGCCGAGGTGCGCAATGAAAATCCGGTGATCAGCAGGTGCTATGCGTATCGGGAGGATGCCATGCATTTTTTCGTCAAAGATACAGAGCATCCTTACGTGCAGGAGAAGCCTTTTGACTGGATCCGGGGTTACCAGGTAGGCGGAAGGTCACTGATGTGGGCCCGGCAGACCCAACGATGGAGCGATTATGATTTTGAAGGTCCGGCGAGGGATGGATTTGCCGTGGATTGGCCGATAAGATATAAGGATATTGATCTATGGTATACCCGCGTGGAGCAATTTATCGGGGTTTCGGGAAATAAGGATGGCGTAGACACGCTACCGGATGGTGATTTTCTCAAAGCCTGGGATTTAAACTGTGTAGAAAAGCATTTTCAAAAGGTCATCGGTGATAACTACGATGATCGCCATGTGATCTATGCCCGCTGCGCCCATCTCACCGAGATGAAGGATATTTTTCGGGAGCAGGGCCGGGTATTATGTCAGGGTCGAAATATCTGTCAGCGGGGATGTCCCTACGGTGGCTATTTCAGTGCCAACTCCACCCTGATTCCCTGGGCACAGAAGACAGGCAATCTGACCTTGAGGCCACATTCCGTCGTGCATTCCATCATCCATGATGAAAACACCAACAAAGCCGTAGGTGTAAGGATTGTGGATGCGCAGACCAAAGAAACTACGGAGTACTTTGCCAAAGTGATTTTTGTGAATGCAGGTACACTTAATACCAACCTGATCCTGCTCAACTCCAGATCCAGCCGCTTTCCCGATGGCCTGGGTAACGACAATGGACTGCTGGGTAAATACGTGGCTTTTCATAATTACCGTGCCCGTATCTCGGCTACCTATGAAGGCGACCTGGACAAAAAAACCGAAGGCGGCAGACCCACCAGTGCCTATATTCCCCGTTTCCGCAATGTGCGTCGTCAGGAAACCGATTTCCTGCGGGGCTATGCCTGCACCTTTGGGGCCGGAAGAGGCAAGGAGGTGAACAGCGACGGCTACGGCCAGGAACTGGTAGACAATCTACTTTCCACCAAAGATTATCGTCCCTGGCGGGTAGGATCCGGGATGATGGGCGAGACCATACCCAAAGAGGACAGCTATGTAGATTTGGATCCAAATCTCAAAGATGCCTGGGGTATTCCCCAGTTGAAGATCTCCATGTACCACGACGACAACGATGAAAAGATGATCCAGGACTTTTTTGAGCAATACACCGAGATGTATGAAAAAGCGGGGTTCTCTGATATCCGCACCAGCGACTCGAAGCAGGCTCCGGGACTGGATATCCACGAGATGGGCGGAGTACGCATGGGCCATGACCCCGAAACCTCACTGCTCAACAAATGGAACCAGATGCATGCCTGTCCCAATGTCTTCGTGACTGACGGAGCATGTATGACCTCGGTGTCTACACAGAACCCCTCTCTGACCTTTATGGCATTAACCGCGCGGGCGGCTCATCATGCCATGGAGCAGCTGGATCGGGAGGAGATATGAAATAGCCGTCCGCCCAGATGTTCCTGTCTAATGAGTCTGGAACAGACACCTTTATGAGGATTACTGTGACCCGATTCAAGATTAGATTCACCAATTTATCCATTGGCTGGGTATTCCGTAGATTTATAGATGTTAACTTGTTGCTCAGATTATTCAGCAACATAGTTCCTACTTACATGCCCATATGGAAACATTAAAAACAAATACATGAAAGTTGTTGGGCATTGAATAGTCTTGACGGTTCAATGTAAGTCACTAGACTATCTAACACTTTGAAAT
>JAUILF010000081.1 GCA_030433135.1 Bacteroidia bacterium | reverse complement strand
ATGTAGCCTTATACATTTGGAGAAATGGGTAGACAAATTATTATGATTCAACATGTTATGATTCATACCAGAGAATCTATAAACGAATATTACTCCAAATGGATCCAGCGGTTATACAAGCGATCCAACCAGAACAAAAAGGAACGGAGTCAATGAGTCAAGCCACCTACAGTTGCCAGGAACATTCCCGCCACCTCGGGGAGTTGACTAGATCTTTGCTTCTTTCCATCAATGGGAAAGAAGGCCTCCACGGCAGTGGACCTAGAGCCATAAAAACAAAGTAGCGAAGTGCTTGAAAAGCTATCGCCAAGCAATAGTAGCCACGCTTCCATGCAGAGTCCCATTCTCTAAGTGACTTTGACACAGCAGTCATCACAAGGTCGTAGAGCATTTTTTCTACTCTGAATGCACCGTGCATCAAGTTCTGAAGCTTAAATTAAGCTTGATGAGTTATATCCTCTTATCTTAGGGATCATAGATTATACAGTAA
Source organism: Bacteroidia bacterium (assembly GCA_030433135.1). Lineage (GTDB taxonomy): Bacteria > Bacteroidota > Bacteroidia > Chitinophagales > Saprospiraceae > JABDMH01. Next base: position 19,438 of record JAUILF010000081.1, on the reverse strand, counting down.
CCATGATGATTCCGGGTAGAAGAGAATTCACAAAAGCAGGTTTGGGAATGTCGGGCTATATCCTGACCAACCCATTGTCACTGGGTAAGCTTAGTAGTAAGTCAGAGGATCAGGATCTGTCCCTTCATGTATTTTCCAAGCATCTTCAATTTTTGGATTATGCAGGAATGGCTGAGGCAGCAGCAGAGATAGGTTTTGATGGCGTGGACCTGACGGTAAGGCCTAAAGGTCATGTTCTGCCTGAGGAGGCTGAAGATAAATTACCCGAGGCAGTGGCAGAAATCCGTAAGGCCGGTCTGAAGGCAGATATGATGGCTAGTGGGGTAAACAGTGTCGAAGATCCAGTAAATCGCAAAGTCCTGGAAACAGCCGCAAGTGAGGATATCAGGTACTACCGACTTGCTTATCTCAGTTTTGAGGAAGAAAAAAGCATTCCCAGGTCCCTGGAGGACCATAATACCGACATGCAGAAATTGGCTGCGTTCAACAAGTCGTTGGGCATCAGTGGCACTTATCAGAATCACGCGGGTAAGAGAATAGGTGGAGAAATCTGGGATATTTACCATTTGCTAGAGGGTATCCCAGCTTCGGATCTTGGATGCCAATATGATATTCGTCACGCCATGGTAGAGGGAGGCACTTCGTGGGAAAACGGACTAAAGCTAATCCATGAAAATATTAACACCCTGGTTCTTAAGGATTTTATCTGGAAAAAAGTAGATGGCAAGTGGAAGGTGGTGAATGTGCCATTGGGGCAAGGTATGGTGGATTTCGCCAGTTATTTCAAACTGCTGAAGAATTATCAGATTCAGGTTCCGGTCTCCATTCATTATGAATATGATCTGGGGGGAGTTGAGCATGGTGCCAGAACCATTACCGGTATGACCCAAAAGGATGTTTTTGACGCCATGAAAAGGGATTTGCAATTTGCCAGGAATCTATGGCGTGAAACCTAGCTTGCTTCATGAGGATTTCAGGCTATATCAACTATTTCTTGGTCTTACTCACTGCTAGCAGTGGCCTGCATTGTAGTGACCCTTCCGAAACACTACCACTCACATTACATCGCAGGTCGGTGCTGGATCTCAAGGTGCGCATGTTGACACTTAAATTTGGAAAGGATAAATATGCTGCCTACGACCTGCAATCACCGGGTCTCTACAAAGTTTGGAGAGGGGGTGTGGTTTGGAGTGGAGCTAATTTTAATAACCTGAAACAGTTGCAGCCAGAGTCCTATGGTAACTCCTATCTGGAGGAAGAGCCTTATCATTTTATGATCCGTAAACCGGATGGTTCAGAAGACAGCCTTCAATTGAGATTTGATGGATATACTTTATTGGAGGAGGGTATACAGATTCACTATTCGGTAGCCGGAGAGGATTATGACTGGCTGCAAATTGATGAAACACCGGTTTTTGAGGTAGACGATCGCATGAAGTTTGTACGACGTTATGAATTTACTGAACACGTTGGCTATACTCTGATTATTGATGGTATAGCGGTTGATGACATGCACTTTGAACAGGAATATCAACTTGAGACTTTGCCTCCCGTGTCATATCCTCAGAATGAAGTCATTGCCAGGACCAGTTACTACTGGCTGGAGACCACAGGTTGTAATACCTGTCATGATATGGATGTAACCATGGTCGGTCCTAGTTATAAAGCTATTGCTGCTCGTTACGATCGCAGTGAAGAAACGGTTAAGGAATTGATTGAGAAGGTGAAGTCGGGTGGCAGTGGAAACTGGGGAGAAGCTATCATGATTTCTCATCCGCAATTAGCCGAGGCAGATATAGATCGCATGGTACGAGATATCCTGTCGCTGGATCCGGAAGGTAGTGCTTCTCCACGGACAGTCTCGGCAGATGACCTCGAGGAAAAGAAGACCGTACCCGGATTTGGTTCCTCTCTGACCGATGTACATCCTGCCTTTGATCTGCAAACTATTCGTCCCGAATGGTTTAAACCGAGAGTTGGGGCTATGGCATTTACGGAGGATGGCAGATTACTTGTATCTACCTGGGACAGTATTGGATCGGTGTTTTCTATCGATGGTGTAGAAACCGGTGACACCAGTCAGATTGAAATACGGGAAATTGCTTCCGGACTGGCGGAACCTCTGGGTATGGAGGTAGTGGGTGAGGATGTTTTTGTGATGCAAAAGCAAGAGTTAACCCAATTGATCGATCACAATGGAGATCTGATCATTGATGAATACAGATCCATTTGTGCCGATTTTGATGTGACTTCAGATTTTCATGAGTTTGCTTATGATATAGAGTACCTGGATGGATACCTATACGGTACCCTGGGCATTGCTATGCGGCTGATGACGACAGAATTGCAGCCCCTGGATCGGGGAAGTGCCTTTAAGGTAGATCTTGATGGTGACCTGGAAATCATTGCCCGGGGATTGCGACAGCCCAATGGAATCGGTATCGGGGTGGATAACCAACTCTTTGTTACCGAAAACCAGGGTCGTTGGGTGCCGGCCTGCAAGCTCATTCACCTAAGAGAGGGAGATTTTCATGGATGTGTTCAGCGTCAGGGCTCAAGATTTGACGGACTGGAAATGGTTCCTCCGTCAGTGTGGCTGCCACAGGATGAAATCGGGAACTCACCCAGTGAACCCTTTTTGCTTACCGAAGGCCCCTATGCCGGCCAGATGGCTTTTGGTGAAGTAAGCCATGGGGGTATGAACAGAGTCTATCTTGAAAAAGTCGATGGAGCTTATCAGGGGTGTGTCTTTCGCTTCTGTCAGGGGCTGGAAGCCGGTATCAACCGCATTGTTAGAGGACCTGATGATGCCCTATATCTCGGTGGTGTGGGTATGGTGGGAGGGTGGACTCACAAAGGGGCACAATATGGTTTGCAGAAGCTCGTGTATAACGGGGAGATACCCTTTGAAATGCTGGCAGTGCGAAGTACACAAACAGGTTTTGACATTGAATTCACCAGGCCGGTTTCTGTAGATATAAGCCCCGCAGAAATACCTTTGCAGGTTAGTCAGTGGTCTTATGAACCAACAGCCAACTACGGAGGGCCTAAGTTAGACCAACATACTCTGCAAATTGCTGCAGCTGAATTTTCTCAGGACCGCAAGAAGTTGCGATTAGAGATTGAGGACCTTAAAGTAGGGTATGTGGTATATTTCTCATTTAGTCCTGCATTCAGAAGTGAGAAGGATGAAAAACTATGGAGCGGTGAAGCCTGGTATACTCTGAATGCCATTCCACAACTAAATATTTAAAAATGAATTTATCAAGGAGGTCTTTTATTGAGCATACATCCCTTTCAGCGGCTTCACTTTCCTTGCTACCTTTTAAACTGAAAAGCAAAAAACCTATGTTAGAGCCATTTCGTATAGCCACCGTTGACTCCAATTTTGAACGTGAACCCCTGGCCCAGCCATTTGGGTTCAAGGGCAGTGCCATAACTCAGGTTTGGCAATCGCTGGCCAAATTGAAGACCATTGATGGAATCTCAAAAGTAGGACTGGGTGTGCAAAGTCCACTGTGGTCGGACTCTCAGGTGGCACTGGAGCACTCAGAAAGTGGTGCCAATGCTCTGATGTACGCCATGACCGAGAGAGCTCTGCAGATGATCAAGGGTGAGCAGTTTAATTCACCTATTGTAATGGTGGATCACATTCTGGAGGACGTATTGGCTTATGGTAGAAAGATCACCGGTAAAGATGATTTGAGAACAACTTTTGCCCTGAATGCCCTGGTTGCTGTGGATAATGCTGCCTGGCTGATGTATGCCGCTGTTAATGGAGTGGAGCAGTTTGATAAATTGATCCCCAACCAATATCAAGAGGGTCTCTCTGCCCGGCATGATCAGGTAGTGGCCATACCTGCTCTGGGGTACGGGACACCGATGGACAAGATCAAGAAGCTGGCTGATGACGGCTTTTTTATCATGAAAATCAAGATTGGGGCTCCCGGCGTGCAGCGGGCCATGTTGGAAAAGGATAAGGCATTTCTCAAGGCGATCCATGATACCATTGGTCACTACGAAACAGCTTATTCTCCCAACGGCAAGCTTCCCTATTACTTTGATGCCAATGGCAGATATGAGCACCAGGATACACTTCTGCGTTTTCTCGATTATGCAGATGAAATTGGAGCACTGGATCAAATAGCGGTGCTGGAAGAACCCTTTGGTGAAAAGAATCAGGAGGATGTAAGTGAAATTACAGCCAGAGGTCCTCGCGTAGCAGCTGATGAAAGTGCACACACCGATAAGGAGACCATTGAGCGTATCGAGCAGGGGTACAATGCCATTGCTGTAAAAGCAGTTGCTAAAACCATGAGCATGACCATCAAGATTGCTCAGGCTGCCTATGAGCGGAATGTACCTTGTTTTTGCGCTGATCTGACAGTCAATCCCATTTTAGTGGATTGGAATAAGATGGTAGCGGCAAGGCTCCCGGCTTTTCCCGGATGGAATATGGGTATGCAGGAAACCAATGGCTGGCAGAATTATCGCGACTGGAAAGAGATGGTCAGCTATCACCCCATGTCCAGGGCTGATTGGATCAAGCCTCAAAAGGGAGTTTATCATACTGGTGAGAAATTCTTCGCCGAAAATGGAGGAATCTTTGCTCCTTCCCAACACTACAATGACCTATTTACAGAGTTAAAGTGATATCTTTTCTGTAGTAATCCATGAAAGCTAAAGGTCATGATCAAGAAAGTTGTTCTGTTCATTTTGTCTGCCATTATCTGTATGCCATCAAATGCTCAATCTCTGCAAGTGAATAAAGAAAGTTGGGGAAAAACCGAAGCCGGTGAAGAGGTTATGCACTTCACCTTAAGTAATAAAGATGGTCTAACCATTAAGATCATGTCTCTGGGGTGCATTATAACCTCTATACAGATGCCCGATAAGAATGGAGACGTTTCGGAAATAACACTTGGGTTTAATGACCTTGACTCATACTTGCAGGGGCATCCGGCCTTTGGAGCTGTGATGGGTAGGGTTACCAATAGGATAAAGAATGCCCGGTTTACACTGGACGGACATATCTACGAGGTAGATAAAAACATGGGAGAACACCATATTCATGGTGCGAGCAGTGGCTTTAACCATGTGGTTTGGGAGGGGGCTGAATTCAGTCACGAAGATGAGGTCGGTGTAGAATTTATGCATACCAGCCCTGATGGAGAGGCTGGATATCCCGGGACGGTGAATGCCAAAGTGCGATACAGTCTCAATAATGCCAATGAACTCAGAATTATTTACGCTGCTACATCAGATAAGCCTACGATCATCAACATGACTAACCATGCCTACTTCAATTTGAATGGTGCGCAAAGCAGTATAGATGACCACATGGTACAAGTAAATGCTCAGTATTATACTGATGCAGACGAAACGGCCATGCCCAATGGTCAAATTCTCTCGGTATCCGGCACTCCTTTGAATTTGCTTCAACCTACGCGAATAGGTGATCGCCTGGATCAGGTGGGCAATGGTTTTGACCACAACTATGTGATTGACAAAGAATTGGGGACGTTGGGTCTTGCTGCCGTAGTGACAGAGCCAGGGTCAGGCAGAAAAATGGAAGTCTTGACCACACAACCCGGGGTTCAGCTGTACACGGCAAACTGGGGTGATCGTGTGCAGAACGGCAGAGATGGAATGTCTTACAAGGCGCACTATGGACTATGCCTGGAAACACAACACTTTCCAGCTGCAGCAAATTATCCTCATTTTCCCAGTACAGTCTTAAGACCTGATGAGGAATACGAGGAGCAGGTCATCTTCAGGTTTTCAGTGGAATAAATGTTTCAGGTAAAGATTTATTTTGATGATAATCCAACTGGTACTTCTCATTGTTGGTTTTGTATTACTGATCAAGGGTGCAGAATGGATGGTCGGTGGGGCATCAGCTCTTGCCAAAAAATATCGGGTGTCCGACCTGGCAATCGGACTCACTATTGTGGCTTTTGGCACCTCAGCCCCTGAAATGGTGGTCAACGCTATTGCTTCCTATGGGGGTCATCCCGAGATAGTTTTGGGGAGTGTCATTGGAAGTAACAACTTCAATCTGTTTGTCATATTGGGCATAGTGGGGACCATTTCTCCCATTGCCGTACAATCCAGAACCGTGTCCCGTGAAATTCCACTTTCACTTCTGGCTGTGGTCATGCTGTTTTTGCTAAGTAGTGGTTGGCTCTATGGCACTGCCAACCATATCAACCGAATGGATGGAATTATACTATTGACCATGTTTGCCTTTTTCCTATGGTTTGTGTACACACAGATGAAATCTGATGAAGAGGCGGTTGAGGTCACCGAGGCTAAACTGACTTCTGGAAGGATCGTTTTGTTGATTGTGGCGGGTCTGGCTGGATTGATCTATGGCGGAAAATTGGTGGTGGATCAGGCAATAGCTATTGCTACCCAGGTTGGGGTTAGTGAGAAAACGATTGGGTTGACTATTGTAGCGGCAGGTACATCACTACCCGAACTGGTTACATCCATTGTGGCGGTGACCAGGAGTAACAACGATATGGCAACCGGTAACATCATTGGATCCAACATCTTTAACTTTTGTCTTGTGGTACCCATATGCGCTCTGATTCAACCCATAAATTATGACCCGGTTTTTAACCAGGACCTGTTGTTCCTGGCAGCGGGGACCCTTTTCTTATTGGTCGCCATGTTTACCGGCGGGAAGCGAAAACTTGACAGGTGGGAAGCTGTCATCTTCGTGCTGGGTTATTTGGCTTACACCTACTATTTAGCCAGCAGGGAGTTTGTAGGTTAACTTTCTTACAAGCCAAAAAGAGATGGCAACCACAAGCTCAGTGCAGGAATGTATGTCGTCAATAACAAGGCAACAAGCATGGTAATAAACAGGGGTAGCAAAGGACGAATAACCTTTTGGATGGTGGTCTGAGCCACGCCTACACCAATAAACAACACTGACCCCACCGGAGGTGTACAAATGCCAATACACAAATTCATCACCATAATGATTCCAAAATGGACTGGATCCATACCAAGCTCTGTCACAACGGGTAGAAAAATGGGTGTGAAAATGAGAACGGCAGGTGTCATATCCATGAAGATTCCCACAAAGAGCAAGATCAGGTTAATAATCAGGAGAATGACAAACTTGTTGGAACTGATTCCAAGTAGCATGTCGGTGATCTGTTGGGGAATATTTTCATAGCTCATGACCCATGACATGCTGATCGAAGTTGCAATCAGCAGCATCACAATGCTGGTCGTGCCTACGGAAGACAGCAATATGCTAAACATATCCTTGACCACGATCTCCTTGTAGTAGAGAGCGAGCAAAAAGCAATAAAGGACCGCTACAGCTGATTCTTCGGTAGCAGTAAATATACCTGCTACAATACCACCAATCACCACTACCAGAAGTAACAGACTGGGAAAAGCTTTTACAAATGTACGACTCAGTTCTCCCAGGGTGCTTCTTTTACCGGTAGGAAACCCTTTCCTCTTGGCCCAAACTGCTGCCACGATCATCAGAAAGAGACCGGTGAGAATGCCAGGAATATAGCCGGCGAGAAATAATGCTGCAATAGAAGCACCGCCACTGGCCAAAGAATATACTATCAGAATATTACTGGGAGGAATGACCAGACCGGTAGTGGAAGAGGTAATATTTACCGCTGCAGCAAATTCCTTAGAATACCCCTCATCCTCCATTCGGGGCCCCATAAATCCACCGATAGCTGATGCAGCTGCTGCAGCCGATCCGGAGATGGCCCCAAATAACATGGAGGCTATGATATTGACATGTGCAAGACCACCGGGTAAGGAACCTACCAGGGTTTTGGCAAAATCAATCAATCTTTGGGCAATGCCTCCGCGGTTCATGATTTGCCCTGCCAGAATAAAGAACGGGATCGCCAGTAGAGCAAAGCTGTCAAGCCCGGTTGCCATTCTCTGTGCGACCGTAGTAAATGTCGGCATAGCTGCAATACTGGGCAACATGGTAAGTAGGCCGGATATACCTATGCTCCAGGCAATAGGTACACCTATACCAATCAAAACAACAAAACTCAATACTAGGATTAGGACTTCCATGGCAGTTAGACTTAGTTTCTACAATTTGGTTGATTTCATTCGGCACTTTCCGTTTCTTCCTTTAAGTGCAATAAGTCATGGATCTTAAAGTAGATAATGAAAAGCCCGCTAATGGGCACAATGCTGTACACAAAAGCCAGCGGTACCTGCAGTGCAGCAGAGGTCTGTCCCAGGGTAGATGTAACATACACCAGTCGGGATCCACCAATCACGAAAGCCACCAAAACAAAAGCTATTATGAGCAGATAAATAAACAGGTTGAGCCTTTTTCTCTTCTCCGAAGTCAGCGACATGGGATATAGATCGATAGCCAGGTGCATTTTCTTACCGGATGCATAAGCAGCTCCCAGGATGCCAATCCAGATCAAAAGGAATCTTGCCAGTTCCTCGGACCACGAAGCCTGAGAGCCCATCACATAGCGGGTGAAAACACCCCATAACACATCCAGGGTCATAAGAGCCAGGAGAGCCGCGAGGACAACCTCGAGTACTTTATCAATTACTTTTCTCATTGTACAGCTTGAATTCTTTGAATGAGGTCGTATACTGCTGGTTCATCCCGGTAACTTTCAAAGATATCCGCGACTTTTTCCGCAAATGGTTCCTTTTCGGGATAAATGATTTCTACACCAGCTTCCTGAACGGCTGCCATCGCTTCAGCATCTGCCTCATCCCATAGCTTTCTTTGTTCCGGAACCGAGGCGTTTACAGCTTTCATGAGCCATTCTTTTTCCTGTTCTGTAAGCTTATCGTAGGCATGGGTGCTAATAAAGAGGACATCGGGAACGGAAGTATGTTGATCAATCGAATAGTATTTACATACCTCGTAGTGATGTGATGTGTAAAAGCTGGGTGCATTATTTTCTGCCCCATCCACAACTCCTTGTTGGAGGGCTGTATAAAGCTCTCCGTAGGCAATGGGTGTCGGGGCTCCTCCCATGGCTTTGACCATCTGCAAGGCAGTTTGACTGTTTTGCACCCGGATTTTCAATCCTTTCAAATCATCCGGTGTGTTAATCGGTCGATCCTTGGTGTAAAAGCTTCGACTACCAGCATCATAAAAGCAGAGGCCTCTCAGCCAATAACGGGCTCCATCTTCAAGGAGTTCTGAGCCAATATCACCTAGCAATACTTTCCATTGGTGCTCTTCACTTCGAAAAAGGTAAGGAAGCCCCAGCACTTTCATGTTGGGTACAAAGTTTTCTACGGCAGAAGCAGAGACCTTGGTAATATCCAGACTTCCGATTTGAAGTAACTCCAACAATTGCCTTTCAGAACCAAGCTGGCCACTGGGATAGATGTCCATGACCATTTTTCCTTCTGATACCCGGGCTAGTTCTTCCGCCATAAAAACCATACCCTTATGAACCGGATGACTGATATCCAGTCCATGAGCGAGTTTGATCGTCTTTACATCACTGGTAGAAGAACACGCACCCAAAAGGAGAAGAATAAACAAGGTAGTTATAGTCCCACTAATTCTATACTGCATGATCTAGATCAGGATTTCTTTAGAGATTGTATCAACACAAGTGCTTCCTTCACATTAACCTCTAAGCTACTGAAATCTCTGCTTTCCAAAATGTCTTTGGTAATCAGTTTGGATCCCATACCTACACAGGTAACACCGGCATCAAACCAGCCTTTCAGATTTTCGTAGGTGGGAGATACACCACCTGTTGGCATAATCATCGTCCAGGGTTGCGGCCCCCTGATGGCTTTTACATATCCGGGTCCATAAGTTCCACCGGGAAAAAGTTTGACAATCTCACATCCCAATTCCTCCGCTTTACCAATTTCTGTCAGTGATCCGCAGCCCGGAGACCACAGGATCTTCCTGCGATTGCATACCACCGCAATATCTTCTCTCAGGGACGGGCTTACAATAAAATTGGCACCAAGCTGAATAAACAAGCTGGCGGTCCCCGCGTCGGGGACAGATCCGACACCCAGGATCATTCCCGGAAGTTCAGCCAGAGCATACTTGTTGAGCTCGAGAAAGACCTCGTGAGCGAAATCCCCTCGGTTGGTAAATTCCAATACTCGTGCACCACCGTCATAACAGGCTTTGATAATGCCCTTTCCCAGTTCAATATCGGGATGATAAAAGAGGGGAACCATGCCGGTTTCTTTCATGGCCAAAGCCACTTCAATTCTGGAATATCTAGCCATCAATACTGATTTTCAAAAGTGAATATGATTTGTGTTCTGAATGACTTATCTGCTTACTCTGCCCGATGCATCTCCTTCCATCAACTTTTTGACTTCATCCAGAGTTGCCAGATTGGCATCACCGTATATGGTGTGCTTTAGTGCCGAGGCAGCTACCGCAAAGTCCAGGGCTTGCTGGGAATTCTCACCGTATTCAAGGAGTCCGTAGATAAGTCCTCCCATGAAACTGTCTCCACCACCTACCCGGTCGACAATATGGGTGATCTGATAGGTGCGTGACTGGAATAGTTCAACTCCGTCGTAGAGCACACCTGCCCATGTGTTGTGTGAGGCACTGATAGAACCTCTTAGGGTGATAATAGCTTTGCTGCACTTGGGAAATTTTTTCATTAACTGCTGACATACAGATATGTAAGAACCGGCATCTATCGTCTCGCCATGAGTTACATCTACTCCTTCGGGGTGTATCCCAAAGTGCTTCTCTGCATCTTCTTCATTGCCCAGGATGACATCACAATGAGCTACCAGGTCCGGCATTATTTCATGTGATTTCTTACCATAGGTCCACAGGTTCTTTCGGTAGTTCAGGTCCGTGGAGATAGTGACCCCCATTTTGCTTGCTACTTCCAGGGCTTCCAGGGTAGCATCAGCTGCCCCTTGCGAAATGGCCGGAGTAATGCCAGTCCAGTGAAACCAGTCAGCACCATCAAATACCTGTTCCCAATCAATCATCCCAGGCTTAATATCAGCCATGGCGGAATGAGCACGATCATAGACAACCTTACTCCCTCTGGATATGGCTCCCATCTCCAGGAAATATATGCCCAACCGCTCTCCTCCCCTTGCAATACGCGAGGTTCCGACATTACGCTTACGCATTTCCATCAAAGCACAATCCCCCAGATCATTCTCGGGAAGGCGGGTTACAAAATCAACATCAATTCCGTAATTGGCCAAAGATACGGCTACATTGCTTTCTCCTCCGCCATAGATCACCTCAAAGGAATCTGCTTGTGAAAATCTGCGAAACCCTGATGGTGTGAGCCTCAACATGATTTCGCCAAAGGTGACAACTTTCTTCATCTCGGTTAAATTTCTATTTATTATTACTTAGGTTATTATTCGCTAAAATCAAAATTTGAAGTATTCCCTGGCATTGTGATAGCAGATGTCGGATACAATTTTTCCTATCCAATCTATATCATCCGGCAATTCGCCTTTTTCAATATCGTTGCCAAAAAGGTTACAAACAATTCGTCTAAAGTATTCATGCCTGGGATAGGAGAGAAAGCTTCTGCTATCGGTCAACATCCCAACAAAACAACTGATTAATCCCATATTTGAAAGAGCATTCATCTGCCTTTCCATTCCGTCTTTTTGATCCAGGAACCACCATCCGGATCCAAACTGCATTTTTCCACGTGTGGATCCATCATTGAAGTTGCCAATCATGGTCGCGATGACTTCGTTATCCCCGGGATTAAGATTGTAAATGATGGTTTGGGCCAGCTGGTTGTTATCATCCAGGCCGTCAAAGAACCTGGATAGTGCTGATGCTTGTGGCCAGTCGCCAATACTGTCAAAGCCAGTGTCCGGACCAAGTGAACTTTCCATCCTTCGATTGTTGTTTCGCAATGCACCCAAATGAAACTGCTGGGTCCAGGACCTTTGATGGTAGTTAAGGCACAGGAAATGTAGTACCACGGATTTGTAAATCTCCACATCATCAGACTTCACCTTATGCTTGTTTAATGCTTTTTTCAGCACTTTATTGGCTTTCTTCAATGAAAGGCGTGAAGCATGTATGTATTCCAGACCATGATCAGACAATCTGCAGCCTCTTTCATGAAAATAATCCATGCGTTTTGTCAGTGCCTCAAAAAGCGAATCAAGGTCTTCGATCTCAACATCCGCAGCTTCTGACAATTTATCGATATAGTTGCGAAAGGACTTCCCCTTTTCCACCATCAGGCATTTGTCCGGACGAAATGCCGGCAAAACTTTGATGTTGAAATTGTCATTCTTTATCTGTTCATGGTAAGCAAGGTCATCAATAGGGTCATCTGTGGTACAGATAATTTCGACATTCATCTTTTGCAAGAGGGGTCGAACCCTAAATTCAGACGTATTGAGTAAAGTATTGGCCTGTGAATAGATTGCCGGAGCTGTCTTCTTGTTTAGCAGACTGTCAATGCCGAAGTATCTTTTTAACTCGAGGTGTGTCCAGTGGTAGAGCGGGTTTCGCATGGTATACGGTACAGTCTGAGCCCAATGCTGGAATTTTTCCTCATCGGTAGAATCACCTGTAATGTATTTTTCATCTACACCCAGAGTACGCATGGCCCGCCACTTGTAATGATCACCGTGCAGCCAGATTTCCGACATGTTTTCAAATTGGTGGTTGCCTGCTATCTGATCCGGGGGAAGGTGGCAGTGGTAATCGATAATGGGCAGATCTTTGGCAAACTCATGATATAACTTTTCTGCAGATTTTGTCTCCAGTAAGAAGTTTTCGTCCAGAAAGGGTTTGATACTGCTCATGATTTTTTGGCGGTTTTGTGAAAGTCAACTACTGTACTGCATTCACTATATGACCGGTACCCATGGAGCTGGCTGGTTTCCGACAGGTCAAAAAAGCAAAATCCCGTGCCTGTGGCCTCCCTGCCAGATGGAAGGTGAGCGCCCAGGATATCCCGGACTTTTGACAAGGAAGAGTTGTCGGAAGATAGCAAGCTGATAGTGCCATATAATTTGTGGTATGCAGTACCAAATGGACCCGGATTATTCATTGGGGTTTCGTCATGAGAGTCAAATAGGCAATAAAGATGGGGGCTCCAAGTGCTTTTTGACTCGCAAACATAGTTAACCATTATGGTGAGAATCAAAAAGTGCTTATGTGCCCGTATTTGCAGCATATTTGGCTCGTAATAGAAAGGCCTAATGCATAGTCCGGGTTTAATCGAACGGTTAAACTAATGAAAGTTCTGCGTTTGACTAAGAGTGGACTAGTAATTGTTAATATTTGCTGCCAGAAATGCTACCAGGTGCCGGATTGTTTGATCAATTCGAGATGTGCCAGGTGATGATTTCCATGCCAGGCATAAAGACTACACACTACCCAAAGTGGAAAGTATTGGTCATTGTCCGGATGCTGGTATTGTTTGGCAAAATCACTTTCATCCATCAGGTCTAACAGTTGTACCCATCGTCCATGAATGGCATGCAAAAAGGAGAGCGGTGGATCAATCGCACCGAGCCTGGAATCTGATAATGAGGCCCATGCAGCTTCATTGTAGGCCTTAATTCTAGGTTTTTCTTCCGTTAAAGTCCATTTAAACCGGATGTATGCATTGACATGGCTATCGGCAACATGATGAATCACCTGACGAGCGGTCCAACCTTCAGGACGATACTTCTCCTCGAGTTGGACATCGCTGAGAGAACGAGCCATTTTTTCAAACCGGTGAGGCAGGCTTTTGATCTCCTCAATCGCACTTCTGACCGTTTGATGATTGTAGTGTTCCGGTGCAGTAAATCGACCAATGGGATAGCGTAGATTTTCCATCCCCTTAATTTTTTAGTCTGGAGGCTTCCCTTGCTGCCTTAAACTCGGATCCGTCTTTCCATTCGGGCCAGGTAGATTCATTTGCTAACCTCGATCCAATATCGAGATACAGGTCTGAGTCCTGAACCAGACCACTGACATCCCACCTGTTTGCATCGTACTCATCAGCAGGTTGGTGATAATAGTTGCTGAGATGATCTTCTTTCATCTCTGATACAAATTCTCGTCCTTTTTCAATATGCTCTACATCTCCTTCTGCATAAAGGGCAGGAATCCCCACTTTGGCAAAGTTGAAATGATCGGAGCGAAAGAAATAGCCTTTTTCGGGTTCGGGGTTAGCAAGAACTTCACGTCCCTGTTTGGCAGCAGCATCCCGTGCATAGTTGTCCATATCTGAATGTCCCATACCGGTGAGCGTAAGGTATTTCATGGGACCAAATATGTTCATGGCATCCATATTCAGGTTGGCTACAGTCATATCTACAGGATAGATAGGATTTTCGCCATAATACTGTGAACCGAGCAAACCTTGTTCCTCAGCGGTGACAAATAGGAAAACGATGGATCTGTCCAGCGCCGGTGACTCTTTCATGGCTTTGGCGATCGACAACATACAGGCCACTCCGCTGGCATTGTCCACCGCACCGTTATAAATGGAATCTCCATCAACAACCTGGCCGACTCCAAGATGGTCCCAGTGCGATGAATAGATGATGTATTCGTCCGGTCTGGACTTGCCTGGTATCAGCCCGACAACATTATCGGATTGATCGTACTCAAAACTATTACTCAGGTGGTAATCCATAGTGTACCCCAGTGAAAAAGGCTTGAAGTCAGTTGTACGGGCTTTTCTGATTTCTGCGCCGAGATCAAAACCAGCTTTTTCAAAGAGATCCTGGGCTACATCCAGCGTGATCCATCCCTGAATTGCGGCCTTGTCCCGGTTGCCATTTTCCGTCCTCAAATTCAGTTTGGTACCAGACCACGAGTTTTCAACTACAAACCAGGGATAGCCTGCTGATGTCGTTTCGTGAACAATTAATACGGCTGCGGCACCTTGCCTTGCTGCTTCCTCATATTTGTAAGTCCAGCGACCATAATAGGTCATGGTGTTTCCCTTGAAAAAATCTTCATTATCAGACCCGAACCCCGGATCATTTACCAGTACGACAATGGTCTTACCTTCGACATCCATTCCTTCAAAATCATTCCATTCGTATTCCGGTGCTGTGATTCCGAAGCCACAGAAAATGACCTCAGATTCCTCGACTACCAGATCCTCTTCTTCCTGCTCTGAATAGGCAACAAAATCATCCTTCAGCTTAAGGTCTATATTTTGTCCATGGCCCTTCAGTAGCATGGTCTCATCGGGTGTCGGGCTGATGGCCACCAACGGGACACTTTGTCGGTATGAATCGCCGTTGCCGGGTTCAACCCCTAGCGACTTTAACTCATTTTCCAGGTAGGATACCGTCTTGGTCTCACCTTCAGTAAAGGGTTTCCTTCCCAGGAACTCATCTGTGGAGATATCCTGAACCACCCTGGTGATGTACTGGCCATCAACAGATGTCACTTTTTCCGAATCCACGGTAGAGCATGCGGTTAGAAGGACAGCCAGGACCGGGAATAAACTGTATTTCATAATCACTGTATTCATCTTGCCGAAGTTATTAAAATCTTCATGTTTAAAGCTATTCCGTGTTGACCAGGAAGTGTATCAGCCGGTCTGAATTGTTTCCAAAATCGGTAACTTACTTGTCCTCAACTGAAAGAATCATGATAAACAAGTCATTCTATCTGTGGCTGTGCATTTGCTGTCTTGCCTGTCAGCCGGCGGAAACTTACGACATTCTGATTGAGAACGCCATGATCTATGATGGTTCGGGTGGTGATCCGTACATGGGAAGTGTGGGTGTCAAAGGAGATACCATCGCCGCAGTGGGAGACTTTGCAGGTCAGGGAACCATGCAAGTCGATGTGGGTGGCCTGGCGGTGTCACCCGGATTTATCAACATGCTTAGTTGGGCTACAGAAAGTCTCCTGGCGGATGGTCGGGGTATGAGTGATATCAAACAGGGAGTGACGCTGGAGGTGATGGGGGAGGGCTGGAGTATGGGGCCGCTAAACGACAGCATGAAGATGCATTTGCAGGAAAACCAGGGAGACATTCGTTTCGAGGTAGACTGGACTACCTTAGGTGAGTACCTGACGGGGCTGGAACAAAAAGGTGTCTCTCCCAATGTCGCTTCTTTTGTGGGAGCTACTTCGGTAAGAATACATGAACTGGGTTATGAGGACCGGGCTCCTGACCCCGATGAACTGGATCGCATGAAGTCTCTGGTGGAGACAGCCATGCAGGAAGGGGCCATGGGAGTGGGGTCTTCATTGATTTATGCACCGGCATTTTATGCGGATACAGATGAAATGATAGCTCTGGCAAGTGTTGCTTCCAAATATGATGGAATGTACATAACCCACATGCGCAGCGAAGGGAATCAACTCCTGGAAGCTGTGGATGAAGTATTGGAAATTACCGAAAAGGCCAGGGTCAGGGCCGAAATATATCACCTGAAAGCTGGTGGTGAGAAAAATTGGCCCAAGATGGACCAGGTAATCTCCAGACTCGAGCAGGCAAGAGCATCAGGTGTGGACATCGCCGCAAACATGTATAACTATCTGGCCGGTGCCACCGGACTCGATGCTTCCATGCCTCCCTGGGTGCAGGAGGGTGGTTATAGCGAATGGGCCGGGAGACTGCAGGATCCTGACATTAGAGCTCGGGTAGCTGCTGAGATGAAAACCGATGCTCAGGAATGGGAGAACCTCTACTATGCGGCAGGAGGGCCGGAGAACCTTCTACTGGTAGGCTTTAAGAATGAGGTGTTGAAAGAATATACCGGTATGACACTGGCTGAGGTCGCAGCACAAAGAGGAACTACTCCGGAGGAAACAGCTATGGACCTGGTGGTGGAAGATGGTAGTCGTGTGGGAACGGTTTACTTTATGATGTCAGAAGACAATGTCAAAAAACAACTGCAACTACCCTATATAACTTTTGGTTCTGATGCCGGTGCACTTGCAGCAGAGGGCGACTTTCTCAAATCGAGTACCCATCCAAGGGCCTATGGGAATGTCGCCCGACTCTTGGGGAAATATGTCCGTGAAGAAGAGGTTATTTCTCTGCCGGAGGCCATTCATAAGTTGACAGCACTGGCTGCGGATAAGTTAAAAATTAGTAAACGGGGAAGGTTGCAGGTAGGCCAATATGCGGACATTGTTGTATTCAACCCCGAGACCATTGCTGATCACGCCACCTTTGCAGAGCCACATCAATACGCCACCGGAGTTGAGCATGTGTTTGTCAATGGCGTACATGTACTTAAAGATGGAGAGCATACCGGGGCATTTCCGGGTAGATTTGTGAAAGGACCAGGATATCGGCCAAAACAATAGTTCAAATTTGAGGAGGTTGGACAGTCAGACTACAACCGGTATTTGCAGTATCTCATCTGCCACTTTTAAGCCAGATCTTACAGCACCCTCAGGAACACCGTTAAATTCGTTGCTGGATTCCGCTCCCGCCCAGAAAATCCTACCTTCCGGTTGAGAAAGGATATCCTGATGATCTGTCCATGCCCCCGGGGCACGCAGCGACCGACCCTGTATTTCTTCTGCGACAAATTGAGTGGGAGAGAATGCGTCAGAGCCCAACACAGTGGCAAATGAATGCAAAACCTGTTCTTTGTTTGTCTCATTGCTTTGCCGGCTCAATGGGATAGCACGTGATCCAAGGGCATATCCTTCTACTTTTGTTTTTCCATCAGATAGATTTGCAACAGAAAGTTTCTGTATCACATGTCTTTCATCAAAGTAGGCATTGCCATTCCAGTCTGATTTTATTAGCAGGGGTTTATGGTATGTAGCTACATAATGCAGTGATTTCACCGGATGGATCTTATTCCATAACGCCAAGCGGGAATTGGTAAGTAAAGGGTCAAACCGGATGTTTTTCATCTCCATAGGTGACATAGCCAGGATGACTTTGCGCGCATTGAATTGAAAACCGGAACCCGAAATTACAGCATGTGTATCCAGTTGTTCTACCTTTTTCACCTGGTAACCCTGAAGTAAATTAACCTCTTGAGCCAACTTTCTATGCAACATATTCAGCCCACCCTCAATCACCACCTGAGGTTCTGATTCCATGCCGCACTTTAGCAATGACTCTCTTATATGGTGAGATTTGATTTGAAAAAGTGCTTCGAGAACCGACACCAGCCCCAGTTCCCTGCCGAGAAATAATTCCAGTATATACTTGAGACTGGAAGCCTTACCTCTTAATAAGTATTTTTTACCCAGAAACGTGGAAACCCGTTCCTGGTCAAGTGAAGCAGCTCTTTGGACTTCCCAGGGTTTTGTAGTGTCCAGCAATGAGAGTGTTTTTTCCCATTCTGAAATGACCGATTTACGACCAATCCCATGACTCCAATGTGATACTGGCATCGATTTTTCAAAAGATGTTACTTTTCGACCATGGACAAAATAGGCTTTTCCATCCCTGCTATCATGGGATACCGGCAGATTAAGCTGATGAGCCAGCTGTATCAACTCTGTGTGCCTGGCTGTAACACGGTCGGTAAACGGATCATTTGCAATTGGGTGGGTGTTTGCCATTTGCGTCTGATCAGACTCCAGAACCAATACTTTCATATGAGCCAGCATAAGGCGATGAGCTGCAGTCAGGCCCGCAAGACCTCCTCCTACGACCACAACATCATAAATGTCATGCGCACGTTCATTCTTTTGGTAGCCGGATTCGACAGGGATCCTGGGCCGGGGAAAAAGAAGTTTCATACTTCTGCAAATCTCATGGATGATCAGTTACCCTACTTTCAAAAGTAACATTAATTCAGATCATCATATGAAAAAAGCCAAATCATCTCTTTTCATAAGAGATAGTACCTTATTCAGCACCATGATAATAAGCTGTTGGTCGTCAGAGGGTCATACACTTTCCTGGTACACAATTCGCCAGACCCGTCCTTTTACGGAATCACAAATATAGAGGGAACCATCAGGTCCTTCTGCCAGGCCACAAGGTCGGTATTTGGCATCACCTGGTGCCTGGATGGCCTCCGCTCCAATGAATCCATCAGCGAATACTTCCCAATCTCCAGATACTTTTCCGCCGGACATAGGTACAAATACTACTTTGAAGCCTGCCTGATCGTCACCCAGGCGATTCCATGAACCATGAAAAGCAATGAAGGCTCCGTGCTTATATTTTGCAGGATACTGATCACCCTGATAAAAGAGAATGTCGTTTGGTGCCCAATGTCCGGGAAATCCTACCAGGGGATTTTTAAAATCTTCACACCTTTCGGAGATATTACCGTCACCACCGTATTCCGGGTTGAGAAAACGCTGTCCTTGCATTTGGTCGTAATAGCAATAAGGCCAGCCAAAGTTATCTCCTTCTGCAACCTGCAGAAATTCTTCTGCCGGTAACTCCACATTTTGATCCTCGGTAAAGACGTCTTCCCAAAACCGGTGAAGGTCATCCCTGCCGTGCTGCACGGCATAGAGTGAATTGGATGCTGGGTCCCAGGCAATGGCTACAGCATTTCG
>JAUILF010000080.1 GCA_030433135.1 Bacteroidia bacterium | reverse complement strand
CCGACCGGATATAATGGAAGATATCGAGGGAGACCTGGTGGAGAAGTTTAATGTGAAAGCTCGATCTCAGGGAAGGAACCCTGCCAACAGATTTTTTCTCTGGCAGGTTCTTCTTCTTTTCCGACCGGGCATAGTGCGGTCATTTCAATTATTTAAACTAAACCGAAATTATATGTTCAGACATAATTTGAAACTGAGCTGGAGAATTCTCCGGAGAAATAAGGTATTCGCTTCTGTCAATATTTTGGGTCTGGCACTGGGAATGATGATAGCTATGTTTATTGCACTCTGGGTCAGAGATGAACTAAGTTTCGATAAGTTTCATGCGTCTAGAGACCGGATTTACCAGGTAAATCGCCATGTATATTCGGGTGACCAGATACGCACTTCGAATTCGGTAACTTATAATATTGCTTCTACGTTACGAAGTGAATACCCGGAAGTGGAACAAGTGGCCGTAACTACGAATCCCATGAGTTTTGTATTCCACGATGAGGATGTGACTATTCGTCAGCAAGGACTTTGTGTTGAGCCATCATTTTTTGAGATATTTTCCTGGGACCTGCTGCTGGGAACACCGGGGGATCTTTTGGACAATCCATCTTCTATCGTAATATCATCTTCTTTAGCAGCCAGATATTTCGGTCCCAATTGGCAAAATGAAGGGATTATTGGCAAGACCGTAGAATGCAACTCCGAATTTCTGGATGACTTGCAGGTTAGTGGCGTGTTCGGAGAAGTACCCAAAAATTCTTCCCTGCAGTTTGACTTTCTGTTACCGATGGAAATATTTGTGAGCCAGAATGATTGGCTTCATAACTGGATGAACAGTGGCATAGCAATTTACCTAACAGTACGGGAGGGTATCGATGTGGTAGCTTTGAATAGTAAAATCATTGATGTTCAGAACCAACACATTGAGGGATTCAGAAGTGACTTGTTTCTGAGAAAGTATTCTGATCAGCATTTATATTCCAACTTTAAGGATGGCGTACTGACAGGCGGGAGAATTGACTATGTAAGGATCTTTGTCATTATTGCACTGATCGTGGTTTTGATTGCCTGCATCAATTTTGCCAACCTGTCTACAGCGCGTTCAATGAAACGAATCCGGGAGATTGGCATTCGGAAAGTGGTAGGTGCGGATAGGAGAATATTAATTGGTCAATTCATGGGCGAGTCCTTGATGCTGGTTTTTTTATCATTCGTGATTTCGTTGATAGGAGTAATCCTGGCAATGCCGTTCTTCAATCTGTTGGTTGGTAAGGAACTGATGATAGGTCACATGGCGGGTGGAACATGGCTTCTGTTCCTGGGTATAGGAATCATAACAGCGATTCTGGCAGGAACTTACCCTGCTATTTATCTGTCCTCATTTGGTATCATCAATATCTTACGAGGCACATTTCAGCCTGGAAAAGGAGGGAGGAATTTGAAGAAGGGACTCATTGTTTTTCAATTCGCTATGTCGATCGTATTGATCGCGAGCACCCTTACTGTTTACAAACAAATCGATTATATCCAATCTAAAAACCTGGGCTTGAACCGGGAAAATGTCATCTATATTCCTTCGGAGGGCAAAATGGATTCTGAATTTAAACTGGCTAGATCACACCTTTTGCAAGAACCAGGAATTCAATATGTCAGTACATCAAATTCCAGTCCTCTGGACGTGGGATCGAATACTCACTCGGTACAATGGTCTGGTAAAGATCCTAACAGTCAGATTTCCATGAATATTCTGGGAGTGAATTACGATTTTCTGAATGTGATGAAAATGGAATTAGTAGATGGAAGGGACTTTGATCGGGTCATGAAGTTGGATTCATCCAACTACATTATTAATGAAAAGGCTGCAGAAGTGATGGGATTTGAGTCTCCATTAGGAGAGGAATTAAGTTTTTGGAATAACTCAGGAAAGGTTATTGGTGTGGTGAAAGATTTCCATATGACATCCCTTTATTCAGAAATTAGTCCAACCATCATGATGCTGCGACCCAATTGGTCATCCCACATGTATTTACGGACAAACCCGGGTCAAACCAAAGAAGCAATTGCCAGCCTGGAAAAAGTATTCAAAAGATTCAATCCGGATTTTCCCCTGGAATACCAATTTATGGATGAAAGATTTAATGCCATGTACAAAAGTGAGCAGGTGATGGGAAAATTGTCGATAATCTTTGCTGGTACAGCCGTATTCATTGCTTTTCTGGGACTTCTAGGGTTGGCAGTGTTTGCCGGCCAACAGCGCCTCAAGGAGGTAAGTATAAGAAAGGTGCTGGGAGCAAAAGTAGCTCAGATCGTATACCTGCTTTGCAAGGAATTTGTTTATCTGGTGTTGATTGCTTTTTTGATTGCAACCCCTCTGACCTATGTTTTCGCTAGCGATTGGTTGGAGAAATACTCATACAAGATCAATCTGGGTGCAGGTGTTTTCATTCTCGCTGGAGGAACTACACTTTTCATTGCTTTGTGCACAGTAGGTTTTTATTCGCTGAAAATAGCATTTAGCAATCCGGTAAATAATCTCAGATCAGAATGACCGACTCTGAGAAACATAATACCCCGCCCAAACTTCCCCTGCAATTTTTCCGCTGGTTTTGCCGGCCGGATATATTGGAGGATATCGAGGGAGATTTGGTGGAGAATTTTAATGAAAAAATTCATTCTGAGGGAATGAAATCTGCAAGGAGATATTTTCTCTGGCAGGTTCTTCTTCTTTTTCGCCCCGGGATTATTGATTCAACATTATTTCGAAATCAAATGCAGTACACCATGTTCAAGCATAACCTTAAGATCAGTTGGAGAATTTTGAGAAAAAATAAACTCTATTCTTCGATCAATATCGTGGGTCTTGCCCTTGCCTTGATGGTCGCGATCTACATTACCCTTTGGATCCGTGGTGAGCGCAGTTTCGATGCCTTTCATCCCGATGTAGATAATATTTATCAGGTAATGCGTCATTCCCGGTTTGGAGATGACGTATATACGGGTAATGCCGTACCGTATTTGCTGGGGGACGTGCTAAAGAATGACCCAGCCATTGACCAGGTGTCGATGGCAAGTGATGGTCAACAGAGATCTACACTGGTTGTGGGAGACTTGACACATAAATCTTCCGGATATTATGCAGATCCTGAATTTTTCAACTTGTTCGACTGGTCACTCCAGGCAGGATCTCAGCCCGATTTACTTAGGGATCCATCCTCTATTATGATTTCCAGTTCGTTGGCCAGACAATTTTTTCGGGAAGATGAAGAGATACTTGGTAAATCGATCAATGTGGACAATCAGCGAGATTATAGCATTGTGGGTGTATTTGAGGATGTACCTTATCGTTCCTCGCTTCAATTTGATTTTATTCTTCCGGTAATAAATTACCGGGACCGAAGCCGGAATAACTTATCGTGGGGAAACAGTGCTTTTCAAATGTTTGTGAGGGTTGATTCTGAAGAGGACCTACCTGTGATTGATCAGCGAATTCGCAGGGCACAGGATATTCATCTGGAAAGCTTCAGTAGCGAAATATTCTTGCATTCGTTCACAGATCGTCATCTGAATTCAACTTTTCGGGATGGTAAACTGGTAGCAGGCAGCTTGTCGACCTATATCGCTATATTTATTATAGTTGGTATTTTCATCCTGGTCATTGCCGGCATTAATTTTGTCAATCTTAATATTGCCCGTTCTTTAAAGCGCAGCAGAGAGGTAGGGGTCAGAAAATCCATCGGGGCTTCCCGATCATCCCTGTTCGGTCAGTTTATGTGGGAGTCGGCAATAATGGCATCTGCGGCTCTGGTGCTGGCGACAGTAATGGTTATTGCGTTTCTACCTCAATTTAATGCGATCACCGGGCAAACCATCACCATTAGTGATTTCAGTTTTAATACTTTATCGTGGCTTGGAGTTATTGGAGGGTTAACCATAATACTTTCAGGCGTTTATCCTGCACTGTACCTGTCATCAGTCAGTATTCTACAGGTACTTAAAGGTGTGTTTAAACCTTCGGGTAAGCATATCGGACTGCGGAAGGGCCTAATATTGGTTCAATATGTACTTTCTCTCCTTCTTATTTTAGGAACCCTTGCCGTCCATAAGCAGATCCAGTTTATTCAGCAACGAAATTTGGGTCTGGATCGCAATCAGGTGCTCAGTGTCTCCATTACTGAGGATTTGAACGAGCACTTTGCAGCATTTAAATCAGAATTGGAGAAGCACCCGGGCATTGAATCTGTGAGCCGGGCGAGTAGCAGTCCACTTGATGTGGGTAGTAATACTTATTCGGTACAGTGGCCGGGCTATTCTGGTGGAGATGAACATTACATTCACGTACTTCGAGCCGGTCCTGATCTTACCGAGGTACTCAAGATGGAAATCGTTGAGGGTCATGATTTTAAGCGATACAGGGGAACGGAACAACCTAAGTACATCATCAATCAACAATTGCAACAAATGATGAAAGTGGACGATCCGGTGGGCAAACAGTTCACCCTATGGAATAAACCTGGTGAAATTGTGGGTGTGGTCAGGGATTTTCATATGAAATCCCTGTATGACCCGATCGAACCCACTTTAATCAGTTTGAGTACTGAGGGAGGCCTGGCCTATATGCGGTTGTCTGGGATGGATCTGGAGCATACCCTGGATTATGTGGATCAGTCGTATCAGAGCTTTGAATCTTTTTTCCCGTTGGAATATCGGTTTTTGGACGATGATTTTAATGCTACCTACAAGAACGAGGAGTTGGTTGGTAAGCTAAGCGCAATGTTTACCTTTTTTGCACTGTGCATCGCCGGTTTAGGTTTATTAGGTCTCGCTATTTTTATTAGTGTGCAAAGGATTAAGGAAGTTAGTATTCGCAAGATATTAGGCGCTACACTCACCGATATTATCCTGTTGCTTTCCCGGGATTTTATTATGCTGATCGTGTTGGCCATCGTAATAGCCACTCCCATATTTTATTGGTTGGTGGGATATTGGCTTGAGGGATTTGCTTATCATACAAAAATCGGTGCTGGGCTTTTTATGGTCTCAGGCATTGGCACCCTCCTGATAGCTTTTATCATAGTCGGAATCCAGTCCTGGAAGGTGGCTACAGAGAACCCGGTCAATTCTATCAAGGTAGATTGATGCTACTCAGGGAAATAATCATTTGAAGTTTGTATAACGAAAAAGCTAGTCAATTACTGACAGAACACTGTTCGAAAACGAACAGAACTGTACTTTATCGGACACTTTTTTTGCGGCTTTATTTCCTAAAGTATTGATAATTAGCTCTATGTAAAGATGGCACGTAGTCTGGACTATACTTACCTGAATATCGAGTTACCGACTCCTGTCATTTAAAAAATATATGATGAATGTACTGCGTATCCTTGTTCTTTTTCTTTGCCTGTGTTTAACAGTGGGTGGGACAGCTCAGGAAACCTGGTCATTGGAGAAATGCATTACCTATGCCATGGATAATAGTCTAACCCTCCGTCAGGGTAGGCTGGATGTAGAGCAATCCAATATCAACCAGAGAGCCTCCCGGCAATTGCGCTGGCCCAACCTCAATGCCAACGGCGATCTCAATTTGAGTTTTGGGCGGCAAATTGATCCGACCTCCAACGACTTTATTAACCAGGAATTCTGGAGTCAAAGCTGGGGGCTATCCGGAGGTACTGTGCTGTATAACGGGGGTAGAATTAACAATCAGATCAAACAATCTGAACTATTCCTCAGAGCCAGCGAGCTGGACCTGGAACAGCTTGAGAATGATCTGGCCCTGAATATCGCCAATGCATATCTTACTATTCTTTTTGCCCAGGAGAACTACGCCAATGCGGAGGAAAGCCTTGAGCTTATCGGTGCACAACTGGATCAAATAGAGACTTTCATAGAAGCCGGTACCCGACCGCAAAACGCCAGATTGGATCTGGTAGCTCAGCAAGCACAGAATGAGCAAATGCTGGTAAATGCACAGAATGAAATCGATATTGCCTACCTCAATCTTAAACAGTTGTTGCAACTTGATGGCTCTTTTGATATGTTGGTGGAAGCTCCGGATATTGAACTGCCCAGCGACTATGATGTGGCTGCTTTAGATGCCGAAAATGTCTACCAAACTGCCGAAGCCTGGCAGCCCAGTGTCAAGGCCGGCGAAATAAGGACAACCAATGCAGAAGTGGGTGTAGAGATAGCCAGAGCGGCCATGATTCCCACGCTTTCTATCGGTGGTTCACTCGGCACCCGATATTCCTCTTTTGCGCAAAGGCAGGGAGATCAAACCGGTACCGAGACCGTTATGCAGGATATTTTCATTAATGATGAGCCCATCACCTTGTCTTATGAACAGCCGGTCTATGCCTTCGACAAAATCCCTTATGGAGATCAGCTAAATGAAAACCTGGCCTTTGGATTTGGTTTAAGCCTCTCCATACCGATATATAACCGCGGACAAAATAAAGCCAATCAGGACCTGGCTCAACTTGATGTAGCCCGGGCTAAGATCGCCAGTGAGCAGATTAAGAACGATCTGAAAATCGACGTACAAAGAGCAGTGGCTGACGTTAAGACAGGAAAGGAACAGTATGAGGCAGCCATACACAGCGCAGAAGCCAACCGTGCAGCTTATGCAGATACCGAAAAAAGATTTGATCTTGGAGTTGCTAATAGCCTGGAATTGGTGACGGCACAAAGCAACCGAAACCAGGCAGAGACGGATCTTAGTATTGCCAAATATCAGTACATTTTCCGCCTTAAGGTGCTCGATTATTATCTGGGACGTCCTATCACTCTCGATTGACAATACTCCTGATCAACCATCTGCTCAGCAAATTTGTCTTGGAATAGTCTACCCACCAGCTTTCGCACATCTCCTGACCATTCGGGCAGGGTGCTCTAATTGCGAACCTTGTCGCACCAGACCTTGCGAGACTACTTGTCAAATGTAATGATAGTCTAATATGATTCAGAGAAACATAATTTGAGGATAAAGCGCATTTCAATAAGCTTGGCTCCAAATGGATCCAGCGGTTATACAAGCGATCCACCCAGGCCCTCAAGAGAAGTGCCTATTGATCAATATATTCAGAGAGAACAGGAGCCTTCCCGCCGCCTAGTGGTGTTGACTAGACCTTTGGTTCTTTGGGGCAATGCCAAAGAACGCCACTACTGACGATTCTGTCAGCACCTTGCACGGCAGTGGGCCTAGCACCCAAAAGACCACGTACGATTGAGCAGAAATCGGACTGCAAGGTTTGTCAATCCCCAATTTTTTCAAAGCAAAAAACCTGCGAAAGAAGATACGAACTATTCATTTTCTGCCAAAAAATGACAGAACTTGATCATTAATGTAATAATCCCGGTTAAATAATCCAGGTTTGATTAAGATTACAGATCTCAAAACAGGACCGGGAACAGCTGACTTTCTCTTTTTTGAGGAAAACAACCCTACTTTAAGGGTATTGTAGAATGATGAAAGGCAGTATTTTATACTCCCGGTCCATATAGAGTAGTAGGATATTTGATTCTCAAATTGCTGATCTCTGCAGCAAGTTACTGAGGAGAAGTAAGTGGAATGATTACCCATGTTGCAATCGTTGTAGCTATTGTTGCAATCTGTTAGCTATTGTCATTGTCAATGACTTGCCCGCTGGTATTACATTCTTTTATATGAACTGGGTGGTTGACCAAATTCTTCTGTAAATACCTGGGTAAAGTGACTTCTGTTGGTAAATCCAACGGCATAACCTACCTCGGAGACGTTCTGATCACTGCTTTCCAGCAGCTCACGGGCTTTTTGCAATCGTATGGATCTGATAACTCGCGAAGTTGAACTATTGGTGATGGCTTTCAACTTGCGATGTAGCTGGGTTCGGCTCACGTGCATTTCCTGGCAAAGTTGGGTTATCCCAAAATCCTCATTGTTGATGTTTTTTTCAACTATGGATTTTACCTTACCCAGAAAGGCATCCTCCTTGGCGGACTTTTTTCCATCATCCCTGGTCTGCGATGGATCGGTGAACCGGTGGGAATCTTCAGATTTTATCATATGATCGATATAAGTAGACAAGCTATGCAGACCCATATTTCTGGGAGCAAAAATGACCGAATCCGTGCGATCAAATTCCGGTTGATCCTGATCCTGGCACATGATCAAGACCGGGATATGACTGGTCCGTGATTCACTTCTGAAAGGAAAGATGCAATCTGCTTTGCTTCGTTTGTTCTCAGTACTGATCAAGATGAGATCAGGTATTAACTTCACAGCCTTATTAAAACCATCCAATGCATTTTGCGCCGTTACGATTCGGTACTTCTCCCTCAACTCATCGGTAAAATCTTCAACAAATTCAGGTGATGGTTCGATGAGCAGG
Source organism: Bacteroidia bacterium (assembly GCA_030433135.1). GTDB lineage: Bacteria > Bacteroidota > Bacteroidia > Chitinophagales > Saprospiraceae > JABDMH01. The sequence continues at coordinate 11,578 of JAUILF010000080.1, read as the reverse complement.
AGCAGAGGGCTTTCGGATGTTGCCGAAGATACCTGATTATCAATCCCTCTATCAAACAAAGTAGTTTTTGATGGAGGAGTGAGGCTCTGAAGGTACTGTGAAAGATTTTTGACCGGTGCTTTACGGGAAATTGGTATGGCAACGGCAAACGTGGCTCCTTTCCCCGGTGTACTGTCAACCGTCAGGGTCCCGTTCATGAGTTGAATGAGATCCCGGGTAAGTGAGAGACCCAGGGCTGGTTTGTGACGGTACTGAATACCATGATCATTAAGTTGATTCACTACATTAAGCTGATTCTTTGATAATCCAATTCCGGTATCAGTAATGCTAATCAAACAGTGTTCCTCCTTCTTTTTCTTTACCTGTTCAGATGAAATGTAAATATCTCCTCCATTGGGTGTGTATCTTATCGCATTGCTTAAGAGATTGGAGACAACCAGTTGCATTTTCTTTGGATCAAAATCCATGAAAAGATTAGGGACTGCCGGCAGAATATGGATACGAATATCTTTAGTTCGTGCATAGAGTTGAAATTGATCAACTATCTTATTCAGAAAGTGGATCATATCTGACTGCACCGGCTCTAATTTATAGGTTCCGTTTTCCAGCCCCGAAACATCATTCATTTGTGAAACAATGTGAAGTAGTTCTTCGCTTTTCGTCTTGATTGTTTTGATGCCGTCATCAAGCCACTCCTCAGGATTTTCCATCACCTGTCCTGTGATACTCGAGATCATATCTAATGGAGTTCGAAGTTCATGTGCTATAGCCGTGTAGATACTTGATTTGGTGTTTGTTGGTGCATTTTCCCGTCTGGTTTTTGTCCTTTTCTGATGGGTCCGTATCATGGTGTATCCGGTGGCAGTGAGTCCCAGTATGATGAAGATTATAATGAGGCGGCCACCTGTAGTATGGTACCAGTAGGATCTAAGCTTGATTGGATAAGAGAAGACTGGTCCGGATTCACCATCCATGGTCATCGTCCTTACCTCCATGGTATGTTCACCAACAGGTAGTTGGGAGAATCGCAACGTTCTTCTTCCGACAAGAGGCGTCCAATTCATTATACTGGGTACAAGTCGGTACTGAATGGTGCTTTTAAAACCTGGATTATGACTTTGTACTGATATCAATTCGAACATGGGTGCGTCTTCCCAAGGATTCATTACCAGGACGGATTGTGTCCGAAGGGTATCTGTTCTCATCAATTCATTGTCACGGGTAAATCTGTCGGTAATCACACATGGGTTCCATATTCTGATTTCAACGTCTTCCAGGGTGATCACCCCGGAATCTTTTTCAATGAACGTCGAATCAGAACTCAACAACTGCTCCGTATCTATTTGATGTTTTCCGATATCCAATGTACAAGTAGTTGCAAAGTGATCTAACCAGGGTGAAATAATTTCCATTAGCCTTCCATCTTCAGGAAGGAGAGCGGGTGCATCCAGCCAGGTAGCAACTCCGGTTCGTGCTAGTACTGGTTTGTTGGCACCGAGTCGGACAAATGACATGATGAAAATAATGGCCAGTATGAGCCGCTTACCATTGAAGCCCCGACAGCTTCTTTGGTGCATCAAATTTCGACATGTATGAAGATCTCTACCTGACATAGACGAAGTTTAAGAGTGCCCATCCCGGACACAAAAATTTCAAGTAGAGCCATAGATCTTCGCCACAGTGATTGTTTCAAGCCGGATTATTCATTGGGGTTTCGATATAGAAAAGCCTAATGCATAGTCCGGGTTCAAGCATTCAGTGGCAATTAGATGAATTCTACGAAATTCAAGTATTGAAGGGGTGGTCACTGAAACTTGAGGGAAAAGATAGAACTAAACGAACTGAGGGTAGAAACTTATATTATGGGATTTGTGATGTCAATAGCATCCCTTACAATTTATCGAATGTTACATTGAAGGGTGTTAGCTAATGTTCCATTCCCTTTATCTATTGTTGCAAAATACGATATGTAACGTTATTCTCCAACAGTTGCTATCATTTGTGCAGGGTGCCTTTCCTTTATCGTCATTTCGTTTTTTCTGAAATTCAGTGTAATAATAAACTGGCTGAGAAATTCATATCCAACGATACCATCAATGGCAACTCCGGGAAGTCCTTCATTCATTTTGCCCAAATCAAGAAAAGCCGTTTTCATCGGTGCACATAATATCTGTCCAACCTGGAGATCATTCAGGGTCGAGGCCTGAGCCGATATCACTTCTTCACCGACACCACCCAGATTGAGCCTTGATAAAGGAACGACATGATCTTTCACATTTGAATACATGCCCGCATGCAGGAGGTTAATTTCTGCACCAGTATCTATGATCAATCGTAATTTTTCACCGTATACATGTGATTCAACATATGGGATGCTCTTTTTATACGATAATGGAACAACAGCAAGGGGTTCGCTGTGAAAGTGCTTCTCTTCCGGTAAACCTTTGCGGTTTATTTCACAGAGGTAGAGTTGTTCTTTAACATAGTCAATGGTCAATTCATAATTCCGAAAAAGATAACAACCCAGCAAACCATGGAGTTTCAGATCAAGGCTTCTCTCAAGATGAGTCAGTGGGACAACACCAGCATATACCTTCTTCCAGGTGACTGGACCGATCTGTACACCGGGAAAGCATACTTCAATTTGCGTGGCAGATCCAGATATACCATAGTGTATTTTGTCGGATGCCATACCGTCAAAGTATTGGCTATTTAGCAACAGGTTGGGAATTCCTGTGTCGAGAATGTAATTTCCTTTCCATCCGTCAATATTCGCTCTCACGATGATCAGTTTGTCTACAAGTTTGAAAGGAATGATATGACAGGTTGCAAGGAGAGGTAGTGGTAGGCACAGGCTCAGCAATAGGGTGAACAATCTTGGATACATAACGAAAAGATTTATCCGGGTTTTTTGGTGCTTATTCCCGGTTTAATGAATAATCAGGGTGCAAGTGGAGTTACATAACCCAAATTGGGCTCATTAATCAATCATTTCGTTGGTGCATGTTGTTGATCTGTTAGAAGTTGACACAATTGCGTTCCATTATTTTGTTATATGTTGCACGGAAAGCTTTTTTCCCGATCAGGATATGTCTCATTTGCCCTTTCTCAGGTAAAACAGCTAAATTGGAGGGAGCCAAGATGTATTATGACATATGGACTGCAATCATCACATTCCGGTTTATTCTCGCCGTGACTTTCTTACCCGCTCTTCGATGGGAATCGGTGCCATGGGGCTTGCTTCTTTACTCAATCCTTTGACTGCGGTTGGTCGAAATACCGGCATGGTTAATTTTCCGGGAAACTTGCCTCATTTTGCCCCCAAAGCCAAACGCATCATTTATCTTTTTCAAAGCGGAGCACCGTCGCAGATTGATCTATTTGACCACAAGCCACTCTTACAGGAAATGTATGGTCAGGAACTGCCCGAATCTGTGCGTCAGGGGCAGCGTCTCACGGGTATGACCGCAGGTCAGAGTTCGTTCCCATTGGCTGGTACCCTATTTAATTTTCAGCGCTATGGTGAGTCTCAGGCCTGGATGAGCGAACTAATTCCACACCAGGCTGCCATCTCCGACGAACTCTGTTTTATCCATTCGATGCACACTGAGGCTATCAATCACGATCCAGCAGCTACCTTTATTCAGACTGGATCTCAATTTCCGGGTCGCCCCTCCATGGGGTCATGGATTGATTATGGCCTGGGTAGTATGAATGACAATTTGCCGGCATTTATCGTATTGGTTACCAAGGGCAAAGGTGGACAGCCACTCTATGCCCGGCTTTGGGGCAATGGTTTCTTACCTTCTCAACACCAGGGAGTTCAATTCAGGGCCGGAAAAGATCCGGTATTATATTTGACCAATCCGGCTGGAATCGACCGGGAGCATCGCGGTGAACAACTGCGGTTTTTGCAACAGCTACAGGAAAACCAGTTTGCAAAGGTCCAGGATCCGGAGATTGAAGCCCGCATTGCTCAGTATGAGATGGCCTTTCGCATGCAGGCTTCCGTCCCGGAGGTCACCGACACCAGCGGAGAACCTGACTATATTTATGATTTATACGGTCCCGATTCCCGCAATCCAGGCACTTATGCTGCCAATTGTCTATTGGCACGACGTCTGGCTGAGAAGGGTGTACGATTTATCCAACTCTACCATCGTGGTTGGGACCAGCATGATAATCTGCCCAGTGGCATCACCCGGCAATGCCGGGAGACAGACCAGGCTTCTGCCGCCCTGATAACAGATCTAAAACAGAGGGGGATGTTAGATGATACCCTGGTGATCTGGGGTGGTGAATTTGGCCGTACTAATTACTCACAGGGCCAGTTGTCCAATACCAATTATGGGCGTGATCACCATCCAAAGTGCTTTAGTCTATGGATGGCTGGTGCCGGGGTCAAGAAGGGGTTTTCGTATGGTAAGACGGATGACTTCAGCTATAACATCGTTGAAAATCCGGTTCACGTTCACGATTTCCAGGCAAGCATTATGCATTTGATGGGTATTGATCATGAGCAATTTACCTTCAAATTTCAGGGCCGTCGATACCGTCTTACCGACGTTCACGGGAAAGTGGTGAAGGAGATCCTGGCATGATTTATCTCCGGACTAACATAGAAATCTGCATTTCAGGGCAGTTTGGCTTGTGGTTACTATTCGGACTGCTTACCCTTGGTTCGTGTAAAACTGAAGTGCCCGAAGCCGTGCAAATGGCAATGAGCAAGCTTCCGGACAATCTCGACTTCAACTTTCACATCCGGCCTATACTGGCAGATCGTTGCTATCCTTGTCATGGTCCGGATGCTCAACGACGGGAGGCAAATCTGCGCATGGATATAGAGTCATCTGCCTTCAAACCCCTTGACCATGGAGGTTCTGCTGTTATACCGGGCGACTTGTCTTCCAGTCTGGCGTGGCAGAGGATCATCTCCGAAGATCCCGAGATGCAAATGCCACCCCCCGCATCGCACCTGTCTCTTTCTATGGAGGAGAAGGCACTCATTGCCCGCTGGATACTGGAAGGTGCAGAATGGAAAGATCACTGGGCCTTTATTCCTCCTCAGCCTCCTGATTTACCAGCAAAACTGGAAGCTCATTCGACCAATCCAATCGATTACTTTATTCGAAAAGCTTTGAAGGAGCAAGGACTCAAACCTTCGGCTTCCGCCGGCAAGGAAAGGTTATTGCGCAGGGTGACTATGGACCTGACCGGTCTGCCTCCGACCGTGGAGCAAATGGAAGCTTATCTGGCCGACACATCCGGAGATGCTTACGAAAGGGTGGTTGATGAATTGCTACAAACGGATGCCCATGCAGAACGACTTACCATGGAATGGCTGGATGTGGCCCGTTATGCTGATTCTCACGGACAACATGCAGATGGACTTCGCATCATGTGGCCGTGGCGGGATTGGGCTATCCAGGCATTTAAAAGCAGTATGGCTTATGATGATTTTGTAACCTGGCAACTAGCGGGAGATCTGCTTCCCGAGGCAACAACCGAACAGAAACTGGCTACCGGCTTTCACCGCAACCACATCACAAACTCTGAATCTGGTATTGTGCCGGAAGAGTTTCGTGTACAGTATGTACTTGATCGTACCAATACAACAGCCACGGCCTTTCTGGGGCTTACCCTGGAATGTGCGCAATGCCACGACCATAAATTTGATCCGATTTCACAGCAGGAATACTTTGAACTCTCCGCTTTTTTTAATCAGGTTCATGAACTCGGTATGATTGGCAATGATATGAACTGGGGCCCTACCGTGCTGCTACCAAATGATTCAACCCGCATGGTTCTGCAAGACCTGGAAGAGAAAATAGACCAGGCACAGCTTGAGCTTACAGCATACACTGTGGATGAAGAGGAATTGCGCTCTTTTATTAAGAATCTGGATCCTGCCTCAGTATCTCCACCTCGTCCGGATGCTTTATACCCGTTCGATAAAATCAGAACGGCTAGCGGGGAAGACTATCAGATCCTGGATGATAACCGAACATCGACCGTGACTGGAACTCCAGAGTTAATACCCGGTAAACTTGCACAGGCAATACGACTAGATAGTGATTACGATCGTATACGGCTGTCTGGCATTCGACATTTTGATTTGGACGAACCATTTACGGCCGGTACCTGGGTCGAAGTAGACTCAACCGGAACTTTTCAGACTCTATTAGCCAATATCGGAGGTAAAAATGACGGATGGAGAGGTTGGATATTCTACCTCGATACCCTGGGCCGGCCGGGGTTGCGCTTGGTGCATTCGCTTTCTCATAATTACATTCACCTGGTTGCCACTGAACCCATTTTGACCGATACCTGGAATCAGCTGTTCTTTACATATGATGGCAGTGCAAGCTCCGATGGCATTCAGCTGTATGTCAATGGACAGGAGCAAATGACTACCGTACATTTTGATCACCTGTACAAAAACATCCAACCCACGAAAAACCGGAATTACACACCAGACCCCAATCGGAGCATTCGCATGGGTATAGGGAGTCAGTATCTGTTTTCAGAGAAAGATGACGGTGCATTGATTGGGGCGGTGGATCAGGTCAGGTTATATCACCGGCATTTGACTGCCCTGGAGATAGCTGCCCTCTATCGTGAGGATACCGGGAGTTCAGGTGAATTCAATCCATTGACGGAGTCCCAATATGCCCAGCATTATCAACGAAGGATTGAAGTGGGATTTCAGGAACGGTTTGATCACCTGAGTAATTTGCAAACTCAATATTTTGATCTTCTGGATCCCATACTGGAGGTCATGGTACTGGCTGACAAGAATAGTCCAAGACAGACATATGTGTTGGAAAGGGGACGGTACGATATGCCAGGAAAAGAAGTGGAGGCCAACACTCCTAAGGCCATTCTTGCATTTTCTGATTCTTTGCCTGAAAACAGACTGGGCCTGGCCAGATGGATGTTTGATCCGGCCAATCCGCTCACAGCCCGGGTAGCAGTAAACCGTTACTGGCAGATGTTCTTCGGGCGGGGTATCGTGGAAACAACACATGATTTTGGTAGTCAGGGTGCACTGCCTTCACATCCTGAGTTATTAGACTGGTTGGCAGTTTGGTTTATTAATTCAGATTGGAATCTTCGGAATTTGATCAGGTTGATGGTGACCTCGGAAACCTACCGGCAAGCAGTGGACCTGGATTCCGCAACCTTGCTACTCGACCCGGAGAATATCTATCTAAGTCGGGGTCCGAGTTACCGATGGCCGGCTGAGATGATCAGGGATAATGCCCTGGCAGCCAGTGGCCTGTTGAACCGGCAAGTTGGGGGTCCCAGTGTTAAGCCCTATCAGCCACCTGATTTGTGGAAGGAGAAGAATGAGTTTTCGGGGTATCTGAAAACGTATGAGGCTGATAGTGGTCAGGATCTTTATCGACGTAGTATGTATACTTTTATTCGTAGAACAGTACCTCCACCGGCTATGATCGTATTTGATGCCACTGATCGGTCGATATGTACCGTGCGCAGGGAGGTCACGAATACCCCTCAGCAAGCACTGGTACTGTTGAATGACCCCCAGTTTATTGAAGCGGCCCGCGTACTGGCAGTGACTATGCAGCAGCAGGGTGGAGATAAACTGGAAGACCAACTAACTTTTGCCTGGAGACGAATCTGTGGCAGGTATCCCGATGCACAGGAGATATCCATCTTACAACAACTATATCATAACGAGCTGCAAAAGTTCATTGAGAATCCCGACTCAGCGGAGAAATTATTGTCGATTGGCGAGTATCCGGTGGACGAATCAGTACCTCCTCTGATTACAGCATCCCTGGCCATGGTCAACAATGCGATCATGAACTTTGATGAAGCCTACATGAAGCGGTAAATATGAAAGCCAGAGTGCCAGATGGGAATGCAAACGAGTTACAGAGCGTCGGTCAGTACTGGATATGGTATATCTGTGTTGTACTGGTATCCTGCCAGGTGCCGTTGCCACCAGATGTCGATATGGCCATGGAGAGCACTCCCGAACAGATCGATTTCAATTTTCATATCCGACCCATCCTGGCTGATCGTTGCTTCCCATGTCATGGTCCGGACGACCAGCGCCGCGAGGCAGGCCTGCGCCTGGATCTGGAAGACCAAGCCTTTGCTTCATTGTCAGACGGAGGACATGCACTTGTACCAGGCAGTTTAGCAAGAAGCAAAGCATGGCAACGGATCATCAGCGAAGATCCGGAATGGCAGATGCCGCCACCTGAGTCTCACCTTTCACTTTCCGCTCAGGAAAAAGCACTCCTGGCACGATGGATCAGTCAGGGTGCTGACTGGAAAGAACATTGGGCATTTATTCCACCTCAGCGTGTCAAAATTCCACAGGATACTTCCAGTTGGTCCCAGCACCCCGTTGATAGGTTTTTGGTGGAGCGGATGAAGGAGGTAGATTTGCAACCTTCACCACCGGCCTCAGCTGATGTGCTGTTTCGCCGAGTGACCATGGATCTGACCGGTTTGCCACCGACACTTGAGGAAATGGATAAGTGGCTGGCTGATACCAGTGAGGAAGCCTACACCCGTTGGGTGGATGATTGCCTTCAGACGGAGGCACATGCTGAACGATTAGCTTTAGACTGGCTGGATGTTGCTCGCTATGGCGATACCCAGGGGCTACATGTCGATGCAGAGCGACACTACTGGCCCTGGAGGGATTGGCTCATCCAGGCCTTCCGGGATAATGTCCCTTATGATACACTGATTTTATGGCAGATGGCCGGAGACTTACTCCCCAATGCAGGAAAGAGAGAGATTCTCGCGACCGCCTTTCAACGCTTGCATCCCATGAGCTCCGAAGGTGGTATCCCGGATGAGGAGTTCCGTCAGAAATATGTGCAGGATCGTACCAATACGATGGCTACAGCATTCTTGGGACTGACCTTCGAATGCGCATCATGTCACGATCATAAGTTTGACCCTGTAAGTCAGGAGGAATACTACAGTATGTCGGCATTCTTCAACAATATGGATGAGCTGGGTCTGGTGAATGAAGCCAATGTGGACGATCCTTCCAGGCCTGGAACCAAGCATAGTTCTGGTCCTGTCCTGATGCTTCCCGATTCTACTCAGGCAGCAAGACTTAATAAATTAGAAGAGGAGCTGGATAGTCTTTATGAGGTAAAGAAACTACGGGAGCAAGAGCTGGAAGTAACCAGGAATTTTGTGGAAACGATCCGTACTGCCGAGGATAAATTACCTTCTCCATCGGCCATCTTTCCCTTTAATACGATTGTGCCATTTGCTGTTGAGGATAATGTGATTCACCGAATTCAGAATAACCAGCCTATCGACCAAATGGTGGATGAAGATAGAGATGCGCTGGCCTGTGGTTACCCTACCCAGGTGCCAGGAGTATTGGATCAGGCACTATACTCCCAAAATGAAACAGATCTCGTCTTCCTGAAAGGTGTAGGCACCTATGATCTGTATCAACCGTATAGCGCTGGTGCCTGGATTAATACAGAAAAATCAGGAGAGAACCAAACGATTATGGGCAATTCTGGGGCCATGGGTAATGGATGGCGGGGTTGGGATCTCTACCTGGACAGTCTCAACCGGCTGTCTTTGCGGTTGGTGAGCATGCTTCCTCACAATTACCTTGAGGTAAGGACAAAGGAAACGTTGGAAGCTAATGTTTGGCATCAGGTATTCTTCAGTTACGATGGTACCGGTAAGGCCGAGGGAATTGATTTGTATATCAATGGAATTCGATCGCCGGTGAGGATCTATGCCAATCAACTGTACGGAACCATAAAACGTCGATGGCGCCAGAGACCTTATTGGCCAGAGCGACCGGTCATGGTGTTTCGCAGTGGTCGATATCATACGGGTGAAAATGGTGTTTTTAAGGGAGCCATGGATCAGCTCCGTTTTTATGATAATTGGCTTTCACCACTCCATATAGCTGTATTGCACCGTAAGGATTCGGGTGATCCGGTGACCTTTTCTAAAGAAGAAACATCAATTGCACTGAGAGGTCACACAGAATATCTGGATGGGAAGTTGCTGGATATTCAACAGGCAATTCGGGAATTGTTGCGGGAAAGGACCGATTCAATCTGCGAGATACCAGATATCATGGTCATGAGCGACCGGCAGCATCCTCGTCAGACCTATGTGCTCGATCGGGGACAATATAATCTGCCTACTATCCCGGTTGATCCCGGGATTCCGGCCATTCTAGGTGGTTTCCCGGATAGCTTGCCACCTGATCGTCTCGGACTTGCCGAATGGATGATCTCCCAACGGAATCCATTGACTTCGCGTGTAATCGTCAACCGCTATTGGCAGATGCTATTTGGCACTGGTCTGGTGGATACTCCCCATGACTTTGGCGTTCAGGGAAGTTTGCCCTCACATCCTTATCTACTGGATTGGCTGGCCATAGAGTTTATGGATTCAGGTTGGGATCTTCGGGAATTGCTGAAATCAATGGTGTTGAGCAAAGCTTACCGGCAAACTTCGAAGTTGACACATCAATTGCAAACAGCCGACCCCGGTAATCGTTACCTCGCCCGATCTCCTTCTTATCGCTGGCCGGCTGAATTCATCAGAGATCAGGCCCTGGCTACCAGCGGACTACTGGTACAAAAAGTGGGAGGACCCAGTGTGATGCCTTACCAACCTGAAGGCATATGGGATTTTGGCAGCCTGGTCTCAGGGAATTACGTTGTAGGAGAAGGAGAAGATCTTTATCGTCGTAGCATGTATACCTATATACGCAGGACGAGTCCGCATCCGGCGATGGTTACTTTTGATGCACCTGATCGTCTGGTATGTATCGCTCAACGTGAGCAAACGAACACTCCCCTGCAGGCACTGGTAATGCTAAATGATCCGCAGTTTGTGGAAGCGGGGAAGGCGCTGGCGGAGGAAATGTATCATAAAGGGGGTGATCAGTTGGTAGAGCAATTGGCCTATGGCTTCCGCCGGGTCTGCAGCCGATGGCCCGATAAGGAGGAACTGGAAATTCTCAAGTTGCATTACCTGGACGCAAAGCAACGATTTATTCAGAACCCAAAGCATACCAGGGAGATACTTTCTGTGGGTAATACGGACCCCAATTCCCCTGCCAGTGTAGCTGAGGCAGCTCTCACAGTAGTGGCTAATACGATATTAAATTTTGATGAGGCTTATATGAAGAGATAGAGTGGGATGAGGAAGCGCATACGTCCCTATGGGACTTGAACTTGGGGGTCTGAAATACCTCGTGCTTCCGCAGGAGGGAAGGACAATACGTCCCTCCGGGACTTGCAATAAAAGCACTTCTCTCCGGGACTACATATGGACTAGGAAAGCTATTGTCCAGATGGAATGAATTGATGGTACCATAGCCCCATGGGTACGCATTTACCTTACCTGCCACGGAAATGGCAGGTAAAGGATAGTAACTACTTCAAGCCCCATCGGGGCGTAAAGCTACATTATAGGAGAGTTGGATAGGAAAAGTGTTGAGTGCTAGGATGACATCCACACCAACTACGTCCCTATGGGACTTGAATTTGAGAGGTCTGAAATACCTCGTGCTTCCGCACGAGGGAAGGACAAT
>JAUILF010000493.1 GCA_030433135.1 Bacteroidia bacterium | reverse complement strand
GCCTGGCTCTGCACGGAGCGGACAGAAATGGTTTTGCCATGCGGGGACTGGCTAAATTGAGAAAAGCTACGGGCAATTCGTTTCTCATGGATTTGGGAAAAGAACATATGTCAGCATCGGAAGCATTGCCTGCGGACAACCTCAACTATCTGTACAAGACCATGACCGAGGTGCAGGAGTCAGCGGCGTATATTTTACAACGTGCTACAAAGGCCAAAGCCAGTGCCAATTATCCCGACCATGTTTTTGGCCAGGGACTGAGGCAGATAGCTGAGTTGATCATGGCTGAGTGCGACACCAAAGTGTACTATATCGAGTTGCCGGGATTTGATACCCATGTCAATCAGAAGGCCCGCCAGGCCAGGTTGCTCAATATTTATTCTGAAGGAGTATCGGCCCTGGTCGATGACCTCAAACGCAATCACCTGTTTGATGATACGCTGATCCTCACTTTTTCAGAGTTTGGTAGACGCGTACAGGAAAATGCCAGCAGCGGAACTGACCACGGTGCGGCAAATAATCTGTTCATGCTGGGTGGATCCTTGTCCAGTCCTGGTGTATACAATGATCTGCCATCCCTGGATCAGCTCGATCAGGGAGATGTACCCTATCAGTTAGACTTTCGCAGTGTCTATGCTAATGTGCTGGAAAAATGGCTTGATGTCGACCCTCAATTGGTCCTACCGAACTTCGAGGGTTCCACATCCATCATTTAACCCGGACTATGCATTAGGCCTTTCTATTACGAGCCAAATATGCTGCAAATACGGGCACATAAGCACTTTTTGATTCTCACCATAATGGTTAACTATGGCTTACCCACCCGCTTTCGCGGTTCACTCACTTCGAGCACTGTCGTACTCGATTCTATCGAGATCGTTCGCTCATGAGTCAAAAAGCACTTGGAGCCCCCGTCTTTATTGCCTATTTGACTCTCATGACGAAACCCCAATGAATAATCCGGGTTTAAACAACGAGAACACTTCGATGCTAATGATACGATTGTAAAACTCTGCCAAGGAAATCCTAAGAATGACATCAAACTCGGCCGTTGATGCTGACCACCAAAGGTGCGTCAGTAGCCCCGCTGGAAGCGAGAGAAAATCAAATACGAAGGGTTTCAATTACGGTGATAACCCTTCCTACCCTTACTCCTGGATAACCTCAAATTTGACCTTGGTCACTACCTCCGGATGTAGATTGAGGGTGGCTTCATAGGTGCCGAGCTCCTTTACTTCGTCAGGCATAACCACTTTCCTTCGGTCTACTTCGATTTGATGTACCTCATTCAGGATCTGAACAATCTGTACGTTGGTGACACTTCCAAAGATCTTGCCACTGGTACCGGCTTTTGCACCCACTTTGAGTACTACATCCTCCAGTTTGGCAGCGATGTCTTCGTAATGTCCCTTCAGCTGGGCTTCCTTAGCCGCTTCAACTCTTCTAAGTTCGTTCAGTCTCTTGCGGTTACTCGAATTGGCTATAAGAGCCAGGCCCCGAGGAATTAAATAATTACGAGCGTAGCCGGGTTTGACAGTGACAATCTCATGTTTGTCACCCAGCTTATCTAAATTTTGCAGTAGTATGATATCCATGACTATTGACCGGTTTTGAACATTACTTTAATAGATCAGCTACATAGGGCAACATCGCGAGATGACGTGCTCTTTTTACAGCAGTAGCGACCTTTTTCTGATACTTTAAAGAATTTCCAGTGATCCTCCTGGGCAGAATCTTACCCTGCTCATTAATGAATTGTTTCAGGAAATCAGGATCCTTGTAATCAATATGCTTAATCCCGTACTTTCTAAACCGGCAGTACTTTTTGTTTCTCTGACCAATCTTGGGATTACTTAAGAATTTTATATCGTCTCTGGATGGCATAATGTTAATGTTTGTGGGTTAAAAGCTTATTCTTCTTCTGCGGTGGCGGTTTCAGTAGCAACGGTAGCGGCTTTAGCCTGAGCAGGCTCCTGCTTCAAGTCTTTTTTGACCTCCTTTTGCTCCTGCTTAACTTCTTGCTTTACTTCCTTTTTCGCTTCCTTCTTCTCTCGTTTTACTTCTTTGCGTACTTCTTTGGCGACCTTTTTCTTCTTCTCCTGTACTTTACCTATCAATCCGTTTCGCTTGTCTTCGTTGTACTTAACGCCATATTTGTCGAGTCGAACGGATAAAAACCTCATGATGCGCTCGTCACGTCGAAATGCCAGTTCCAGCTTTTCAATGACAACACCACTTTCGCAGGTAAATTCTACACAGTAATAAACACCGGTAGTTTTTCTGTTGATAGGATAGGCCAATTGCTTTAAACCCATCTCGTCCACATGTACAATCTTGCATTTCTCTGCCTGCAGATGGTCTACATAGGACTGCGCTGTCGCGTTAATTTCATCGCCCGACAGCACTGGATCTACGATGAAAGTTACCTCATATTGATTCATGTCAATAAGTGAATTTTTTAAAATGGCCTGCAAATATAGTGATTATCTTGAAAAACACACTATCCGGGGTTTCTGGGAACACCAGCTTGAATATATTGCTGGATTTCCTCCAGTCCGTCAAAGGTGAGACAGTTCTTTTTGGACTTGATTTGCTGGCGGGTGATTTGGATACCGGTCAGTAGTACGGTGCATTCACGGCAATACAAACAAAGGCTTTCTACATAATCTTTGACGGATTGCTTGAACAAGGCGTCGTTGACAATAGTGAAGATGTGTGTGGGGTTTGAGATTTTGCAGGCTTGCTTGAGATCCTCAAGAGAAATATTTCTACCGAGATTGATCACCTTGTAACCTTCATATTTTAGCAGATAATGGATTAACAGCAGGCTGAGTTCCTGCTCCTCCTGTTCGGGAAGGTATAACAGAAAGGTGGCTTTTTGCTCATCACCGGGTTTGAGTGAGTCAATCGCCAGGTAAAGTTTTTGCTTGATAAGTCCGGAGATAAAGTTTTCCTGTACCGGTAAGACAGAGCCGGTCATCCACAATACACTCAACCTACTGAGAAATGGAAAGACTACCTGCATCATGGCTTCACGGAAACCCAGTTCGCTGATCTTCTGATCCATGGTTGCATTAAACTTGCGTTCGTCCATTTCGAGCATAGACAGGGTCAGTGCGTCAGACATTACCTGCGGATCAACCTCATCACCTGACAGTTCGAGAACTGCCTGGCTGATCTCAGCCTCGCTCATACTGGCGATCCTGGAGATCTTGTATCCATTGCGATTTAGTAGTGCCGCATTGAGCAGCAACTTGACATCATCGTCCTGATAATAACGGATGTTGGTCTCGGTACGCTCAGGTTTGAGTAAATCATACCGCTTTTCCCATATACGGATGGTGTGGGCCTTTATGCCTGATAAAACTTCGAGATCTTTGATTGAATATATAGCCAAACTCGTCGCCATTAGGTGCCTTCCGAATATCTACAGATTCGATTCCAAATTTAACAGACCTGCACGGTTCCAAAGCACTGTTTGATCAATTAAACTATTATTGCCCATATTTGTTCGATCCTTTCGACTTACCTTTGTAATGATAATAGTGTTTCAATGAGAATCGGAATTGTTTGTTATCCAACTTTTGGTGGAAGTGGAG
>JAUILF010000079.1 GCA_030433135.1 Bacteroidia bacterium | reverse complement strand
TTGGGTATGACTGTGTGGAGATCATGTGTTGGCCCAAGGGAAAGGCCAGCAGGCGCTATGCTGGCATCACACATATAGATGTAGAAAATTTCACCAAAGCCAGGGTAAATGAAATCCAGGAATTGGTGGAAGAAACGGGTGTAGCCATCAGTGGTCTGGGTTATTATCCCAACCCACTAACTCCGGATTCGGATGAATCGAAAGTGGCCGTTGATCAAATTAAGAAAGTTATCAGGGCTGCCGCCAAATTGGGCCTGGAGAATGTCAATACATTTGTTGGTCGCGACTGGACCAAGTCTGTTGAAGATAACTGGCCTAGATTTAAGAAAATCTGGAAGCCCATCATCAGATTGGCTGAAAAGCAGCGTGTGAAGATTGGTATCGAAAATTGCCCCATGCTTTTTACCGAGGACGAATGGCCGGGGGGTAAGAACCTGGCGACTTCACCTGCTATCTGGTCAAGGATGTTTTCAGAGATTGACAGTCCTTTTTTTGGCCTCAATTACGATCCCAGCCATATGATCTGGCAGCATATGGATTATCTCAAACCCATTATTGATTTCAAGGACCGCTTGCATCACATTCATGCCAAGGATGCTCGCATTGATTACCAGTTGCTGGACCAGGTAGGTGTCCTGGCGCACCCTAATGACTATCATACGCCCAAGCTACCGGGTATGGGAGATGTGAATTGGGGCGCTTTTTTCTCCTATCTGACAGATTCGGGTTTTGAAGGATCTGTTTGTGTCGAAGTAGAAGACCGTGCTTATGAAGGGGACCTCGCTGATCGAAAAAGGGCATTGCAGCAGAGCTACAATTATTTGCGTCAGTATATACCCCGGTAACGAAATTTACGGTGTGGAATAGAGTTCTATGTCAACTTCCCTGCGTTAACAGACACAGGCTGCTTTCGTTTGCTTGAACTGAATGAATGACTTCGAGTGGAATCATTACTTCTTCATATTGCTCAAGCTTAACAATTCTATCTTTCTCCTGATAAAGAACAGAGCCTTCCAGGACAGTAAGTTTTGAAGGTTTGTGAGCCTTATGTTCCTTTAGGACCATTCCCTTTCTAAAACCGATCACAAGGACATTAAATCCCTTCCCATTGTGTAAGGATTTTGCCACAGGATGGCTCGATGTTTCTAATTCTTCTTTGATTTCCTTAATGACCATTATCAGATAGTTAGCGTTCACTTTTTTCCACAAAGAAAGTCTCCATCTGAACTAATATTCTTATTTACCAATCAAAAAAATGACTGCCCTTATGGACAGTCATTCTTTATTTCTTCACTATTTATGATTAGTTATTTCCCAGTATCAGGGGCAAACCATCATCGCCACTACCAATCACTACAATTTTGGAATTAGGTGAGTTGGCCAGCTCCAGGGTGGCCTCAATACCTTTGTCCTGGAGTATGCGGTCGGTAAGACTCGAACTCAGAATCCGGTTAGCTTCAGCTTTTGCCTGGGCTTCTATCAAGAGACGCTCAGCCTCCTGTTGCTGACGTGTCAACTTGTATTCGTACTCCAGTGAGGCTTGTTCCTCCTTCAGTTTGCGCTCGATGGCTGCTCTTAGTGTTTCCGGAAGTTGTACCTCACGAATCAGGATGGCATCCAGGTGAACATGCTTCGATGACACACTGGCCTTGGTTTCTTCAAATATTTCATCCTGGATGGCTTCTCTCTGGGTGGAGTATAACTCCTCGGGTAAGTATTTGCCAATAACCTCCCGTGTTGCAGATCTCACCTGCGGCAGAAGTATACGATTAAGGTATTCCGGGCCGATCTCATCATGCAGATAGCCGATTTGGTCCGCCAGAGGTTGATAGAGATAAGACAGTTCAATGGCAATGTTCAAACCATTTTTGGAAAGAACTTCCATTTTGTCAAAACCCTCTTTTATACGAACATCGTAGATGTACATCTTATTCCAGGGTGCTACTACATGAAAACCCTGGCTGTATAATTTGTCTTTATCCAGTCCTCCACCAAAGCGCTTGAAAAGCACGCCCTTCTCTCCCGGGTCTATGGTAAGGAATGTTGTGTTGGAAAGAGCAAGGAACCCCATCAATACCACAAAGCCGATCACGGCATATCTCATTAACTTCGTCTGATTCATCCTGTTTGTTTTTTAGTTCTCTACTATTGTAAGTAATAACAGCGGCATTTGGTTTTGGGTTTCGTCCGATAATAAGATAAAACTAACAAGATAGTGGATTAAGACCATCAATTTTCGGACAATATCTCATTTGCCTTCATGGTTATGGCCTCCAAATCCTGGTCATTCATGCATTTGAAATGCTTTTTCGGACAGATCTGATACCCGATTTTGGAACAGGGTCTGCAGCTTAGGTCACCTACTTCAAAGATGGCAGATGTTACAAAGGTATTATCCGGATAAAAGGGATACATCCCAAAATCAGGGATCGTGTTGCCCCAAACGGATATGATGGGGCGTTTTAAGGCTGCAGCGATATGCATCATACCTGTATCGTGAGTTATGACCAAGCGCGCATCTCTGATTAGTGCAGCACTGCCAGCTATGGATACCTGCCCGGTCATATCGGTGATGTGTGGCAGGTCTGCAGCTATCATGGCTCCTGCTTCCTTGTCTTCTGGCCCTCCAACCAGGACCAGAGGACTTCGGATCAGATTGCATAACTCTTTGAGTTTCGATGGTGGGAGTTTCTTGGTATTGTGTGCACCTCCGATAGCTACAACGCTGTATTCATGCAGGGAAGCCAGGGGTCTGACAGTCTGAGGGTCCAGGTAGAAGTCGAGGCCGGCTCCATCGTAGGAGACCCTGAGCTCCCTCACTGCCTCAAAATACCGGTGCACGATATGTTTATCAGGCAGAATGTCATGTTTGAGGTTAACCATGAGCCATTTGGCCAGGTTGGCCTTACTAAAAGTGCCGTAGGGCTTCCTTATCCTGCCAATGACATTCCAGCTGCGCAGATTTTTATGTAAATCGACAACAAAGTCAAAGTCCTCTTCAAGTAGTATTTCCCAAAGATCTGCCAGGGAATCTTTCAAAAGGTGAACCTGGTCTATATACGGATTGTGGCTTAACAGAGTGCCGTATGCCTCTTTTGTGAGGTAGTGAACCTCCGCTTTTGCCTGTAGTTTCAGGCAGCGAACAACCGGACTGGTGAGTACAATATCACCAATCGAGCTAAATCTGATTACTAAAACCTTCATTCACTGCTTGGCTATCTTGTACATGCGATGTCCGTGGTCTGTTTCCAATCTCAAAAAATAAATGCCTGATGGAAGAGATTCGACCGGTAAGCGGCTTTCCCTTTGTAACGGGCTCATTTCCGCATGCATGATCGTTTTTCCCTCCAACGAAAGCAGTTGTATCCGGGGAGTTACACCCTGGTCCAATTCATTCGCACGAATATATAAGGTATTCTCAACCGGGTTGGGAAATACCTGGAAGGCTTCCAATGGCAGGTCGTCCTCAATCACCGGAGTGATAAGTTGCCTTTCACCGTTACCAAACCAAACTCCCCACGAAGCTGATTCGCGAAAAAGTGTTGCATTACCTCCGGGGCTGATTTTGTCTGAGCCTATCGGAACAATGCCCAGGGCCGGAGTTCCTCCCTGAGCCAGACCGTCAAAAATGATCCTGTCATCACCCAGGCTAAAGCTCGGGTAACCTATTACAGTTTGCTCGTATATCGTTCCTACATCGCCCGTTTCTACATTGACCCCCATGATCCGAAAAGCGTCATCTGCTACCGACAAATCAAGGAGATCAAAGGCAATAATGTGGGGTGAATTTTCCGCAAAAGTGGGATTGGCAATACTTACTTTTTCCGGTAATCCACTAAATAATTTGGATATGTAGCCATCTCCATAGGTGTTATTATGATTATCCCATACCCGAATATAGCTGATATCCCAGTATGAGATAGGATCCAGTGATCCACTGTTGCTGATGCGGTTAAAAGCATCGTAGATGAGGTATTGGCCGGAGTGGTCCCATTCTATGGCATCAGCAAATAATACGTCCGCCGTGTTGATCTCTTCGGTGGCGGTGGTGGGATTGGACAGTTCGAAAATTGACAGATCACCGTGTTCCAGAGAAAAAACGAATATGGAGTCTGTGACATCCCAGGGCACAGCAGCTATCCTTAGTCCGTCCCGGGATACAGCGACACTTCCCCACACCGGATTGGGCTCGAGTTCGCCGGTCTCATAGGTGCCCTGGTTCCAGTCAAACTCAGCATAACGCAATGTCCTGTCTCCGGCCACATAGACCATGAAAGTGCCATCATCAGATACAGAGGGAGGGTATTGTACACCATCACTGGTAAGTGGATCGGCAACGATGTTGCCATCTGATGTTGCCAACGCAATTTTGGAGTACTCGGTATCAGAAAAGAAGATCAGGTCATTGCCCGGGTTGCCATCTTGCTCTACCACATAATCTCCTCCGTCCTCACCAACGATACCAACCGCATCGAAAGCACTTCTCGCAGCAGCTGCCTCTGTTTCGCCATATCTCATACGTGATGCTTCAACGACCGCAATCCTCATGTCTACAAATTGACTGGACCGGGTAAGATAGTTAGTGAGTACATCGTAATATACCTGGGAAGCCTTTTCCATACCCACTTCGGTGGCGAACAGATAAAAGGCGTGGTTGGGGATACCACTGTTGATGTGTACCCCGCCATTGTCCTGACTGCCGGTGTATCTCTTGTCGTATGTTGGTGGCTGATATCCCCGGTCGTTCAGGCTTGATCCTCCATTGCTGGGGTTGGAGACATCGCGCAAGGCTCCCGTTGGAAAGACAGCCGGGTTTACAATATCTTCTCCAATGAGCCAGTCTTCATCATCTACCTGTACGGCCACGACATCTGCAAATGACTCATTTAAGGCTCCGGATTCACCCCGGTATTCCAGATTGGCAGTAGTCTGTACTACACCATGAGTCAATTCATGAACTGTAACATCCAGGGACCGAGCCAAAGGTGTGCTGAAAGATTGATTGCCATTGCCAAAAAACATGGCCTTTCCGTTCCAGAAAGCATTGTCCATACTTTGTCCTCGTTCATCCACCACATTCACCAGGGAAATCACATTGCCCCCCTGCCCATTGATAGAAATACGTCCAAATGTCTGTTCAAAATAGTCGTAAGCTTTACCCACATTGGCATGAGCGGATACTGCTATCGGGTCATCCCAGGTAGTGACCGAAGAAGTTAGATCAGTGACGTTAAAATTATTGTGCCCCGGATAGGTGTTTTGAGCATCCAGGGTAATGATCGCACCCACTGGTTTATAAGGCATATCTGATTGTGACGGGTTAAACATAGATGACTTGGATGCATCAATCAAATAATGATTGCCCTGAAACCACCATGTATGCATGATCTGTAAATCACCATTCAGGTCAACACCCTGCCCTTCCGAACTTTCATTGAAGAAGCCCCCATCGGCATCACCTATGCCCTTTCCATGGTCATGAAGATGACAAATACTTTCGTAGGTGTCGAGTATCAGGCCATCGACAGCACTTACAAAGTATTCTCTGCGCACCGCCGGATTGGGATGCCGGGTCAGGTGCCATACTAGTTTCATTCCATCGTCCTGCGGATAAACCACCAGTTCGGCGATATCATCAGGCAAGATCTCCCTTTGACCTTCTACAAAGCGGATCTCTTGTTTCTGCAAATCGTCAGTTGTAATTGACATGGCCTTTTTCTCATCTACTGCCAGGGTCATATCAACGGAACCAATGGGGCGTAATCGACCCATCATGGTATATTCTTCCCCCTTTTGGTGCAGGGTGATTTGGTTGCCCCATACCGGTATGCCATGGTACCGCTGTTGGAACCTTGAGTGGGTGACGTTGTGTTGGGCCTGGAGCGTTTCTAACTCAATGACAACAGCTTCAGTCTGAACTGCGGATAATACCTCGTTAGTAAAAGTGGTATGTCTTTCTCTGCTATCAAGCCCCCTGGCTTTTGTTGGATTCTTCCAGTTGCCCTGTACCCAAAGCAGGCCGTCAGGATCATGATGTTGCACCTTCCAGTCAATAAGTTGAGATCTGGAGAAGCCCAGAGGGGAGATGGGCCTGTAAGACGGAACCTGGATTGTATGTTGGCCGGATTTCGCCGTTCGCTTCAGATCCAGCGGATTGACCGTGTATGATATTTTTTGTGTAGGGTGTTGCTTTTTGGGTAGGGGTTGCGAGTGAATTGTCTGCAGCAGGCAGACAAACATCAGACCTGTCAACAGAAGGGATGTATTACTGCTTCTCATGATCGTTTGTTTTGATAGAATTATAGAGTATTTGATAGATGTTTTTGCACACACTGTGGACCTCCTGATCTTCCGCCGACCAAACTATTCTGTTCTCTTCACCGTCCTCCTGCCATGAAATAAAACGATACGTATTAGCAGGTTGGTCATAGTGATAATCGGTAAGAAGGGTCCTGTAGTTGGTATAGCATTGACTCACCAAATTCCGGTCTAGCGAAGGGAGCCTGATCAAGGTTGTGTCAAGGGTAGATCTGCTATAGACATGACCATTTTGTAAAACATAATACTGCGTCTCGATCCCGGCAATACCTCCTCCATCACCAATGCTCAATAGCGCTTGTTCAGGTGAATCAATATCCGGTTTGGTCACTGTGCAGTTTTGCAGGAAGACAGTAAGGATAACAATAGATATCAAATGGAGCCGGGAAGCGGTCATGTAAGGGTGGAGTATAGATCTGATACTAAGGTATATAATTTTCGGATCCTTGCCTTTACTGCCCTGCAGTCGCTTGGTACGGTTTAAGGTTTAAGACAAGGATCCAAAAAAGTAGGTCATCATAATACCACAATACCATATCACCACGGCTGACGCGAGGCTCTATGGGTTTAAAGTCTGAGACAGAAAGCCCGAACCAGGAAGTAGGTGTAATCCATTAATCCGTGCCATCGGTGATTCTGACGATCAGGCTGAGGCAGGATGAGCTATTGAGTAAACACCACAACACCACAATACCACAATACCATAATACCATAGTACCATGACACCACAGTACCAGATCATAGCACCCCCATAATACTGTGGTTCCTTGCGTAGTGCTTAAATATTATGTAACATTACCCGGAGACACCTACAATATGTAACCAGATCTGGGATACATTTAATCCCGGACGATTTCAAGATTTAAATAACCAACCCTCAGGTCCTATAGTTAAACACTATGGGGCCTTTTTTAGGTGCTGATTTTCAAAGAACTCATAGGTCCAACCAGTCCAGTTCCAGTCCCTCATTGAAGACTTTCATCACAAAGGATGATTTGTGCTCTTTCTGTAAGGTGTGTTTCATGGCACTCATCAGTTGAGGTATGATTTCATCGAACTCTCCTGTGATTTGAGTACTGACATTATTGGTCCTGACCTGAAGATCTTTCCCCTTCTTCAGTGTTTTCAAGAAGGACAGAACCTCGTTTCCATAGGCTTCCTGAAGGGGGTAAAGGCTGATTTCCACAGTTATCTGCATGAATGTGAATAATTTTTTATATGATCAATGCTATTATTTTAGGATTAAACGTTTTTTGGCAATATATTTGTTAAAAGTTTAATGAGTTGCAATTTTATATATAAAAAAGTAACCATATAAATGAACCATTTCATAAGAGAAATGGTTAAGATGTAAATAGTTGATTTTGACACTCTTAAAAGAGTTTATCATAAAGATGTAGTTTTCTTATTTTGAGACCTTAGTCGAATAGCCCGGATTTGAAATGTCAAATTTCGGGCTTTTCTTTGTCTGCTAATTTGATTACACCTGAATGAGGAAAAACAGCTTGTCTATCAACTGTTTAGCGCAGTTTCTCGCAAATGTTGCAGAAACGGAGAAGCAAATATGAAGTTGCTGAGGATCTCGTTTTTGCTTTCCAGTACCTCAGATTTATTACCCTGCCAGGCAAGCTTTCCCTCATGAAGAAGATTAATGTGGTCACCGATCTGCATCACAGAATTCATGTCATGGGTATTGATTATCGTGGTGATGTCGTTTTCCTGGGTGATACCCTGAATGAGTTCATCGATCAAAATCGAGGTCTTGGGATCCAGACCAGAATTTGGCTCGTCACAAAACAGGTATTTGGGCTTGAGTACAATAGACCTTGCGATACCTACTCTTTTTTGCATCCCTCCGCTGATTTCTGAGGGAAACTGATCATTCACACCCGTCAAACCCACTCGCTCCAGACAATAGTTAACCCTGTCGAGTTTCTCCTTGCGGGTTCGACTGGTGAACATATCCATGGGAAAGCGAACATTCTCTTCCACGGTCATCGAATCAAATAAGGCGGAACCTTGAAAAAGCATACCTACTTCCATTCTGATATTCCTGATCTCCTTCTTGGATAGGGTGAGAAAATCAGTGTCATTATACCATACCTGGCCTGAAGTAGGAGGCATGAGACCTGCCAGAATCTTTAACAATACCGTCTTACCCGCTCCACTTCTCCCAATGATCAAATTACATTTGGAAGCTTCAAAGTCGATAGAGATGCCATGGAGTACTTCGTTATCTCCAAATGTTTTTACAATGTCCTTTGCTCTGATCATGTAGTCATAATTAAAGCGATCACATAATCGGCCAACAAAATGAGAATATCACTGACCACTACAGCTCGGGTGCTGGCTGCTCCAAGTTCGACAGCTCCTCCTGTCACATAGTAGCCCTGGTAACAAGAAACCGTCGTAAGAATAAAGGCAAAGACAAAAGCCTTGACGAACATCATAAAAACGAAATAGGGCTCAAAGAAAGCCCTGACGCCTTGTACATACTCGGCATTGGTGATCAGCCCGGTAGGCACACTGGCAACATATCCTCCCATCACAGCCAGAAATGCGGCTGCTGCCACAAGTATCGGGATCATGACCAAAGCTGCAATCACTTTAGGTGTAATCAGGTATGCAGCGGTATTTACACCCATGACTTCCATGGCATCAATGTGCTCTTTTTGACGCATCCCTCCGATCTCTGCTGCCATATTGGAGCCAACCTTTCCGGCCAGTACCAGACAGGTAATGGTTGGTGCCAACTCAATAATGGTAAGGTCTCTTACGACATAACCAATGTAATAGTTGGGTACGACTCCGCCAATCTGATACGCAAATTGCACAGCAGCCACAGCTCCGATAAATACTGCAATCAGCATGACAATAATCAGCGACCCTATGCCGATGTCATGCATCTGCCGTACCGTCTCCTTCCAGTACATGCTCAATTTATCGGGACGCGACATCGCTGATCGCATCATAAGCACATACTGTCCAAAATGAAATAACAATCCTCGGATCATAATGATGTTAAACTCAGGGTGCTAAAATAAGTTTATTTTTATGGGAGGAGTTACCACACATGTTATTAACCATGTGTCGTTAGATTCAGGGATTTAGGTCGTCGTCTCCATCTACCATACAAACCAAACACGTGCCAATTCATCCTATATTGTGTATTCTTTCTTTAGTCGTACGATGAACGCATTACAGATAACAACCATTTGATTTGAGCGAAACATTTGCAGTAGTAACAGGTGGATCCAAAGGTATTGGACTAGCTCTTTGTCAAACATTTGCCAGGGCTGGTTTTCATGTGGCCACCTGCTCTCGTAGCCAGCAGGACCTGGATGATCTCCAGCAAAAATTTGGAGATTACCAGGGTGAAATCATTACTAGGAAGACAGATATGAGCATACGCGATGAAGTGGAAGCGTTTGCCTCTTTCATCAATGGACATTGGGGCCAGGTTGACATTCTGGTCAATAATGCCGGTGTTTTTATTCCGGGCAAAGTGACTGAAGAGGAGGAGGGTGTTTTTGATACGATGATGAAAACCAATCTTAACAGTGCTTATCATCTCACCAGGGCATTGTTGCCGTTGATCCGAAAAAGTACCAAAGGACACATCTTTAATATGTGCTCCATTGCCAGTATTATGGCTTATCCAAATGGGGGAACATATACCATTTCCAAATATGCTTTGTTGGGTTTGACCAAGGCACTCAGGGCAGAACTGCTGGAGGATAATATCAAGGTGACGGCTGTTTTACCAGGTGCTACCTGGTCGAATTCATGGAAAGGAGCGGATTTTCCTGAGGATCGATTGATGCAGTCGCAGGATATTGCGGATGCCATAATGGCTGCCACCCAACTTGGACCATCTGCCGTGGTGGAGGAAATACTGATACGACCTCAATTGGGTGATTTGTAATAGCTGTTTATGAAGGAGTACCAACATATCAAGTACCGGAGAGTCAGACTTTCTACGGAAGCACAGATTGCAAACAGTGAGCAATTCAGAGAAATGATGTCAACCCGTCGGTCAGTCAGGCATTTTAGCAGGGACCCTGTTTCAAAAGAGGTAGTAGAAAACGTGATTATGACGGCTGCTTCTGCTCCTTCCGGTGCTAACAAACAACCCTGGACTTTTTGTGCCATTTCTGCCCCCGAGATGAAAAAGAAGATCAGGCTGGGTGCCGAGGAGGAGGAAAAATTGAATTATGGCGGTAGAATGAGTGACAGTTGGTTGGAAGATCTGGCACCTTTTGATACCAATTGGGAGAAACCTTTTCTCGAAGACGCACCCTGGTTGATTGTGGTGTTCAAAAAACCATACGAAGAATCCAGGGAGGGGAAGCAAAAGAACTACTACGTTAATGAATCTGTTGGTTTGGCAGTGGGTATACTGCTGACAGCTATTCATCAGGCAGGGCTTGTGACGCTCACTCATACTCCAAGTCCTATGAATTTTTTGGAAAAAATCCTGCATCGACCAGCTAATGAAAGAGCGTTTCTGCTACTTCCGGTAGGATATCCCGCAGCTGATGCCACTGTACCGGATCTTCAGCGTAAGACCCGTGAGGAAGTTTTGGTCTGGTATGAATAAGGGATAGCTTTATTTATTGACTCATTACCTGATCAGCGACAACCACATTCTCTATCACAGTATTCCCCGATTGCCTGACCTGCCCTGCATGCTTGCCCCTGGTAAGTACTTTGATGCCGTTCCAGGTTTTTCCACAGGCATTATGCACCAGTGCATCTCTCAGGAGTAGCTTGCCTCCGGGTGCAACTGTTATCTCTCCATGGGGTGGGATGGATAACCTGCAATTGACGGTCAGTACTCCCCCTTCTTCAATCTCGAGGTTTCCTTCCAGGTCTTTGGCACCCGACCAAACAATCGAATCCCTGATGGTAATGGTCTTTTTTGGATCAAGTTGGCACCACAAAGGATCCAGGACTCTTCTTGCCCGACTGCTTTCACGGCTCATATTGAATTGTATTTTTCCAATCTGGCATGGTGTCCAGGCATTCTGATGCTTGTTGTAGTCCATGAGATTGTTCGAGGCAGCGGTGTCACAGGGTGCCTGATCGGTAGTCATCCAACAGTTTGGATTCCTAGGCGTATCATCGCAACCATCATTAGCATTCCAGGTATGCCTCAGACCGAGGACATGACCGACTTCGTGGTTGAGTAATCCCCTGAAGGCCCTGGCAGATTTTCGGGTTTCGAAAACCCCGGCAATCTTAATGGCATTCCCCAGCGCGATGCCTGCCGACGTCACGGCATAAGATTCGGACACTACACTATCAGGGTGATGGGGCACCACAAAAATATTGATGATTGAATCAAGGCCAATGCTGTATTTCTTGATCACATGGCGATCATAGTTGTTTTTATTCCTTCCTCTGCTTACGAACCAGTAAAGATCATCATCGTAATGACAGTATATCCCCCGGTTCTCCTCATAACCTGTGCTGGTGGAGATCTTGTACTGGTATCTGGTCGGCAGTATCGGAGTTGTATTACCGCGGGGCAAAGCCATCTTTTGATTATCGGTCAGATGTTGATTGGCTGCTGCAATCAATTTTTCACCAAAGGGTCTGGCCCGGTGGTAGTTGTAATTCTTAGAACTATCGGACGAATTCATGAAATGAACGTTAACCCTGATGTATTTCACCGGTGTGTGGTCCAGATGGGTAGTATCCGGTGAATATGATGTGTAGGCACTGCAATCATCTCCCCCCGTTTGCAGTGTCTGTGATGGAGCTATTTGATCCAGAGAACCTATAACCTGGCTGATTTTTTCAGTACAGCCAGGAAATGCAAACAGGAGTATGAGAAATCCTATGAATTGTTTGATCTGGAGTTGATGGATGGTGTACATACCGGGAGTTTGTAGTCTGGGCCACTAATAAATATAGGCACTGACGAGTATTACAACGTCACAGATACACTAATGGGTACCTTCTAGGTAACGTCTACACGTTTAACCCCCCACAAATACTGATGACCTGCCCTGTGATATATGTTGATTTGGGAGAAGCAAGAAATGCTGTCAAATCAGCTATTTCTTCGGATTTGCCCATCCGTTTCAAAGGAATATTCTGTAAGAAAGTGTCCTTTACTTTCTCATCCAGATCCTGCGTCATTTCAGTTTCAATATAACCGGGTGCAACCGCATTACAGCGTATATTTCGCGAACCAAGCTCTTTAGCAATAGATTTGGTAAATCCGATGATACCTGCCTTGGAGGCAGCATAGTTTGCCTGTCCCGCATTGCCAAACACCCCAACCACTGAGCTCATATTGATAATTGAACCTTTTCTGTTTTTCAGCATCGGTCTCAATGCATGTTTGGTGAGATTAAAGACTGACTTTAGATTGGCTGCTATAACCCGGTCCCATTGTTCCTCAGACATACGAAGCATCAGGGTGTCATCGGTAATTCCGGCATTGTTGACCAGGACATCAAGCCTTCCACCTTCATCCAAAACCTTCTTTATTGCACTTTCTGACTGGGCAAAATCTGAGGCATCAGACTGAAAGGGGATCGCTTTGCCTGCCTCATCGGCCAGTGATCGAACAAGTGTGTCAGCTTTTTCAGACGAACTTCTGTATGTAAAAAAAACAGTGGCACCTTCCTGAACGAATTTGGTGACGATGGCAGCTCCGATTCCCCGGGAACCCCCGGTCACGAGACAGATATGATCCTGTAATAACCCCATTATACTTTACTTTAAATTTAGATGGCAGGGAAAATGCTAAAAAAATGTGACAACAGCATCAGAGTGTCGTGCTAAATTGGATGCCAAGTGGCTATTTTGGCCATTGGCAAACATACAGCCGTATCAATTAGTTTAGTTGTAGAGAATCATAAATAGTAGAGATGAGTATCAAAACAATAGATGAGTATTCGCCGGCAGTTGTCAGTTTCATTCCCCTTTTATACGTTGCCTGGGCTGACGGCTTGCTTAGCCCCAGTGAAGTAAAAATCATTAAAAGGAAGATCAGGTCCCTCCCTCATCTCACCGACGAGGAAAGAGAGACCTTATTGACCTGGTCAGATCCCGGTGAATGGCCTGATGACATGACATTCAAACAGTGGATGGCCCTGATGAAAGACGCGGGTGGACAACTGCCAGATCACGAGCTTGATTCTGTTGTTGCATTAGGTCGAAAGATGGCTGAGCAGGCAAAGATCGGTGATATCTACCCGGACTCGATGAACCGCACCATGGACGCTGTAAGTACGCTAGCAAGTGAGTTGGATATTCCCGGTCTGGTCAAATTCCGGGCGCTGGGGCGTAAAGTTAAAGCCAAAAAGGATCCTTCCTTCCAGGTAAAGGCACTGCAGGATTTTTTGCACGGAGCCAACAAGCCCGTGATAGAACGAATCCAATGGTTGCTATCAGATCCCGGATTTTCAAGAAGACCGATCAGAGATAAAGAACGGTATCGGGAGCAAGTGCTCCAGTGGTTAAAGGAATTGGCAAAACAGGGATACGGTGCACTGGGGTTTCCTGAAGAATATGGAGGGCAGGGAGACATTATTAGTTATAGCTCAGTGTTTGAAGTTTTGAGTTTTTTCGACTTGAGTCTTGCAGTTAAGTTTGGAGTGCAATTTGGACTTTTCGGAGGTAGTATTCAGCACCTGGGAACAGCTGAGCATCACCGCAAATACCTGCCTCTGGTAGGTTCTGCGGAATTATTAGGCTGCTTTGCTATGACCGAAACAGCTCATGGATCAAACGTACGTGATCTGAACACTACCGCCACTTATGATCCCGATTCTGATGAATTTGTGATCCAGACACCATCATATGAAGATGGCAAGGAATATATTGGCAATGCCTTACATGGGCAAATGGCCAGTGTTTTTGCCCAGTTGGTAGTAAACGGACGATCGCATGGTGTGCATGCGATTCTGGTTCCCATGCGAAGTGCCGATGGAACTCTTCTACCCGGAATTACTGTGGAGGACAATGGTTACAAACTGGGACTCAACGGTGTCGATAATGGACGTATATGGTTTGATCAGGTAAGAGTACCACGTGAAAATCTCCTGAATCGTTTTGGAGATGTGGATGATAATGGAAACTACACCAGTCCCATTGAAAGCGATGGCAAACGGTTTTTTACCATGTTGGGTACTTTGGTAGCCGGTCGTATATGTGTGGCCAGAGGTGCACTGGGGGCTGCCAAATCTGCGCTGACCATTGCGGTTAGGTATGCACTGAAAAGAAGGCAATTTGGGCCGGGTACAGATGAACCCGAAACCTTGCTCATGGATTACCCCTCCCATCAACGTAGATTGTTACCTAAACTGGCAAGAGCGTATGCTGTGCATTTCGTGTTAGATCACCTGGTTGAGAGTTACACCAGCGAAGGTTCGGATGGCCGGGAGACAGAAACACTGGCAGCCGGTATCAAGGCTTATGCCACCTGGTTTGCCAATGATGCCATTCAGGAATGCAGGGAAGCATGTGGTGGTAAGGGCTACTTGTGGGAAAACAGGTTTGCGGACCTTCGATCCGATGCTGATATCTTTGCCACTTTCGAAGGCGACAATACCGTCTTGATGCAATTGGTGGCCAAAGGGCTGCTCTCAGATTTTCGCGAAGAATTCAATGCGGGTGGCTTTATGGCTTCAATCAGGTTTCTGGCTAGCCAGATGAGTGATTCCTTTCTTACGATCAACCCTTTGTACAAGCGCAAGACGGATTCCGATCACCTGCATAGTCCTGGCTTTCACAATCATGCTTTTCAGTTCAGGGAGCGGAAATTACTTCATGCCCTGGGGAATAGAATGCGCAACATGTTCAAAAAAAGGATAACCCCGTATGATGTTTTCCTGCGCACTCAGAACCATATGCTTGCATTGGCAGACGCTTATGTAAACCGGGTTATTCTGGAGCAATTTCAAGCTGCGCTTTCCCGGGCTGAGGGAGAGTCGTTCCATGAACCCCTTCAGAAACTGTACACCTTGTTTGCTCTGGAAACCATGGAATCTCATCGTGGTTGGTACCTGGAGCAGGACTATATGGAAGGAGTAAAAACCAAGGCAATCCGGCGCCTTATTGATCGCCTTTGTTCGGAAATAAAGGATTATTCAGAAGAGTTGGTCAGCGGTTTTGGGATACCTGACGGCCTTCTGGGGGCTCCCATTGTAGTAGACCAGGATAGGAATAAAGAAGAATAGGTCCATCAACCTGAAAGCGATTACAACGCTCTTCCAATCTCAGCAACAAAGAGCTGTCCCTCTTTCTCCAGGGGAATTACCGAAGCTTTGTCATCGGTAAGGATGAGAAAAGAATCCCCCGGTTTGACTGATGTCACACCGTTGTCTGATGTGATTTCATACAATCCGTCAATGCAGCACAGGAGATAGCTTCTGCCAGTGGGTAGAATAGTGGAGTGCTTGTTGGACAGCACCGAAAGGTCAAACTCATCGGCAGGAGTTTCATAATGGAGTAGTTTGTGTTTGTCAGCATGTGGAGTGATAATCCTGGGTGGTTCCGGTTTGAAGTTGGTAATCTCAAGCAATAGATCAATATCCATGTGCTTGGCCGTAAGCCCTCCCCTGACAACGTTGTCCGAGTTGGCCATGCATTCAACGTTTTGACCCTCCATATAGGCATGGATAACACCGGGAGCCTGATATATTCCTTCACCTTTTTTCAGGAAGACCAGATTCATCAGATAAAGAGAGAGTATACCCCGATCACACACACCCTTTCTGTTAAAGGTCAGAAAGGCCCTCGCAGCCCAGAAATCAATATGTGATTTTGATAATTGGTCTTGCTCGTATAGGGGCTTGATCCTTTTTCCAAGCGGTTTGAGCAGGTCGTTTACTTCGGATTGATCCATTGTCATGATGTGCCGGTATAATCCGTCGACACCACCATTATCAAGGTGTTCTGTCAGACGCTCCAATTCAGGAGTTTTCTGCAGTGTTTTTCGAATTTCATCCTGGGGTTTGAACCCCTGCACCAGGTAAAAATCAGAAAGCGCTACCATCAATTCCGGTTTGTGGTTGTCGTCCTTATAAACCCGGTCATAGGCACTACGCTCTTTTCCTTCGGATTCTTCTTTGGCAAACCCCTTTTCAGCGGTGATCTTGTCGGGGTGAACCTGGATGGAAAGCATATCTTTCACATCCAGGATCTTAAACAGGTACGGCAATCCGGAAGTCTTTTCACTGGAGTAATCGGGAGGAAAGATTTTCCCGGGATATGTTTGCACAAAGGCCCTGAAAGATTCCGGGGTCAGGTTATGGATGGAAGCATCACCACTTTCGTGGCTCCCGATCCAGTATTCTGCATAGGGTTCGTTTTCGGGATTAGAAATGTCAAAAAGGTGAGGGAGGTAATCTTTTCCTCCCCATTGGTAATGTTTAAAGACGCCAAACAGTTGGTACATAATTGATTAATAGGTCCGTTAATCGGTTAATATTTTTTCCATTCCTTAAACCTGGACACGAGGGCATTTGTCGATGCATCGTGGTTTTCCGGCTTGCTTTCACCGGTGATTTCAGGTTCC
This sequence comes from Bacteroidia bacterium, assembly GCA_030433135.1. Classification (GTDB taxonomy): domain Bacteria; phylum Bacteroidota; class Bacteroidia; order Chitinophagales; family Saprospiraceae; genus JABDMH01. The sequence continues at coordinate 3,201 of JAUILF010000079.1, read as the reverse complement.
AGTTTTTTAGCCAGTGCTTTTCCGAGTTCTACTCCAAATTGATCAAAACTGAATATATTCCAGATATAACCCTGGACAAAAATCTTGTGTTCGTACAAGGCAATCAGAGAACCCAGGGTATAGGGTGTCAATTGCTTAAGCAGTATCATATTGGTGGGGTGATTGCCCTCAAACACTTTGTATGGAGCCAGTTCTTCAATCTCGGCTGTGCTGAGGCCTTGCCCCTGAAGTTCGGATTTCACCTCATCTTCACTTTTCCCGTTCATTAGTGCTTCGCATTGTGCAAAAGCATTGGCAGCTAGAAGGTTGTGATGATGCTTAAGGTCGTGATTAGGATTCACCGGCAGGAGAAAGTCGCAAGGTATCAGGCGAGTACCCTGATGTAACAACTGAAAGAACGAGTGTTGGCTATTGGTACCGGCCTCACCCCAGATAATGGTGCCTGTGTCATACGTGACCTGTTGACCATCCCGGTCCACACTTTTGCCGTTGCTTTCCATACTAGCCTGCTGCAGGTACATAGCCAGATAGTGGAGATCCTGGTCATAGGGCAGGACTGCCTCAGTTTCACTACCAAAAAAATTGGTGTACCAGATGCCCAGCAAAGCCAAAATCACCGGCATATTTTGGTTGGGGCTAGTATTGCGAAAATGAGTGTCCATAGCATGCATTCCAGCCAACAATTCTTCAAAATGACTGGCACCAATAGCAATCATGATGCTCATACCAATTGCTGAGGATAGAGAATAGCGGCCACCTACCCAGTCCCAGAATTCAAAAATATTTTCTAGGTCAATACCAAATTCCACTGCTTTTTCGGTGTTCGTTGAGAGCGCAATAAAATGTTTTGAAACATCTTGTTGGTTACCTGCCTTTAAAAACCAGTCACGGGCTGATCGGGCATTGGTCATGGTTTCGATAGTGGTAAAAGTCTTGGAGGCAATAATAAATAAAGTGGTTTCAGGGTCAAGACCATCCAGGGTCTTGGTAAGGTGAGCTCCATCAATGTTAGAAACGAAATGAACTCTTCTGTTTGGATGATGAAATGGACGCAGGGCTTCACATACCATCACCGGCCCAAGGTCGGATCCACCAATACCGATATTGACAAAATCAGTAATTTCTTTGCCTGAAAACCCTTTCCAGCTGCCCTGATCAAACTGCGAAACAAAGGTTTTCATTTTAGTTAACACCCTGTGTACTTGCGGTACTACATTTTCGCCGTCAACTTCAATAGTTGCACCTTCGGGAGCTCGTAAAGCTGTATGCAGGACTGCTCGATTTTCCGTCTTGTTGATAAAAGCTCCTGAGAACATTTTTTCGATGCCGTCCACAAGATTCACCTCTTCAGCGAGATCGTACAGCAGCTCCATGGTGGTTTTGTCAATCAGGTTTTTGGAGTAGTCCAGATACATTTTATCTACCTCCAGTGAAAATCGGTTTACCCGGTTGTTGTCTTCTGCGAAATGGTCCTTGAGGGTTTTGTTCTTGCTGTTTTGGTAATGGTCATTAAGTTTTTTCCAGGATCTGGTTTTGGTCGGGTTGTGGTTTTCTAGTATATCTTTGTGGTTCATCCAGGCTTCTATTTATGGTGTTGGACTGTAAAGACCCAAAGATAGTTTATCCTGCAAGCGAGCAAAAGTGAATCATATTTTGATTTTCAACTATGACAATTCAACAGGAGATCGGCAAGAGAGGGGAAGCACTGGCTGTAAATTTTCTTCGAGAGCAGGGTTACGATATTCTGGAACAGAACTGGAGACATCGAAAAGCAGAAATCGATATCATCGCCATGGATGACGATATCCTGGTTTTTGTGGAAGTGAAGACCAGGTCATATACCTACTTTGGGCCCCCTGAAAGCTTTGTAGATAAACGCAAGATTAAGCTGATGACCAATGCCTCTCATGTTTATATGGATAAAATTGACCATCAATGGGAGGTGAGGTTTGATGTCATTTCGATCTTACTCAAGGAAGGTGATTCATTTGATCTGCGTCATATCAAAGAGGCATTTTTTCTAGGCCTGTAAGTAGCTCGGAAGTTGCAGATAAACTCAGGAAAGAAGATCAGTTTTGTTATTTGATCATTGCGAGATGGTTTTTTCAACACCTTCCTATGCCAACACATCCTTCACCACATGACCATGTACATCAGTGAGACGATATCTCCTTCCCTGATGTTTGAAGGTAAAGCGCTCGTGATCTATACCCATCAGATGCATGATCGTGGCCTGAAAGTCGTGTACATGAACCCGGCTTTCCTGGGGATTGAATCCAAATTCATCCGATGATCCATAGGATATCCCTGGTTTTACTCCTCCACCAGCCATCCACAGGCTAAACACATAGGGATGGTGATCTCGTCCCCAATTGGCATAGTCATCAATGGTGCCCTGCAGGAAAGGTGTGCGGCCAAATTCACCTCCCCAGATTACCAGGGTGTCATCAAGCATCCCTCTTTGTTTCAGATCTTTTACCAGCGCCGCACTGGGGGCGTCGGTGTCGGTACACTGGATCTTTAGTTGATGATTTAAGTTCTTGTGCTGATCCCATCCTGCATGCATACACTGAATGAATCTCACCCCTCTCTCGGCAAGCCGCCTGGCCATCAGGCAATTGTAGGCATAACTACCCTGCCGGTGTACATCGGGTCCATACATAGCCAGGGTGTCCTCGGATTCATCACTAAAATCTGTCAGTTCTGGCACACTCATCTGCATCTTGTAGGCCATCTCGTATTGCGCTATCCGGGTGGCAATTTCAGGGTCACCATACTCTTTGAGGTTCAATTCATTGAGTTGCTCAATGTCGTCAAGAATTCCCCTCCTGATTTCACGTGACATGCCGTCTGGATTGGAAAGGTACAGGACTGGATCACCACCCCCTCTGAATTTTACTCCCTGAAATTTGGTAGGTAGGAATCCACTGCCCCAATAATAGTCGTAAAATATCTGTCCGCAACTGGCTTCTTTGTCCCTGGAGGTCATGGCAACGAAGGAGGGTAGATCACTGGATTCGCTTCCCAGGCCGTATGTCAACCATGATCCTATGCTTGGTCTTCCGGGCAATTCAGCTCCCGTGAGAAAGAAAGTGATGGCCGGTGCATGATTGACCGATTCGGTGTACATGGATTTGATAAAACACAGCTCATCTGCAATTTCGGCTGTTTTTGGCAGGTAATCTGAGACCCAGGCACCGG
>JAUILF010000492.1 GCA_030433135.1 Bacteroidia bacterium | reverse complement strand
CTATCGTCTCTTCCAATACTTTGTAAGCCCGGATAACCAAATGGTTGCTTACCTGGTGGATACCTCGGGAGATCGCCGTAATACGCTGTTTTTCAGAGACCTGGAAAGCGGTAGTGACTTGCCTGATCAGATCTCTGACTGCTCTTATGGAGGAGCCTGGTCAGCTGATGGTGATTATTTCTTTTATACCCTCAATGATCACACGGTGAGGAGCTATCAGGTGAAGCGACATAAGCTTGGTGATAATCCTCAAGGTGATGTTGAGATTTATCGTGAGGCCGACAGCACATTTACCGTGTGGGTGCAGACTACCTGGGACGAGCGTTTTGTCCTGGTGAGTTCTAATAGCACCACTTCGAATGAATATTGGTATCTGGCAGCTGACCAGCCGGAGTCCAGATTAAAAATCATCCAACCCCGGCAAGAAGGCCTTGAGTACCAGGTGGATGCATATCCTGGTGATCAATGGTACATTCTCAACAACCATGAGGCTAAAAATTTCAAGCTATCCACAGCCCCACTTCTCAATTCTGAAATAACAAACTGGACGGATCTTGTCTCACATAGGGAGGGGACCTTGTTAAACGATTATACGGTGAGAAAAGACTACCTGATCGTTGAAGAGCGATCAGAAGCCCTGGATCAGATCAGGGTTATTCAGCGGGGGAGTGGTGAGCAGTATTATGTTGATTTTAGTGAAGAAGTTTATACAGCCAATATGTATAACCCTACCGATGAGTTCGATTCTGATCTCATCAGATATGACTACACTTCTTTGACTACTCCTGAGTCGGTATTTGATTACTCGATGGAAGATCGAACCCGGGTGCTGAAACATCAGGAAAAAGTGGGTGGCAACTATAAGGCCACTCAATATGAGACTCAACGACTTTGGATAACGGCCAGGGATGGTATGGAGGTGCCCATGTCCATTGTCTATCGCAAAGACAAATATGAGCAGGATGGATCTCACCCTTGTCTTTTGTATTCCTATGGTTCTTATGGCTCCAGCACCATGCCTTATTTCCGCAGTAATGTGATCAGTCTGCTGGATCGGGGCTTTGTCTATGCTCTGGCCCATATCAGGGGTGGCCAGGAGATGGGCAGGGAGTGGTATGAAGATGGTAAGCTTTTGAATAAGAAGAATACGTTTACCGATTTTATCGATTGCGCCCAATTTCTGGTGGATGAATATTATACGGATACCAGTGGCTTGTTTGCTATGGGAATAAGTGCCGGCGGGATGCTCATGGGTGCCGTTACCAATATGCGACCGGATTTATTCCAAGGTATTATTGCCTATGTGCCCTGGATGGATGTGATTACCGATATGATGAATACGGATCTTCCCCTGACGACATTGGAGTATAATGAGTGGGGAGATCCCAATCAGAAGGAGTATTATGATTATATGTTGAGCTGGTCACCATATGATAATGTGAGGGATGCTGAGTATCCCGCAATTCTGGCTACGGGTGGCCTCAATGATACTCAGGTGCCCTACTTCAGTCCGGCCAAATGGGTGCAAAAAATCAGGGAACACAACACGGGTAGCGAGCCGGTACTATTAAAAGTCAATATGGGTGCCGGACATGCAGGGGCATCGGGTCGATTTGAGCAGCAAAAAGAAACGGCGATGGTATATGCTTTTATGATTGGTCAGGTGGTGGAGAAGATAGCTGATTAGCCTTCCCGCGAGAGCTCTGCTCGGTTGAGGGGTTTAGAGCTTGCCCGCGAGGGCTCTTCTTGGTTGAGGGGTTTAGAGCTTGAGATGTTGACGTAGTATAATGGTTCTGTGGTGTTGTGGTAGTATGGTATTGGTGCCGTAACGGTGAATTTGTTTTCGTCCCCAATAGGGATATATAACCACTAAGGACACTAAGTTTTTCCTGAAAAAAGCCCAATTACCCAAAGCCTAACGCCCAGAGCCGTTCCAGTCCACCGCCGGGTCAAGCGAGATCCACCCTCTCAACCTTTCGGGAAAACTAATACGGCTACAGCTCTCCATCCCCAGTTGGCTTTACCTCCTTCGGGAGCGGCAAGGTTAATGCGTGGACCTCCAATCAGAGAAACTTTTTGCTTGCCCAGAGATGTTATTCCGCTGATGGTCGGATTTAGCCAAATGGTTGAAGTACTGGCTTCCCAGTTCTGCGTCCACTCAAGGTTAGCACCGGCACCGGCACCGCTGGGCCAGTTGTAAGTGATGAAGGGTTGAACAAACATCTGGCTTACGTCACTGCGATCTTCATTTCCGGCAATACTCCAGACCTGATTGATCAAACCTCCAATGGTCCAGCCGCCCACTTGCTTCAATCCCACCGCAGTAGGACCGATACCAAATTTGTCGGTGGTGAGGAAGTCATTCGTGCCAGTGGGTATCAGTAGGACCGGGCCGACCCCCCAGGTTATATCCGAGACTTTGGGACTAAAAAAAGCACTGGCTACCAGGTCGCTGAGACCATTCTGCTTTTCACCAGGTCCGGTAATGTTAAACTGAGTGATGAAAGGGGCAATAACCCGGGTGATCAGGTTCCAGTCTGTACCGATGGAAAGTGGAATGACTGGTTGGACATTCATAGTATTCCGGGAACCTTCCAGTTCGCCGATGCCGTAATCGGAATTGTTCTGGAAAGGCACACTGATCAGGCTGGCAATTGGATTGGATAGTTTTTTGGCCAAATCTTCTGAGTCTTGTGCTAACCCGACATGAATTCCGAGAAAAAGCAAGGGAAGAGCAAATAATGATCTGTTCATAAGCATTTTCTTGGGTTTCTGTCAAAAATAAGAATTAGGGTGGCTCAATCCTCAGTACGAGAGCCAGAATGGTAAGTTTTCCTGGAAAGAGCCCAACTACCCAAAGCCTAATGCCCATGGCCTCCTCGCGCGTCTGCCATTAAACCGAGCTGAGTTGCCGCGGGAGGTTCCACTGTCAGAATCACCGATGACACGGATTTGAAGTTTGGCAATGTCAGATCACGGGGTATACCAAATTGGAGAGGTGTAAGCTCTTTCCTGTGTGATCATTTCAACTTCATCAGGCATATCAACCTTAAAGCGTTTGGCTTCGTAGGCAGTCCAACGGGGAGTAGGGATCTCGATGACACGAGCATAGTAGAATGCAGAGACGTCAGCATCAAAATCCGGATCTTCCCATACAGTGATCAGTTCCGGTGAGCCGACACTGTTTTTCCATGTAGCATTGGCAACATCAACCGTATTGCCAACCGGAGGTAATTTACCATCCGAACCGGGTTGACGATTGTCCGACCATACTACGTCATAGACTTTTTCATGTTTATTACCTTCAGCGTCTAACCAACCTTTAACGATCTGTATTCGATCGAAGTTGGCTCCGATGGGATCGCGCAGAGCTGCAACCAAAAAAGTAGGAGATGATCCGGCAGGACCTGCTTCCAGATCGGCTCCCATGGGTACACCTTTGTCATAACCAATCCAGCCGGGTTCGCGGGCCTGTGCATCCTCGTCTGTGAATTCCCAACCGCCAAAGAATCTAACTGTAATTCTTGGGCCAGTGGAGGCGTATACTTCACGGCGTTTCATCGCATCCCATATGGCTTCACGAGTGTTGTCTGTTGCCCATACGGCCGTCCATCCAGCTGC
>JAUILF010000491.1 GCA_030433135.1 Bacteroidia bacterium | reverse complement strand
TCGGAGAAATGTTTTTCTTTAAATTGGCGGACAATAAAATTATAGAAGGATGGAGCGTCGTGGACGTAGAGCTGGTCAAGGAGCAACTTAAAAAACAATAGGGATTATCACATGCCAATCACGAGCGGATAGTCGAAATTATCAGCAAGCTTCTGAATGTTCCTGGAATCTGCTCCCTGAGCTTCCAACAACTTCCTGGCGATATCCCTGGCAATCTCGAGTGTCTCCGAGATTGTTGTGCCCTGAGCTACCAGGCCTTGAACGTCTTCAGAGGTAGCCAGGTAGAGCCCCTCAGGTAATTTCTCGATATGCAGCTTGATGGTCCCTTCCATTTTCTAAGATATATCCTATGAAAGTTACGGAATGGGTGGAAAGTTCCCAAATACAAAAAAACCCCCGAGTTGAATAATACTCGGAGGTTCCTAACTTCTCTGGTAGACCCACTAGGACTCGAACCTAGAACGACAGGACCAAAACCTGCTGTGTTGCCAATTACACCATGGGTCTATCCTCGCTAACTTAGCGGATGCAAATTTATAACAATTTTACATCTTGCACTGCTAACATGGCCTATTTTCTTCATTCCATCCTTAGTTGGTAGATATCTTCCAGGTTTCGGGCTTTGCCATCCACATCCAGTCCGTAACCCAGCACAAAGGCGTCAGGGATCTCAAAACCCACATAAGGCGACTCAAAAGGGATCTGTAGGGACTGTGGTTTTAGCAACAGCGTAACCACCGAAATGGAAGCTGGACCCAGTCCCTTGAGGTCCTCCGTGATGGCCTGGATGGTTCTCCCCGTGTCCACGATATCCTCCACCAGGATGATATGCCTGTCCTTGATGTCCGATACCAGGCCCAGAATCCGTTTGACTTTACCAGTCGACTCCGTACCCTGGTATGACATCAATTTCACGAATTCCAGTTCGCATTCAAAAGCGCAGGATCGCACCAGGTCTGCAGCAAATATGAAGGAACCGTTGAGTACAATAATGAATATCGGGAATTTGTCATGATAATCAGTAGCTAACTCCTTACCTAATTCGTGAACCCGGCCCCGGATGGCATCCTTGCCCAGGTATTTGACAAAAGTATGTGTGCCTATTCTGATCGTCTGTGCGTTTATCCTGATCATGACTTGATGGTATTCATGTTAAACCCGGATTATTCATTGGGGTTTCGTCATGAGAGTCAAATAGGCAATAAAGACGGGGGCTCCAAGTGCTTTTTGACTCGCAAGCATAGTTAACCATTATAGCCTGTCCCGCACTTTGTGCGGGAGTGAGAATCAAAAAGTGCTTATGTGCCCGTCTTTGCAGCATATTTGGCTCGTAATAGAAAGGCCTAATGCATAGTCCGGGTTAAAGTTAAGACATCCTGCATTCTTGTACTTCCCCCGCCATGACCAACATACCCCATCATGACTAATGGCTGCGTAGAAATCCTCCATTTTATCTATCTTCGCAGCCAAATTTTGGACCATTCGCAAAACCAAATCCATAAGAAAAGTGTCCATAAAGACATACCATGCCGTGAGCTCTCCGGCGTATCTTTTAACCATCAAATATTCGAAATGAAACAAATGAGATATCTACTACTCACAGCTCTTATGTTTATGCTCATTCCCGCAGTCACTTTTGCTCAGACCAGGGAAGAGCTTCATGATCAGATTAAGGAAAAGGAGGATTCAATCTCGGATATCCAGAGCCGAATTGACGATCTCCAGGCAGAAATTGATGACTACCTCGGTTGGCATATCGGTGCCTTCGGAACCCTGGGTTTTGGCTTTTCAGACTTTGAAAATTGGCAAAAGGGAGCTAATCCTGATGCCAATTCCATGAATATTAAGATAACTGCCAATCCTTATGCCAACTATAATGATGATCAGTATTTCTGGAGAAACAAGGCCTTTATTAATCTGGGCTGGCAAAAGCTGGATATCGACCCCAATGACGGTGAAGAGGCGGAGTTGGAACAGGTTGCCGATATCCTGCGACTCTCGAGTTTGTATGGGTATAAGTTTAGCGACAAACTGGCTGCTTCGGCCCTGATGGAGTACAACACCTCAATCCTGAGTAATTTTAATAACCCGGGTATTCTCGATCTGGGTATTGGTATTACCTGGACTCCGATTACGGATCTTACCGTAGTTATCCATCCGCTGAACTATCACTGGGTTTTTGGGGATAGTCCCGAATTTACCAATGCCTTGGGTGCCAAAATCGCTGCAGATTATAGCCGTGATCTGTTTGATGGGTTGTCCTGGACATCGAGTTTCAGTAGTTTTCTACCCTATAAGGATACGGACCCCACCCTGTTTGAGTGGACCTGGATCAATGGATTTTCCTATGACTTGTGGAAAGGCTTTGGACTCGGTTTTGAGTTTGGTTTGAGGGATGCCGAAGTTGAATCACAGGATTTCCAGAGCTTCTGGGTATTTGGGGTATCCTATACCTTCTGAACTGGAGAAGAGCCACCGGATTAGTGGCATTTGATTAAATTGAGCGGCAAACGCTCCTGATGTCAGACAAGAAGCTTTTCCTGCTTGATGGGAATGCCCTGGTTTACCGGGCTCATTTTGCCTTTATTACCCGCCCATTGTTTAATTCCAAAGGGCTGAATACATCCGCTATCACCGGATTTGTTCGTTCTTTGTGGGATATACTGGTCAATCAAAGACCTTCACATATTGCGGTGTCCTTTGATGTTTCGGGCGATACCTTCCGCCATGAATGGTACCCGGAATATAAGGCCAACCGTGAGGCCCAACCTGAGGACATCACCGCAGCTTTGCCTTACATCTACAAGGTTATTGAAGGCTTCAATATCCCTATCATCACCAAGGTGGGATATGAGGCTGATGATATCATTGGAACATTGTCAAAACAGGCTGAAAAGGAGGGATTTAAAGTCTATATGGTCACACCTGACAAAGACTTCGGTCAGTTGGTGTCAGACAATGTACTTCTTTACAAGCCATCCCGGCAAGGTAACGGGGTAGACATTATGGGGGTGGGAGAAATCCTGGATAACTGGAATATTGAGCGAATCGATCAGGTGATAGACATGCTGGGTCTGTAGGGGGATAGTGTGGATAACATTCCCGGTATACCCGGAATTGGCCCAAAGACCGCGGCTAAGTTGCTGGCCAAATATAGTACAGTGGAAGGCCTGATTGAGCACTCCGGTGAACTAAAAGGAAAGCAGAAAGAAAGAGTAGAAGAATTTGCTGACCAGGCAATTCTCTCTAAGAAACTGGCTACCATTAATACCGAAGTCCCGGTGGAATTTCATGAAGAAAATTTCAGACTCAGCCCGATGAACCGGGAAGCCCTGGGGGTGCTTTTTAAAGAATTGGAATTCAGAACTCTTTCCCAGGCCATCCTCGGAGCAACAGAGGAGGATGGACCCAAAGATCTTTTTGGCAACACGGTTCCCACCAAAGGCACAACTCCGAGAAAGTCCCCCAAACCCAAAGTTCCGGCTATTGCAGATAAGAATATCAAGAATACCGAACATACCTATACCCTGGTGGCATCGGGAGAAGAGCGCAAGGAACTGATTGCGAAATTAGCAAAGCAGGAAATGTTCTGTTTTGATACCGAGACCACCGAACTTGATGCCAACGAAGCGGTG
>JAUILF010000078.1 GCA_030433135.1 Bacteroidia bacterium | reverse complement strand
CAAGATTTACGAGGAGTCGGACTACCACAATAATTGGGATGGACGGCTGGATGGAGATCTGTTACCCGAAGGTGTTTATTTCTACGTACTGACCTTATATCTGGACGACAGGGTATTCCAATATGATAGTGATTTAACCGTAGTCAGGGATTAATGATGAGATATCTACTTTGGATCTGTACTTCACTAATGCTCTTGCCGGTGCTTGATGCGCAGCCCCTGCGCGATTGGCCCATCAACGACTTTCTCAAGTTTACGGTTAATCCGGCTTACACGGTTGAATCTTCGTCACTGAGCATTGGATTGAACCATGCCAGGAAGTGGAAAGATGTAAATAGCAGTCCTACCCAGTCCAATCTCGGTGTGTTGATTCCGTTCTCAGGTCAGAGTATGGGTATTGGAACCCAGGTTTTTAATGAAAGTGTGGGGCCATTTGCATCTACTGGTGCTCAGGTTACCTATGGGTACAAATTCAGGTTAAGCAAGAAGACCAATGATCAACTGGCGTTAGGCCTGGGGGCAAGATTTATGCACATTCGGTTTGATCAGGAACACTTTATTTCTGCGGACGAAGGTGATGAGCTCCTGTATGATATTGATGGAAATCGATTTGTACCTCCTTCTCTCAGTGTAGGCTTCAACTACCAGTCAGAGGAGGCACAATATGGCAATCCCGTCCAGCTAAAGTTGTCCGGATCTGTGTCACGGTTTCTGCCATTTGAAGACCGGTTTAATACCGTTTCATTTGAGAGAGTACTACAATGGTATGGTCTGGCGGGATTAAACATTGCTGCGGGTACGCATTTTCGGATTGAACCATCTTTTTTGGTGAGTGCGGTTGAAAAGAGCACTACCAACTATGGGCTTCGGGTAAAAGCGGAGCATCTAAAATTTGGTTGGTTGATGATGCAATACACCAAATCCGGCTTTCTTGTTTCTCAATTGGGAATCAATATCCGTTTGCAAAACGGTGATTTGCTCCAGCTCAACGGGAGTAACGGCTGGTTCTTTGGTACCGTTAGCAACCAGCTGGGAAACAGCTTTTCCTTTGGAATGACTTATCAGTTTGCATCCGGGGATTAGTCAGAAAAGTGGTTCACGGGTCAGATCAGGTAAAATGCTTCAGCATGATGATTTCCCGGTTGGTCAGATTTCTATAGGTGCCTCTGGCAACCTTTTTTAAGGTCAGACCGGCATAGTAGGTCCTGTCCAGAGCAAGTACCTCATAATTCAGGCGTTCGAAAATGCGTCTCACTATGCGATTACGACCCATTTCAATGGATAGGATCACTTTGTTTTTCGATTCTTCATGGATCCAGTTGACCGCGATTACGGGAGCAGGACCATCATCAAGCATGAGACCTTTTCTTATTGCCTCCATATCTTCCGGTGAGACATCACGGTCAAGTACTGCGACATACTCTTTTTGCACTTTGTGTGATGGATGGGATAATTTTTTGGCCATGTCACCATCATTGGTGATTAGCAGGAGTCCGGTGGTATTGCGATCGAGCCTTCCGACCGGGAAGAGTCTGATGTCATTGTCACTTTTTATCAGATCCAACACCGTTCGTCTGTCTTTTTCATCAGAAGTAGTAGTGATGTAATTTTTAGGTTTATTCAATAACAAATACACGAGTCGCTGCTCAGGTTTGAGAGTTTCACCCTGGTAGGTGACCGTATCTCCCCGGGATACCATTACAAATGGCTCCACAGTCGTCTGGCCATTGACCTCTATCTCACCTTTCTTGACTAGTTCAGCAGCTTTGCGACGGGAGCATATACCACACTTGGCAATATACTTGTTGAGGCGAATTGGATACTCGACAACTTCAGCAGGTGGATTCTTTTGTGGACCTGCATGAAATGGATTTCCTTTTTGTTTATTACGCTTCACTCAGGTAAAGTTAATGTATCCGGCCTGGATCAGATTTGTGTAAACCATATTAGCCGGTATACTAAAATGGAATATCGTCATCCTGATTCATGCGTGAAGATCGGGTTATGATATTATCTGCCGGATCTATACCATCTCCCTTCAGGCTACTGAAATCAAACTCATCGAGGTTGGTAAATTTGGCAAACTGGTCGATAAATTTGAGTTTAACCGTCTCCAATGCACCATTCCGGTGTTTGGCAATAATGATCTCTGCAATGCCTTTCAATGACATCCCTTCGCTCTCTGTAATGTCGTAATACTCAGGCCGGTAAATAAAGGAGACGATGTCTGCATCCTGTTCGATGGCACCGGATTCCCTCAGGTCTGACAACATAGGTCTTTTTTCACCACCCCTGGTTTCAACAGCCCGACTCAACTGACTTAGAGCGATAACCGGAATATTCAATTCCTTTGCCATTCCCTTGAGTGCCCTGGAAATAGACGAGATCTCCTGCTCCCTGGTTCCACTGCGTTTGCTGTCAATATTTCCGGACATGAGCTGCAGATAATCTATGACAACCAATTGAATGTCATGTTGCATTTTTAACCTTCGGCATTTGGCCCTGAGCTCAAAACTGTTGATTGCCGGTGTATCATCAATAAATATGGGTACTGTGGAGAGCTTTTCCACGGCAGAGTGCAGCTGTTGCCACTCATGTGCTTCAAGTTGACCGTTGCGGAGCTTCCTGGACGAAATCTCGGCCTCCATGGAAATGAGCCGCTGAACCAACTGGATATTGGACATCTCCAGGGAAAAGATGGCTACAGGCCTTTGATGGTCCATGGCAGCATTTTTGGCCAGCGAAAGGGTAAAAGCGGTTTTCCCCATACCCGGTCGGGCAGCAAGAATGATAAGATCCGATGCTTGCCAACCGGAAGTAAGGCGATCGAGATCTGTGAAGCCGGACGGAATTCCGGTCAAACCTTCCGACTTTGATGCCAGTTCTTCGAGTTGCTTTTGTGCTTTCAGGGCCAGTGTTCCGATTGACTCAAAACCCCGGTTTAGGTTTTGTTGTGTAATATCAAACAGATTTCGCTCCGCATCATCGAGAAGTTCGAAAACATCTTTGGTATCGTCGAAAGAATCCTTAATAATGGTTGTTGAAGCCCGGATAAGCTCTCGCTGGATATGTTTTTGTGCTATGATCCTGGCGTGATATTCAATATTGGCTGCAGAGGCTACCTTGTTGGTAAGATCAACCAGGTAGTTAGGACCACCGGCTTGTTCAATATGACCTTCCGATTTCAACTCTTCATGAACCGTAAGAATATCAATCGGGTGGGTCTTTTCAAATAGTCGAAGCATTGCTTCGTATATGAACTTGTGCCCTTCGATATAAAAACTGCCGGGTTGAAGAATGTCCAGTACGGTAGGAAGCGCATTCTTATCCAACATAATGGCTCCCAATACGGCCTCTTCCAATGGGATAGCCTGGGGAGGAACCTTGCCCATATGGAGCATATTGTACTCGTCACCACCTTTGATCGTAGTCAGTGGACCAGACTTCATTGATTTTACCGGTTTATTGAGATCAGCCATGTGTTCAGCTCATTCGTATAAAGTAAAATTACAATATAATCAGGACGGCAATGGGGAATTTTCTGCAACCAAGCCCATTGAGCTGTGGATATCAGACTTTCCTCTGTTGGTAAGTTGTGGACAAAAAAGAAGTCTTTGCTTTTCCAAGAAACACGTGACCAAAATCAGCATCGGGTAATCATTACAAATCGCGACAAAACCAAATGAAAGAAGCCCGACATCCGAATGTTTTGTTCGGACTGCCGGGCTTCCTGAAATTTTCTCCTTTGATTACTGTCGCGAACTAATATCTGTATCGCCAGGTTTCTCTCTAATCAGAAGTCTGTGGAAAAAAAGTTATGCTTTAGCCTTTGCGAGCTTGGTCTGAATTTCCTCCGCAAGTTGTTTGTGGTCCTCAATGTTTTTCAGCAATGCTTCAAGGTTACTTTCAGCATTTTGAATTGAGGCTTCATTCTCAGGAATCAATTCCTGGCAACTTTGGGTCTCTTTCTGATGCTTCTTGAGTGTATTCTCGAGTTTCCTTAACTGTTTTTCGAGCGATTTAAGCTCTTTCTTCTCCGCTTTTTTAGAAGCATCTGTTGAGGCTGTGCGGAAGACGGTTTCCTGATCACTGACTTTTTGCTTCATAGCCTCCACTTCCTTTTCTTCGTTGGGCATCGAGGATTCGTTGGCGGATAATGTGAGTTTGCAATCCTCAATTTCCTTTTTCCATTTTTCTATAGCCTTTGTCTGCTTATCATGTTCTTTCTGCAGATCCGCAATCATATCGTTCTCGGCCTCAAGCTCATCTTCAATATTGGAAACCCGGAGGTCTTTTTGATAGCCATCTATGACACCTTGCATACCTTCAAAAACTTCAGGATTGTCTTCAGAGCTGAGCATGGTACCACCCACATCTACCCATAAATAGACAACACTGCCCTCACCCATTTCCACAACTTCATGATATACATCGACCGGGTCAGAGGATATTTCACTCAGTATGACTCCTTCAGATTTTTTTTCGTTGCTCTTCCTTACCTTTTTTGATCTGCTACCATTATGATTCTGTAAGTAAGTGTCAAGGAGTTTTTCAGCCGTCTTGGCATCTTCATGGGGTAGTCTTACTGCAATCGCATTTTGATCTCCAAGACTCATATTTCGAGTCGATTCTTCAATAGAACTGATTTCAGCAGACTTTTCGGCTGTCTTGGGAGCCATCTCGTCATTCTGGCCATAGGCAAAGAACGACAGGAGTGCAAAGCACACCCCTATTGCGTACTTTCTTGAAAAGGTCATGATCTTTTGATTTTTTATTAGAGTATATCTTTGAAAGTACCGTTTTTCCGGCAGAACTCTTTTACGTCAACCATATACGGATTATGTATGATGGTCAAGGGCAAACCGACTGAAGGCACTTCATTGTGGTTTTTTCCGGCAAGTGTGTTCACTTCTACAACCCAATGATCCAGCATCTGGTTCAAAACAGCAAAAAAAAAGTGCGGCGCCTCGAATGAGTCGATTTGCCGCACCTACACCCCAAAACCATCTATTCTTAGAATAGTCTGCCAAAAGAAAGAATTAGTAAATGGCGACTATGTTATCTACGTATGTTGTCTGTAATATTAAAATAAATAAAGAGGATTGACAAGAAAAACATCCTTTTTAGTGTCACCTGTTTGTAAAAAGGATATTCTGTTGTATCTCGGTGGCCTTTACATAATGCTATTTTCGCAGTCCATAGCTCAATGGATGTAGTTCGTCGGTATTTTGACGCATCAGCCCGATTGAGGTAGTAATTTGGATATATTTACCGCTTAAAGAAAAGCCCTATGTCGATATTGGAGGTTAAGGATGTGGTTAAGAAATATCAAAACCACATTGCTGTAGATCATGTATCCTTTGATATGGCACGGGGCTCCATCCTGGGTTTCCTTGGCCCAAACGGTGCTGGAAAGACTTCCCTGATTAGGATTATCACCACTATTACCCAGGCTGATTCCGGTGCTGTCTTTTTTGATGGTGAACCACTCAACCTTTCACATCCCGAACGAATCGGATATCTGCCGGAAGAGAGAGGCCTGTACAAAAAAATGAAGGTAGGTGAGCAATTGACCTACCTGGCGCGACTGAAAGGGTTGAAACCTGACGAAGCCAAAAGAGAAATCGGAAACTGGTTGGAGTCCTTTGGTATTAGTGATTGGTGGAATAAGAAGATTGAGGAACTGTCCAAAGGTATGCAGCAAAAGGTACAATTTGTATCGACGGTGGTTCACAGACCCAAGCTGATTATCCTGGACGAGCCGTTTTCGGGACTGGACCCCATCAATACCAAACTGATTAAATCCCAGATCAGGATGCTGAATGATGAAGGAACCAGTGTCATTTTTTCAACCCACAGAATGGAGCAGGTCGAAGAAATCTGCGAACACATTATACTGATCAATAATGGGAAGAGCATACTCAATGGTCAGGTGGCGAGGATAAAAGAGCTTTACAAGGACCACATATTCCGATTCAAATACGAAGGGGATATCGATCCGTATTTACTGGATCAGGTGGAGGTAAGAGAAAAGCAAAACGGAACCATTGTAGTCCATGTTCCCACTACCGGAGAGGCAAATACACTAATGAAGGCTATGATGGACAGAGGTGTGGTCATCAAACACTTTGAAGAGATGCTTCCAACACTCAATGATATTTTTATTAAAAAAGTGACAGAGAAAGATGGATAAGCTTTGGCTGATTATCAGGAGAGAGTATTTGGTCAGGGTAAAGAAGAAATCTTTTATTCTGACCACCTTATTGGCACCTTTGGCCATTGCATTGTTAATGGTTGTAGTCGGACTGATTTTTTCCTATCAGGGTGATGAATCCAAGGAAATTGTCATTATCGATCAGGGTAATATGCTGGAGAAGCGCCTGAAGGACGAACATAATTTTTATTTCCGGTTCTCCGATCGCACTCTGGAAGAACTCATTGATAACCGGAGTCAGGAATCTTTTGATGGCATCCTGGTGATACCTCCACTGCGTGATATCGTTTCGAAAAAGCATACCATATTCTATTACTCCGACACTAACCTGGATCTGGATGGAAGTGATGCTATCCAGAGACTAATCCGGGACAAGATCCGGGACTTCAAAATCAGGGAAATGAACCTTGACTCTGAACAACTGGACAATCTCAATACCCAGGTAACGCTGGATCCGGAACCCCTTGTCAGGGACGATTCGGATGAAGAGACAGCAGGAGATAATCCCAGCCCCTTCACCAGCGTCATAGCTGCAGGACTGGGAGGTCTTATGGGCTTTGCCATGTACATGATCGTGTTTATCAATGGTATGATGGTCATGAGGAGTGTTATGGAAGAAAAGATGAATCGGGTAGTCGAAGTGATGATCAGCAGTGTCAGGCCCTTTTATCTTATGATGGGCAAAATTATTGGGGTGGGAGCTGTTGGCCTGACGCAGATCATTATATGGGCTATTCTTATCCCGCTAATTGCCAGTGGTGCCAACCTGATCTTCGGTTTTGATACTCAACAGGTGATGTTGGATGAAGCTTCAGCAGAAATCCATCCGGATGATCTCGAAATGATGGCAGCTCAGGTTATGACTGAGCTCAAAGCCATTAACTGGTGGTTGATCGTACCTTGTTTTATCATCTTTTTCTTCGGAGGATATATTGTATATGCTTCGCTATTTGCGGGCATCGGGTCTGCTATCGGGGATGATTTGGCTGAAAGTCAGGCACTGACATTACCTTTGACTATTCCGGTCATACTTGCCTTGTATATTATGTTTGCAGCACTGCGGGTTCCGAACAGTTCGATGGCTGTCTGGGCTTCCATCTTCCCGTTCTTTTCTCCTATTGTGATGCCGGCCAGACTGGCCTTTGGTCCACCTGCCTGGCAAATCATTCTGTCCATTGTGCTGTTGATTGCAGCCGCGATCTTCTGCGTGTGGATCTCCGGCAGGATCTACCGTACCGGAATACTCATGTACGGTAAGAAAGGGACATTCAAGGAAATCTGGAAATGGATGATCAGTAAGCAGTAGGCTATACCCTAACTACATTCAAGCTGTCGCTGTTTGAAGTTTGCAACTTCAAACCGATATCCACAACAGCAGGGTCTCCAGGTCCGCTTCAGTGGAAGGTGCAGTAATACATGTAACCCGGGATTATTCCAGGTTCAAATTCAGTCCCAACTCCTCCAATTGTTCTGCATCGATAGAAGCGGGAGCATCAATCATCACATCCCTGCCCATGTTGTTTTTAGGAAAAGCAATGAAGTCCCTGATGGAAACACTTCCCTGCATAACAGCACAAAACCGGTCAAAACCGAAAGCAATACCACCATGGGGTGGGGCTCCGTATTCAAAAGCTCCCATCAAAAACCCAAACTGCTTTTCCGATTCCTCTTCAGTGAATCCCAGTAGTTTGAAGTTTTTCTCCTGCAAGGCCCGATCGTGAATACGTATCGATCCACCACCAATTTCGACACCATTAATAACCAGATCATAGGCATCCGCCCTCAGCTTTTTCATAGTCTCGTGATCGCCGTCCAGCATCTTGTCTATATCCTCCGACTTGGGAGCCGTAAATGGGTGATGCATCGCATGAAACCGGTTGCTATCCGGATCCCACTCCATGAGTGGAAAGTCAACCACCCAAAGTGGTTTGAATACAGCCGGGTCAATCAGATCCAACCGTCTGCCCATCTCGAGCCTTAGCTCTCCCATTTGTTTTCTGGTGGCATCGAGTTCTCCACTAAGGATGAGCAACATATCACCTTTGGCAGCACCCATTTTTTCACACCACGATATCAGAGTTTCATCACTGTAAAACTTACCCACACTTGACTTGATGGATCCATCAGCATTCCATTTCACATATACTAGTCCTTTGGCTCCGATCTGAGGTCTTTTTACCCAGTCAGTCAGTTTGTTGATGTCTTTATTAGAGTACTCTCCTGCTTGTCCGGTTGCATTAATTCCAAGCACCACTTCAGCCTGGTCAAAAACTCCAAATCCATGGCCCTGCGCATTTCCGGTGAGGTCCGAGATGGTCATCTCAAAACGGGTATCCGGTTTGTCGCTTCCATATAATCGCATGGCATCATCGTATGACATACGGGGAAATTCAGGAAGGTCGATATCCCGGACAGCCTTACACACATATCGTGTGAGTCCTTCAAAAACATCCAGCACCTGATCACGGGTCACAAAGGCCATTTCACAGTCTATCTGGGTAAACTCAGGCTGACGATCAGCCCGTAAATCTTCATCTCTGAAGCATTTCACGATCTGAAAATAACGGTCAAACCCGGCTACCATCAGGATCTGTTTAAAGGTCTGAGGAGATTGTGGCAAGGCATAAAACTGCCCCGGATTCATACGGCTTGGTACCACAAAATCCCTGGCACCCTCCGGGGTACTTTTAATCAGGCAGGGGGTTTCAATCTCGATAAAATTCTGATCCATCAGGTACTTGCGCACGGCGAAGGCTACCTGACTTCTAAATATGATTTTGTCCTTTACAGGATTACGGCGCATGTCCAGGTACCGGTATTTCATACGTAGATCCTCCCCACCATCACTCTCATCCTCAATGGTGAAGGGTGGAACCTTGGACTTGTTCAGGATGGCAAGAGACTTTACTTCCATTTCAACATCTCCCGTGGGTCGGTTGGGGTTCTTGTTACTTCGTTCCCTTACCAGACCTGATGCTTTGATGACGTACTCACGTCCCAACTCCCTCGCTTTTTCGCATAGCTCCCGGTCATCTTCAATGTTGAATACCAATTGAGTGATTCCGTAACGATCCCGAAGGTCAACAAAAGTAAGGCTGCCAAATTCACGGGTGGCCTGGACCCATCCACTCAGTATGACTTCCTGACCAACATGGGATAATCGTAATTCTCCACAATTAACTGTCCTGTACATAGCCTGGTTTATTTTTAATGGCTGCAAAAATACAGTTTAAGTGATGCAATCCAATGCAGGAAAGAATGTATGAACTTGCAGGACCTTAAAACTTTTTTTTGGGAATGTGCGTCTTAAGGGCAGTCGCTATGAAAACGGAAACCTTCAACTGAATTATGAACGGAGAATTAGACGCTGCAGGTTGTACGGAATTGGTCATGAAACTCAGGCAGGGTGACAACAGCGCCTATCAGATGATGATGGACCAGTGGGAGAAAAGGGTATTTAATTATGCCCTCCGGTATGCCAATGACCATCATTTTGCCATGGAAGTAGTTCAGCAAACCTTCATCCAGGCGTTTGAAAAAATTGATCAATTAAAGGACCCTGCCAAACTTAAGTCATGGATATACCGTATTGCCAGCAACAATTGTTCTTCGGAAGGGAGAAAAATATCGAGGCGCAAGTACACTGAGGTGAATGAGCAGGCACTTAGCAAAGTGGACAGCTCAAATCCTGCCAGAACCTACGAACGTAAAGAATTGAAAGTGCTGGTGCTGGAGACACTTCAGGAAATACCAGCGGAACAGCGACAGGTGATCATCATGAAGGAATATGAAAACCTGAAGTTCAGGGAGATCGCAGACATATTGGGAGAATCAGAAAATACGATCAAATCAAGGATGTATTATGGCCTCAATGCGATGCGCAAAATTTTAAACAACAAGAATTTGACTAAAGAGATCTATTATGAATAATGTGGAAATCATGGATTATCTCTATGGTGAGATGGAAGATGAGCAAAGAAAGGAGTTTGAATCCAGGGTGGAGAATGATAAAGCTCTTCGGGAAGAGTTGCAGTCTCTTGAACAGGTAAGACTGTTTTTGCATAAAAGTGAAGATCAGGAACCTGTGGTAAAAAAGACCAGGACCGCGAAACTCTCCATCTTTAGAAGCCGCTGGTTTGCTATTGCAGCATCCTTGCTGGTGCTGCTGGTGGCCGGAAAACTTTTGGATCTGAGGATGATGGTGAGTAACCAGCAATTCGTAGTACAATTTGGAGATGAGATTCCAGTCATACCTCCTGACGATGTTGAAAAATATGACCAAATACTCGCGGCACTACAGTCTTTACAGACTAAAGTCGACCAAAAAGCGGATTTGAGCCTTGTCAGGAATCAACTGGATTCGGAGAATTCCTTGTCTGAGGGAGACCTGGTGAAAGCATTCAAGCAATCACTGCAGGATCAAAACAGAAACCTCAGCCGGGAAGTGTCAGACCGGGTGCAGTTGGAGCAAAGAGCTTATGTGCAGGATGTTGTCACGGATTTGATACAATACTGGGATGCTCAAAGAGAGGAAGACCTCAGGTTGCTAAACAATGGACTGGAAAACCTAGCCCAGGCTATCCAGTTGAATGACCCTGCACAACTTGTATCAGTAGAAAACTTGTAAACATGAAATATATTCAAGCCTTAATTGTATTAATACTGGCACCTGGCTTTCTGTGGAGTCAGACCATCGATCAGGAGCGCATGCAGAAAGACCTGGAAGTAGCAGAGAAGATCCTGGAGACAGTGCTTAGTCATAGCGATGGACCTGTCATACACGCTACCAGAAACCAGGGAATCACCGGATCCTATATCAAAGATTACGGAGTCGTGTTTAATGTGCCTATGAACCGGATGGCATTTGCCTTCAAAATCGATGAAGATATGGGAAAAAAGGGGGTAGTCATCGTAGATAAAAAGACGGAGGTAGTGAGAGGTGGGGCAGATGTTGACCTTGATGAAATGAATGGCTCTACCATTGAGTCTGCGAAGGAATTTCTAGCCGAATATGGCAGTCTCATACATCAATTGCAACCATCGGACAAGATCGCCGTACGGTCTACCAGTGGACAGGGAAAAAGTTCCAGCTATGTCTGGTTGCAAGGCAATGATAAAGAGAGTTCTGTCATTAGCTCTTTTAGTGTGGAGGTACTGGTTGCTGACCTGCAGGAATATGAGCGTGGTAACATTGAAAGCGATGAACTGTATGAAAGAATAGAAGTTACCGAAACCAGTGAAGACCTTTCAAGGGAGCCCCAAATGGAGGTTTTTGCAACCCTCCTGGACCGGCTATATCAGTCAGATTTGTCCGATACCTACTACATGGCCAAAACTCCTGGTTATGATCGCATGACCGGATTTGGAGCGACGTACTATCTCAAGTTCTACTCCAGCAGGATTTATGACAATAATAAATACTCGCTTCCCACCATTGGCAAGAAGGACCTTAGTGAGGAAGAACGAAACAAGATTGTCGAAGAAATGTATCCTTCTTTTCTGGAAAACCTGAAGAAAAACATTATCGAGTACGGTTATATCCTGAAGAACCTGGAGCCCGATGAAATGTTGGTGCTGAAAGTGGAGTTGACCTCTTGCCGGGGTTGTGACATGCCGGAAGAAATAGAAGTTTCAGTAAAAAAGACATTCCTGGAAGAATACAGACTGGGGAAACTCAGTGTTGAAGACGCCATGGCCACCATCAATGTGAGAGACCTTTAGCCCGGATTATAGTGCTTATGTGCCCGTATTTGCAGCATATTTGGCTCGTAATAGAAAGGCCTAATGCATAGTCCGGGTTTAATCGTCCAAACCCTTATGGGTACCTCTTTCAGGAGTAAATGGAGGTGCCCTTATGTCTTTCTTCTACTTCGGATTGATATAAACATACCCTGTTTACAGTGACATAAGGTTGACAAATTGATGACATAATTTTACAGTTGGACAATTATCTTTACCCGCACTTTAAAGATGTTGTCCAACTTTCACATATTAACGGTTTCTCATAAAGAGATTGCACTTGATCTGCTTCCGGGCTATACTGTGCCCCATGCTGATGAGGACGAGCTCAAGCTTCAGTTGCAAAAGCTGAAAAGAGACCTGGAGTTAGATGAATTGTTGTACCTGAGTACCTGCAATCGCATCGTCTACTTTTTCGTCACAGAAAAGACAGTGGATAAATCCTTAATCAGAAGTTTCTTCTCTGAAGGTGTGGACATCAGTCCGGTAAAATACATGCAAAGCGAAGCCTGCCTGTCTTACTTTTTCCAGGTGGCCTCTTCCCTGCATTCGCTGGTAGTGGGTGAAAGGGAAATTTTGAAGCAAATCAAAGTAGCCTATGATGTTCAGTCTCGTTGGAGATTGACGGGTGACAACCTGAGGTTGGCCATCCAGCATACGATCCGAACCGCTAAAAAAGTCTATCAGTCGACATTAATATCCGAAAGACCGGTATCGATAGTATCTCTGGCTGTGAGAAAGCTGCTGGAGAAGAAGCAGATTAATAAGAGTTCGCAGTTTCTCCTGGTGGGTGCAGGAGCCACTATTCAATTGGTGATCAAGCATCTCAGCAAGAAAGGTTTTAAGAACTTTAGCATTTACAACCGCACGGGCCAGAAAGCTGTTGATCTGGCAGCATCTTTTGAAGGGTTGTCAGGCGATTTGCAAGACCTGGAAAACCATGCACTTCCCTTTGACTGTTTGATAGCCTGTACCGGAGCAACCAGTCCGGTGGTCACAGAAGCCATTGCCCGAAAATTGTCAGATAGCAATGTGGGTAAAAAAATCTGGATGGATCTCGGTATGCCGGGTGATATTGATCCGGCTATTATGGAAGAGAGCGGCAGCAATGCCATCGGGATCGAATCCCTGAGAAGTCTGGCCGAGCACAATATGGCCTACCGTAAGAAAGAAGTAAAGAAGGCTGAAGCCATCATTCACGAGTCTTTGGAATCTTTTGAGAGTCTCATGTACCAGAGAAGGATTGAGAAGGCTTTTCAGCTAATCCCCCGGGAAATCAAATCTGTGAAGGAAAAGGCATTGAGCGAAGTATTCGGCAAGGAGCTTTCCAGTGTCGATGAGGATGCCCAGGCCCTGATATCCAGGATGATGGACTACATGGAAAAGAAATGCATCGGCATTCCCATGAAGGCTGCCAAGGACGCGGTGCTTTAATTGACATTTCCATTCTTCTATTTTCCATTCTATAGTGAAGCGGGTATTTGATTATATTTAGCAATCACTTTACTTATTTCTCCTCTTTATGCTTGTAAAGACGTATGCCAGTACGGTGCAGGGTGTTGATGCCAGGACCATTACCGTGGAAGTGAATGCCGGTGGCTCAGTTGCCGGGGGTAAGCCTAACTTTTATCACCTGGTTGGGTTGCCTGATGTGGCCGTCAAGGAAGGGTTTCAACGCTTTGAGGCTGCTATCAAAAACATTGGCTACAAGATGAAACGTGTGAAATTGGTGGTCAATCTGGCCCCGGCAGATATTCGCAAGGAGGGTTCTTCCTACGATTTGCCCATTGCACTGGGTGTGCTGGGCAGTACTGGTCAGATGAAGCATGACACTCTTCACGAGTATGTCATTATGGGAGAACTGGCCCTGGATGGCGACCTCAGGCCCATCAAAGGGGCATTGCCGATTGCGATACAAGCCCGGAAAGAAAAATTTAAAGGGATCATCCTGCCCCGGCAAAACGCCAGGGAAGCTGCCATTGTCAATGATCTGGAGGTGTACGGCATCAGCAACCTCAAAGAAGCCGTTGAATTTTTTGACGGCAACAGCGATCTGCAGCCCATCGATCTGAATACCCGTGAGGATTTCAGGGAAAACAACAACAATTACAGCATTGATTTTTCGGATGTAAAGGGTCAGGAAAACATCAAGAGGGCACTTACCCTGGCTGCTGCCGGGGGACACAACGTGATCCTGATTGGGCCACCCGGTGCAGGAAAGACCATGCTCGCCCGCAGGTTGCCTACTATTTTGCCGGGTATGAATTTATATGAGGCCCTGGAGACGACCAAAATCCATTCAGTGGCAGGATTGCTACCGGAGGATGCTTCCCTGGTAACCACCCGGCCTTTTCGGTCCCCACATCACACGATCAGTGATGTAGCCCTGGTAGGTGGAGGGTCAAACCCCAGCCCGGGAGAAATATCCCTGGCGCACAATGGTGTCCTGTTTCTGGATGAACTTCCCGAGTTTCGTCGGTCAGTGCTGGAAGTGATGAGACAACCCCTTGAACAGCGAAAAGTCACCATTTCACGAGCCCGGATCACGGTGGATTACCCTGCGAGTTTTATCCTGATAGCTTCTATGAATCCCTGTCCCTGTGGATATCATAATCATCCCGAAAAAGAGTGTGTTTGTGCCCCGGGGGTGATCAAACGCTATCTCAACAAGATTTCGGGACCACTACTGGATCGCATTGACCTTCATGTAGAGGTGACGCCGGTGTCTTACGACCAACTTTCGGATGACATCCGGCCCCAGGAAAGTAGTGCCGACATCATCGGGAGGGTGATGACCGCCAGGGACATCCAGTCAAAGCGTTTTGGCGACAACGGTATGTACTGCAATGCCCAGATGTCGAGCCGGATGGTACACCAGGTTTGTCAGATCGATCAGGCCGGAAAAACCCTGTTGAAGACGGCGATGGAAAAATTGCAGTTGTCGGCCAGAGCTTATGATCGCATCCTCAAAGTAGCCAGGACGGCAGCGGATCTGGATGGAAGTGAAAAGATCGAGATCGGTCATCTGGCGGAAGCCATCCAATTGAGAAGCCTGGATAGGGAAAGCTGGGCAGGGTGAGGGCGCCACGAGATCTTTGTAAGGATCGAGTTGTTTTAGGTGGTAGAGGCCAAGCCATGTTGTGATTGCAAGGATATCGGTTTGAAGTTGCAAACTTCAAACAGCGGGAGAGAAAAAATGGTCTTTCGGTGGTCTTGATGGGCTAATTTCAACACCAGAATGAGAATTCTCTTAAGACTAATATTATCAATCTACTACTACGAGAAACTTGCGGAAGAACGTAGATTCTTTGATGCCTGGTGGCAATTCTTATTTAGAGTATCATATATGTTTACGGGTCTCCTCATAATGATGCTGAACATTTTGGTAGGTCTTCAAAGTGTTTTATTCAGTGATAAATACTATTTTCTGATAGTAGTTGTAATAACTGTTGTTGACTTGCTCTTTGAGAAGAAACTTCGAGAGAAATTTGAACCTAGAATTATTAACCAACTACGAAGCTTTCGCCCTATACCTAAATGGATCCTTTACACATTAGTTGCATTTGGTCTCATAGCTTTAGTGGTTTTCTTTTCACTTCTCTGCCAGTAGTATCAAATAAAAGAATATGATAATCTTCTACCTAAAACCCTTAAATAATACGACCCTTTAATGAAACCACTAGCCAATTCTGTTCGTTAGAGATTCCAGGCCCCATTTTTCGTAAATAAAACCCGTTCCACAAAGCACAATTACCTTATCCCACCGCTGAACATTTTGGGTAAAGGTCGGAATCACAGCATCAAAATCTTCTCCAGCAGTTCTTCAGTAGATGAGAAATCAGCACCGTCTTCTTTAGCCAGCTCAATCGACATTAGGGCATATTTTTCTGCCTTCTTTTTATCGCCCAGCTTGTAGTACAGGGCCGCTACCGTATCGGTGTTGTAATGGTTTTTGTCCTTTTCCACCGACTTTCGGGCCCATTTTAATGCCTGTTTTAATTCCTTCGAGTCATCAATGTTTTCGTAGTAGGTCCAGGCAATGCCGTTAAGTTCGGACCAGGATAATCCGGGGTTGCCTTTGACGTACTCGTAAGCTGCCTGCCGGTAGGCTTCCATATCGCCCTGGAGCTCATAGTAGCTCAACTCAAACCGGGTGTAGAAAGTCCGGGCGGGTGAAGCGGGGAATGCCTTTTCGTAAGTGCTACGGACTTCCTCCAGATCCAGGTCGTCCAGCTGTTGAAGATAGTGCTCGTTAATAAGGCTCAACAAGGTGCCGTACACGATATCACTGCCAAATTTCTTGACGTAGATGAGCTTCTTATTGACAATATCATCGTAGTAAGGGTCTCCAAATTGCTGCGCCATCTGCAGCACCATTTCCATGTTTTCTTCCGTTGACCAGTTGGATTGTGAATTGAGGTATGCTTCTCCTACTTCATATCCATAGCTGTCCGAGGCATTGAACAACGCCGTGGCGTACTTGCGCAAAAAGTCAGGTGATCTTTCTCCACCCTCGTACATGGTCCGAAGAGTACCAAGCCGGCTTAGAGGATCAAGGGCCTCTTTACCCAGGGACAAAAGTTCCTCTACTTCATGAAAGCCTACCGCTTTGTGTGCCAGATTACCTTCTTTATCCACAAACAGGAAGGTAGGATAAGCAACCACCTCATAGCGGGATGCTACCGTGCTTCCGGGCTCTCTTTCCATATCGAGCTTGAGGTTGACAAAGTTTTCGTTGAAAAACTCAGCCACCTTCTTATCGGTGAATACATCGGCATCCATAGCATGGCAAGGGCCGCACCAGGTAGCATAGCCATCGATAAAAATCAATTGATTTGACTCGCTCGCTGCGGAGATCGCTTCATCCCATTGGTTATCCAGAAACTGGATGGAAGTATCCTGACTCCAAGCCACTATATGGATCAGGCAAAAAACGAGCGTCAGTCGCATGGGCATGAGCTAAGTTTTTTCTTCCAGATTCTTGACCAGCTTTTCTATATAAGGCCGGGCTCCGGTTTTACCTTTCTTTGATAATTCGAGAGCCTGGCGGGCATAGGTCAGGGAATCATCGTAATCGCCATTCAGATACATTAGTTGGGCAGCAGTGAAAAAATGGGGCTCGGTAGCTTCTTCCTCACAGGCTTCCCTGGCCCATTCTTCGGCTGATTGCAGTGCATCCTTGTGGTGGCTCATGTTCTTGAGCACATAGGATGCCACTTCAAATTTCCGCTCCGTATCTCCACGAACGTAACTCTTTGCCGTTTTCAGGTAGTTGTCGATATCCTGAACACCTTCATAATACTTGAGTCTGGCTTTATCTTCAAAGTCTTTATTACCCCTGGATGCATAACGGTCAACCTTGTCTATGGCTTCCTCCAGTAAATCCGAGCTCTGAAACTGGATGGCTTTTTCAACCGTTTTGTTGGCTGCTTTGAGTATCTGTTCATCCAACGCTTCTTCGCCAACAAGCTTCTTTATCTCTTTATCGTGCTTCACCATCTGGTTGAAAATTCTCGAATCAGCTTCGACGGAACCATAGAAGAGAATTTTCAGATTTTCCTCCGTACTCAGATCCTCCTGTCCATCTAGGTAGCTGTTGGTTATTTTGAGCAGGGGACGGTTGGCCTTGCTCAGTCCCTCAATATATTTTGCCATGAATTCCGGATCTCGCTGGCCATCGGCATAGGCCTGGTCCATTTCGGCACTTACATTGGATTTGGAGGCGGCAAAATTTCCCAGCTTAAGAAAGTTGGGCACATCCATACCTCCTACGACCCGGTGCACAACCTCACCACCGGAATCCAGAAAAAGCAGGGTAGGAAACGCCGTGACCCCATATTTCCTCTGAAACTTCGCTCCTTCTCCCTTTTCCATGTCAAGCTTAACATTGACGAATGCACTGTTGAATAGCTCGCCTACGGCATCATCCGTGAAGACATTTCGACTCATGCGTTTACACGGACCACACCAGGTAGTATAGGCATCTACAAAAATCAGTCTGCCCTGATCGGCTGCGGCTGCCTTGGCCTCTTCAAAAGTGCCTGAGAAGAAATCAATACCGGCTTGCAGGTGGCAATATCCCGATGTGAGAAAGAAAAAGGTGAGGATGATCAGTTGTTTCATTGCGTTCACTTTTCTTCAAAGTTAACGAATTCAGGGGCTGTAGAGTGTATATGGGCTTGGTGTTATGGTCTTATGGTCTTTTGGTGTGACAAAAAGAGACCACCAGAACAAGCAGATCTAGTTCTGCCCAATCTGGATTATTTATAACGAACGCACATAATAGAGGTGCCCTTTTGTAACTTCGGATATTATTATGGACAGTATGGAAGCTGCAGACAGTGCATCGGGGGACATCAGGCATTTGTTTTTCAGAGCCGGATTTGGCATGACACCTGCCCAAATTCGGCAATTCACTTCCCTGGAGGTGGATGAAGTGGTGGATTACCTGTTGAAGGACGCTGAAAACATTAAAATGATGTCGATAGCGGATCAACCATCTTCTATGCCGGCCATGCAAAGCACATCCTTTCTGGGAGCAGAGATGGAGTCCTTTGAGGATACTATGAGTACTGAGGAGGAACTGGAGCAGGTGCGGAATCAGTGGATCAGACAAATGGTTGACGGTCCGGATCTCCATGAAAAGATGGTGTACTTCTGGCATTGTCATTTTGCCTGCTATTGCCCCAGTGCATCCATGGCAGGGTCGTATCTGAATTCGATCAGAAAGCATGCCCTTGGAAATTACAGAGACCTGGTGCTGGCCATTGCCAGGGAACCCGCCATGCTGTACTTTTTAAACAATCAGCAAAACCGAAAGGAGAAGGCCAATGAAAATTTTGCCCGGGAACTGATGGAATTATATACCCTGGGTGAAGGCCACTTTACCGAATCGGATGTACAATCTGCTGCCAGGGCTTTCACAGGTTGGTCCAGCGACGAGAACGGCTTTGTATTTCGACCCAATTTGCATGATTTTGGCGATAAAACATTTCGGGGTCAGACGGGGCCATGGGATGGAGAAGACATTATTCGCATCATCATCGACGACCGCAGGGCAGCAGAGTTTCTGGCCATCAGCCTATACCGGTTTTTTGTCAATGACCAGATCGACGACCACGACATCCGACTACTGGCTGATTACATTTACGAGCAGGATTACGATATCGCCGCGACCATGTCCTTTCTCCTCCGAAGTGACTTCTTTTATGATGAGGCCAATCGTGCGGTCCGGATTAAATCACCCATAGAGTTGATCGTGCACCTGATGAAGCTCTGTGACATCCGGTTTGCGGAGCCCGGTGCATTGACCTTCCTGCAAAATGCCATGGGACAGACATTAATGGATCCACCCAATGTGGCGGGTTGGCCGGGAGGTAGGAGCTGGATTGACAATGCTACCCTGATGCTCAGGTTAAACCTGGGTAATTACCTCCTTAACGATGAACGCTTTGATGTGGCTCCGGTCACCTCTCTCAAAGCCAGTGGACCGGCAAAGGTGATTCAAAAACTGAATGTCGATCATGATCTGGACCCCGTACTGGGTTTATTTGGAGGCAGTCTTAACCGTGATCTTGAACAAAAATTTAAGGAGGCCTTACTGGCAAATCCAGGTAATAAAGAGATAACTTCCTCACGAGAACAAAAACAATTGGACTACCGAAGACTGTTAGTGCTTAGAATTACTTCATTACCCGAATTTCAGTTGTGTTAAACCATGCTGCGTAGAAACTTCATCAGGAGATCGGCTTTATTGTCCTGCAGTACTTTGGTACCGGGTTTTTTGCGTTTGCCTGCATCGGTCAGGTTGGAGGCTTCACGCACCGGGAAGGTATTGGTAGTTATCCAACTGTCCGGTGGAAATGATGGCCTGAATACCGTTGTTCCCTTCCGCGATGATATTTACTATAGGTCGAGACCCAAACTCAGTATTGAGAGATCCAATCTCCTCAATCTGGATGATACCCTCGGCTTGAATCCCTCCCTGAGTGGACTGGAGAGACTCTATCACAATGGTGATCTCGCTATTCTGAATGCGGTGGGATACCCTAATCCCAACCGTTCACATTTTCGCTCCATGGATATTTGGCAATCCGGAAGCAGTAGCGATCAAAATATTCAAACCGGATGGCTGGGGAGGTATCTTGACAACGATTGTCTCGACTGCAATCAGCCCTATCAGGCAATTGAAATAGGAGATCATCT
>JAUILF010000077.1 GCA_030433135.1 Bacteroidia bacterium | reverse complement strand
TCACCCCGTCCGGTTTCACATGCACTCAGCACCGCTAATTTCAGTTTTTGCAAGTTCAGGGGATATAGTTCATTGGAATACAAGTAGCCGTCATTTGCTTCATCCTCGCTCTTGAAAATGAGGTGTGACTCCTCGGTGTCATCTCCTCCTCCCACCCCATGGACGGCCAGGTGGACGATATCAAACTCTGTTATAGCTTCCATCAGACTACGCTTGGTTGCTGCATTTCCCTTCAGCTGAGTGATACGGGCCTGGTCAAATGTCTCTTTAATAGCTGTGACTTCAGCGCCGGAATGGGGTATTTCATTGAAACCGGTAGTCGCCGAAACTGTTTCATCGTCCTCCGAGGAGTACGCCATGGCAAGCAGATCGGGATGATTCAATACTCCCAGGTGGTCACTCTGTTTCAACACATTGACGCTGTGAATGTATTGGCACTCCCACTCATGAATCAGGTAAGGAGCAGAGGCAAAACCAGAACCTTCACCCATAAGCAATACCTCAAAAGGCAAGTAGGCGAGGTCACCATCCGGTGACAGTACCAGTTTGCTCCTCGATGTATCGACATAAGGTTTGACCAATGAATCATGAAGTCTGTGTGCGGACGAAGCAAACTCAGTGAATGATAAATCATCGGTATCGGCTACAACACCCTTTGTTATCCAGGGCAGGATTCGATCGAGACCAGCTTTAACTGAACTATCGGGAATGGTCACTAATTGGGAGGTATCCCGGTTATACGAAAAAATGGTTATCCAATCGTCCTCCCATAAGAACTCTATCATCTGGGACTGCGGATCGAGGAGTTCCTGGGCTTCGGATAAGGTGATCATATTGTCGTACCGGATCTGAAAATAGGCAGGGTACTCGCTTTCAATTCGACTCCGAATCTCACTGTACGATTGTTGCACCTGGTATAGACTATCCTGGGTGATCTGTTGATCCCTGCCCTCTACTTTTGATCGCTTTCTTTCCAATCGATCAATTTCAGACCGAAAGAAACGTAGCCCGGAAGTCAGGCTATCCGGAACTCCGGAAGAGCTTTCATGTTCAGCCTTTTCCCATTCCTTATACAACTGCGCATAACGGTTGTGCTCAATAAAATTGAAGGCCTGGGATTTAAGTTCGGGGTCAGTGTCGAGTAGAACCAGGGCTGACAACGTCCGTAGCGCACCTGCTGCAGCCCGGTGAAAGTGCTCCGACACCACCAGGTTGGTAGATTCAGAATAAAGGCCACTTCTAACCTGCTCTGCCATCTGCTCAATAGCCTGGGAAATTTGAAGTGACTGGTATAAATAATCCGAATCACCGGTTTTCTCAAATTGGGCATACAGGATTCTACCCTTGAGCTCAAGGGGATCAAAAAAGTCGTCAATATTTCGATTATAGAGCAGGGAACCATTGGCAAATTCACCGGTCGTAAATCCTGCCAACTCCAAACATTCATCAACGTAAATCAAGGCCTCTTCCGGCAAATCCATCTCGAGAGACAGTTCAGCCTCGTAACGCAGGTTCGCAGATATCTCGGAAATATCACCTCCTTTGCGAAAATCCTCGGTAGAAAGTGAATACCATGCTCTGGCAGTATCGAACTCTTTAATGGTACGATAGTGATAGCCAATATACCAGTGGATTAATCCCAGGGTTTTGTAATCAATATCCGGAGCCCTCAACATTAGCTTCTCTGCATCCAGGAATACCTGAAGCGAGTTGCTACTATCCATTTCTAAATAGCATTTGCCCTGGTCCATACGATAACGAGCGAGCCTGGCTGGATCCGGATATGGATAGGCCAACTCACGGTCAAAAAGTCTTTTATTCACTGCCAAAGCTTCCAGGGATTTATCGTCGCGATAAAGTCGCTCGGCAATCTCAATATCCAGATCCTGAAGAACTTGATGAGGAGGTGCATGGATCTGCTCCATAATCGATGCAGCAGTTCTTGTCAGCTCATACGACAATTCCGTTTCACCGACACCTCTCTTTCCTCTGGCTAACAAAATCAGCGCCTTGACATGTCCCAGATTGACGCCCTTTTCTAATACAGCAAAATGATTGATGGCACTATCCAACAGGTTAAACTTCACCGTGGCATCCTCTTTATTCCGGGCATAATCCATCCATAAATCGCCCAGTAACTCATGCCTTTCCGGACAACAACCTTCCAGTACCCGTAGGGCATTTTCGAAACAGGTATTGACCAGGCTGTCCCGGTCATGCTCTCCGTATAGTTTCTCGAACAAGTCGGAACCGACACCAGCATAAAACACCCCCCATTGATGCCATAATATACCCCGCTCGGGATGATCGTCAGATAAATATTGATTTGCTATTTGATCACCTTCCTGCAAGAAAACATGAGCCAGTGCAAAATCATTCCAATTAAGATGAGCACGGGCGGAATAAGATAACGTTCTCACCAATGCTGGCCAGTTTGCGGAAGTCCGGTATTGCTCCTCAAGCTCACCGCTCATCAACAGGGCCAGGTCCAAATGATCATACCTGATCAGGGAGTCCAGGATCTGCACTTTCTGACGATAAGATTTATCAAAATGACTGCTGGTTTGAGCCTTCACCTGAGATAATAAGAGTATCAAACAAATAGTAAAGACCCCCGATCTGCATGGAGAACCGGTGCGAAATCCAAAGCCAAAACCATGACTTTCCTGCAACATGTTCGCTACGGTTTGGAATAAATAAAATAAGGCTTAAGTCCGGCACTGCTGCCTGACAGCACAGTACCAGGCATGCAGTAGTGGTAATATAACGAAAACACAAACGGATTTATAAGCTATATTCATTTAAAATGGGTGCCTTCACGCCACCGATAACGTGGTTCGATATTATCAGGGACAGAATTTCTGAAGAAAGTTATCACGTTGTTGGCCATGTTGTAGGGTAACCATGCAATATGTATTATATTGTTAGTAAAATTCCAACCATGCCACATACGGGAAATGTAATCAGGCCGCAAAAATCTCCCGGATTACTCAGAGTGTTTACCTCAGGATATGCCTTTGGAAAAGACTCCAACCTATATTTCAAAACTCCAGATCGGACCGAACCGAAGAAAGGAACTAAATCTTCCAAAAAGATTTTGGACCAGATTAAGGAGAGATTTGTCGTCTTCGTAAACAATCCGGACCTGCCCTTTGGTCGTCCGGTCAGATTTAGTCTCGAATCCTACGAAAACTGGAGTGATAAATCGGAAGATCAGGCCTTAAAAGATGCCATACCTCAATTTTGGAAGGACAAGTACAAGGATCACGGTGGGAAAGACTTCGATAATAATTTTCAATTCAAATACATTGCCACCGAGGTCGAACCGGTGCCTGATAATTTCGTCCTTTCCAAATTTTACGGATTCATCGAAGATCTTGAGGTAGAATGCCAGGAAAAGTTACTGGAAAAGCTGTCCCTTTTCGATGAGTTTGAGATGATGTACAATCTTGACATTGGAGATTGTGAGACCGACCAGTCCGTCTGTGCCATAAAAGTCCTGGATGGAACTGATTTCGACAACAAATTCCCCCCGGGAAAAAAAACTCCTAAGGACAGTTACCAATGTGTAAATCCCAAGGTAGATGATGTACTTGAAGAGAAAGGAAGGTTAAAAATCAGGAAAGACGAGATACCCATTCGCAGGGGTCGATTTATTTAATTCAAACTCAAATCAATTCAATATGTCACACACCGGAAACGTAATTCGCCCACAAAAATCTCCAGGATTGATCGAAATCATAACCACCGGACACGGGGTTTTTGTTATTGAAGGTAAGATCACATTGGTTTATTCACGTCCTCACGAATATTGGCCATCCAGACTGGTTCCTTTTCATGGACTAAAACACATTCAAATCCATACAGGAAATTATGTGCGGTTCAGTCTTGTAGAAATCGAGGAAACACCAAATGACTTAATCCCCCTGGAAGAAAAGATCCGAAACAAAATCCCCGGATTTTCCTTTAAGTATGTTGCAGAAGAAGTAGACCTTATTCAGGATCAGGGTCGCCCCCATGCTATCAGACCAACCTATACCATTTTTACTGCTCAGGAACAGGATGTTGAAGGCAAGGTTCTGGTAGATTTTGATTTCATTGGTGGTCTCGATCGAGGCAGTGAACTTAATCCCGGCAGTAAGATCGAGGTTGACCAAAAAACCTATGATATTGAAGACGTGATGATTGTCGATCGACATAAGTTTGAGGAACTGAGCAACTCATGTGAGACTAAATTTTTGACCATAGATCGAAAAGAAATTCTCAGGAATGAGCAAATACCACAATGGGTAATTTATTAATCTGAGAATATTGATATGACAACTGATCATTGAACCGGGAAATCCTAATATCTAATCCCGGCGGCAAGGGACACAAAAGGGTCATACTTCTGTAGTAGACCCTTTTCTTTTTCCAAGCCAAAGTAATATCAGCACAGCTATACCAATCAATATCGTAAGTCCAATTATCCAGATATTACCTTTTTCGATGGAAAGAGATGTATCACCCATCGGTACAAATGCAGCCCAGAAATATGGTCGAAAATTTTTGATGTCCGGATCAGAAAGATAATCGAGTTTGGCCTTCTGAATGGATTTACCTACTGAATGACCCTCGTTTAAGTGATGATAGAAACTTTTCATAATGTATGCAGTAGATTGATCATCCGCTTCCCACAAGCTCATGACCAATGACGGTGTTCCGGCAAAGGCAAATCCTCGTGCAATACTAAAGACACCCTCCCCCTCCAATACCTTACCAACCCCCGTTTCACAAGCACTAAGTACAGCCAGCTTCAGTCCCTGTAAATCCAGAGGATACAATTCATGAGCAAACAGGTTTCCATCCAATGAATCTGATTCACTTTTCAGAATCAATCTTGATTCATAAATCGCAGTATCGCCCCCAATACCATGCAAAGCCAAGTGTACGATCTGATAGCCTGAAATCATCTGCTTGAAAGCTGATTCTGTTGCTTGATCTCCCGAAAGAATCTCAACATGACCAGGCATGAATTCCTCATCCACTGAGAGTACCTCCCATCCTGAATGTGGAATTTCCTCAAAACCCACACGGGAAGACATTCCCTCAGTATCATCCTCGGAAGAATAAGCCATTGCCAGCAATTGCGGGTTTACAAGATTCTCCGTTGTTTTAGCTCTTAACATCAAGTTGGCATTATGAATATATTGGATCTCACAACGCCGCAATAAATAGGATGCGTCCTGATAACCCAAGCCCAGGGTATCCATTAGCATAATCTCAAAAGGAAGATAGGCCAGCATGGCATCGGCAGAAACAATTAGCTTCTCTGTTTGATCCTCCAGGTATTCCGAGACAAGAATGCCAAATAGCCTATGTGAAATACCAGCGAAATTTTGGTAGTCGATCTGTAGGGAATCAGGAACAAAATCGACATGCATCCACTTTAATAAAACATTCAACTCATCGGTGATATCCTCGATGTTTCTGGCAGACAGCCTGACATCTCTTCTAGTGACGGACAAAATCGTCAAGGTGGTATCAAACCAGAAATACTCCAACAATTGCTCGCCTTCTTCCAGGCTGGATTGCACATCCTGGAGTGAATACATACTATCGTATCTAATCTGAAAATATCCGGGATGTCTTGATGATATATATGCCCTTAGGGAATCATATTGGTTTGAAAGTTGCAGGATCTGTGCTGCATTATTATCAACATTAGCATTGCGAAGACTGTCAATCGTATATCTAAATCGGTTAAGGTTGGAGACCAAACTATCGGGAATAGTCTGTCCCTGCAAGAAGTCTCTGCGGTAGAGTTCCTGAGAAAGTTGGGCATAGCGATTGTGCTCCATGTAATCAAATGCCTCGCTGACATACATTTGATCTCCCGTAAGTTGATATAGACTATAGATTGCCTTAAGTGCCTGAGCCGCAGATTCATAAAAGTAGTCTGAAACCAAAATATTCGTCTCGTCAGAGTACCTTCCATTTCGCACGTACTCGGAGATTTGTTCAATGATTCCTGATAAATTCAGAGACTCATGTAAATGATGTTCATCTCCTGACTGCCTAAATAGCTCATAGTAGATTTGGGATTTAAGTAATAATGGCCTGATGGTATAGCTGACATCCTGCCCCTGAAGTAAATCAGGTTCAAAAGCTGTATTAAAGTCGAATCCAACATAAGTCAAGGCAGAATCAGCATACTGAAGGGCCAGATTTAAATTCTTTCTTGACTTTTCCAATTTGGACAATTCCAGATATGTCAGTCCCACATCCACCAGCTCAGCTACTTGTGCAAAAAGAACAGCAGATCTATGAAAAGATTTATCAGCACCCTCAAGATCACCAATACGCATATATTCTTCCCCAAATAACCGGTAAATGTATCCTTCCAAATAATAGCTTGGTGTCGGTAAGCCAGCGAGGAGCTGAAAGGCTGAGTCCAGGTAAGACAAAGAATACATGTCCAGGTGTGTCATGGAAGACCCTGCCATTGCATAATAACTTATCAAAGGAAAGGTTCTTGGTCGAAATATTTGCTTCTCTCTTCTCAGAAGATCCAGGTAAGCCCTTCGTGCATCGTCAAAGCTTTGATCATCAAACATCTCCGTTGCCAACATATACTGTACATCCTGGATCAATGAGTGCTTTACAACGGGCATTTTCTTTAGATGATCTACAGATGCCTGCAGATAATCCCTATAAGCCTGATATTCTCCTAAATAACGCTCCTGCCAGGCCAGGGCTGCATATATTTCCCCCAGTCTGGTCTGACCTGGAATATCGAACCGGGAAACTTCTTGAAGCGCCTTTTCATACTTACTTTTGGCAATAGGACCTTCAACCAGATACTCACCGAAGTCCATGAGTAGCTGGGTAAATTCCCGGGAATCAGGACAGCATTCTTTGAGAACCTCTTCTGCCTGATCAAAGTATTGCCCGGCAAGGCTGTCAGGTTTACCATTCTCTTGCAATTCAGGATATAATCCCAAATCTTCCTGTGCTACCCCTGAATAAAACACTCCACACTGCTGCCACAAAACGGCCATCTCAGGATGGTCAGTGGTAAGGTGATCTTGCGCCAGTCTATCAGCCCTTTTCAACGTATCATAACCGGCCTGATAGTCCTCCATCTCTATCCATGCACGAGATTTGTAGGACAAGAAGCGCACTACAGCAGGCCAGTTGTCTGACTTTGCATATTGATGGCTCAAAAGATTGCATTCATCGATAGCTCTCTTATAATCTTCAAAGAGTATAAGAGAGTCGACATACCGGGCTGTAGTAGCATATGTCTGAGCAAAACTGTTTTGAGCTAGTGACACATAGGAAACCAGCCACACCAAGGCCAGACAACAAAGGCCAGTGAGCACATACTGATGTAATGCCAGGCGAAACGGTACCTTCATCTAAAGTCAGTTTAGCGACTTGCCTGCAACATATCCCGCTTCGGTCTTTTGGAGAATGAGGCTATGCACTAGGTAAGATAAGGAAAACAGCAGGAGTTAAAAAACAACGTTCTCAAATGTGTCTTATCCACTCCCTGGGACCTTCATACTGACATGAAAGAGCTGCAACGGCCGCACTATCTGATAGCACTTCTTTCATGCCTCCGACATCCCGACTGAGATACCAGCAAAACGCACCGTGAAAAATATCACCCGCACCTAAAGTATCCACAGATTTAACCTGAGGGACCGGCACCTTAGTCCACCTGCCAGATTCAAACAATGCTATCGGCTTCTCTCCATGGGTGACGGCAAAGGATTTTCCCAATTGCTCAAAATAGTCCTCAAGAGCTTGCTCACCGGGCAGAGCAAAACGTTCGGACAAAACGGGATAGTCCACCTTTGGCAAGATCAGTTTGGTGTATGGCTTGAAACTGCCACCATCAAGGACAACCGGTGTTCTGAATTCCTGCGCATGTAGGATCTCACTCACCATCTTACCGTAAAATCCATCCAGACATACGACATCATATTTGTTCAATTCCAGTTTGCCCAAAGTCATTCCTTCCTCAGCACCGGACGAAGGTGAGGCAATCACGGTTCTATCGCCATTGTTCAAATTAACGAGAACAGAAGATACCATGGGTTGAAAAGACTGGTCTCCTATCAGGTCCATATGATCGACTTTATGGATCGAAAGCCGTTCTCTGAGGAAAGATGTCCATGCATTTTGCCCAAAAGCAGATACCAGTGTTGACTTGCCGCCCAGGGCAGCAAATGTTATCGCGGCATTGGTGGCTGGGCCACCCAGATAGGTGGCCATGTGAGCAGCGTTGATCTTTTCATTTTCTATGGGATAGCTCTGGATATAGTGGATAAGGTCGACTGTAGTAGCCCCTATGAACAATCCTGTGGGTGTCATCTAGCTCTTCAGTTCTTCAGTACCATCGGCATGTAAGGCAAATCTGCCCCGATCCCGACCATGCACCTGATCATCCTTCTCCCAGGGCCAACCACCAAACTGGGTGCGTCTAAACTCAGCAAATGCCTCCTGAATTTCCATCGACGTGTTCATAACAAAGGGTCCATGTTGCGCAACCGGCTCATTTATTGGCCTACCCTGTAATAAAAGCACAAAAGCCTTTTCTGAACCTGTATTATCCAACCGTATCTCCTGATCGGAAACTACCTCGGCATAATGATTGACCGGAAAGTCCGCATCCTCCAGTTTGAGTTGATCACCCCGGTAGAAATACAATGTCCTGCCTAATCCGGCCGAAGCTTCCGGCACCACAAAACTTGCTCCGGGCTCCAACTCCATAGTCCATATGGCTACTTCATTGGCAGGATCAGCCGCCCAACTATCTGGGGTTGGGTCAAGAGGTTTCACATCCCGAAGGGAGCCTGCAACGATGTCAACAGAGGTTGTTTTTCCCTCTTCATTCTCAAAACTGTAAACGGGGATTTCCTCATGCCAGAGCATACGAAAATAGGGTTCTACCATTTTTTTATCCCGCGGCAGATTCAACCATATCTGGAAAAGTTCCAGGGGATTTCCTTTTTCTCGGTGTAACAATGGAAACATTTCAGCATGTAGTACTCCTTTGCCGGCAGTCATCCACTGTACATCTCCATCTCCAAATCGGCCGGCGGCACCCAGGGAATCTGAATGGTCAATTCGACCCTCTTTGGCTATAGTCACTGTCTCAAATCCCCTGTGGGGATGTTGCGGAAAACCGGGAACGGTAGTGCCATGATACATCCTCCATTCTTTTGACGGATCAAAATCCTGGCCGAGATTACGACCAGCCAACGACTCCACCGGACCCATATTTTCATCACCTTCAGGATATTTATCCAGGTGGTAAGCACAAAATAAAAAGGGATCCTGAGTTTTCCATGGGAAACCTAATGGAGATATATTCTTAATTTTTTCCTGTGACATTGAGCGATCTATTTTAGTGATGCTCTCATTAGAACACTCCGGTTTTTAGAATGTTTTGTAACCTCCTAAACAGGGTATCAATCAGAGTATTCGAAAGGTTGCGTCCAGGCCATTTCATATACCAGGTTTTCAACCGGGTTAGAATGCCGCTTGTCCGAGGTAATCCTGGCTCTCACAAAAATGACATCTTCACTCATAGAAAAGGATGATCTTTGTCCCGTTTCTGACTTAAAAACTGTAGGAGCATTATCTCCCTCCCTCGCTCCAATCCAATCTATCTTATACTCCACACCCTCCTCAGCACTAATCTCCAGGGCAATGGTATTATCTGCATTGATAAGATCTTGAAGTACCACACCGGTAGAGCCGTAAAACCTTCCACTTTCCATGGCTCCAATCAGTGCTTCCGGTGTGAGGGTGTCTGCCTGAACCATGATCCATCCCCGGCCCGCGTTACTCCATGTGCTTCCTTTTCGATGGTAATTGTGACTATCATCCGTAGCCAATCCATAAATCAGGGGCTTGCCATTCTTGTGATAGGCCAGGTTGATCAGATCCCACATTTCTTCTGTGCCAATATGCGTTGAATCTCCCTGGTTGTGAACCAGGGGATGTCCGTTGTACACCTCAAAAAAACGCTCCCCTTCCAAAGCTATCATATCATCCAACGATATAGAGTAGTGAAAATTAGGATGATTGACATGTACAATGGCAGCTTTTCCTGTCCGATCCCGGTAATCCAGTACCGCATCAATATTGTTTTGCAAAACATCCACCACACTACTTCCTCCCCGGGGTTCAAACAATTGATCGATATTGCTGGCATTCATATGGATTTCCTTGTCTTCGTATCTATCAGTAATCTCTTCTGCCTGAATGATCAAAAACCGTCCTTCCTCTTCAAATAATGGCCGATACTCTTCCAAAGTCTTGAGTAATACACTCAATCTTCCGGAATCCTCCTTATGCTCAATCCAATCCTCACCGTATTTGTCCAGGTATCTTTGAAAAGCATTGCGAAGCATGGTGTCTTCTGCCATTCCGATCCATTTCTCCCCTTGTGCCAGGATATTATGGTCAGAAAGGGCCACAAAGTGATAGCCCTCTGATTTATATCGGTCCATAATCATCTCCGGGAAATCGTCACCATCACTCCAGAAGGAATGGGTGTGTAAATTTCCCTTCCACCATTTCCTTTCTTCGGGAGGGTCCATTTGCCGACACCCCACCAGAATAACAAGGGGCAGTAACAACAGTAGATTTTTCATTTGGGGTTATATGTTGATTTGACAAAATTATCCTGATCCGAGGATTTCTTCCAACTCCATGCCATAGTCATACTGAAGGTCCTCATGTAGCTTCTTCAATACCTTGTTGACCTTGACAATCTGTCTTTCATACAAATTATACAGACTTCGACTTCTCCTGACAGGAATCCTGTTTTCTTTCAGCTCACTAAGAAAATGAAGCCTTAATTCCACCTCTGTCTGCTGTGATCCGCTGAATCGTACTATCTTATCCAGGTAACGAAGGGTTTTCCTGATCGTTTTTTTTGTCCAATAAATATTGCTTCGATTGGCTCCACTGATCAACTCACTGATTTCCCCCTTGATCATTTCCCTAAATCGTTCCTCATTAGTAGCTTCAAAAAGCAGATAGGTCAGCAGTTCCTTGTTTTCCTTTTTGAATTTTGCCAGACGATTGAGTATGTCAAGCAATGCCTTCTTATCCAGCAATTCCATTTCTTTCCGTAGCTGATGCACCGTTGCTGCCTGCATGGCGAAAAGATATTAAGACTTTGGAATATATGTTGTATATATCTCGTTTTTTCCGCCGGATATGGTATTAACTCACTGTAAGTTAATAGTTGTGAAGACAATTTGCTCGTAGGGACTTTCTTCACCCGCTTCAAAGAGACAACCAATTACGTCGTTTGATATTTCCACCAGATCAGAATAGGCCGCAGGTCCCGCATGCAATACGATCTCAGCAGGCCAACTATAGCCCCAATCATAACTGAATCGCAGGGTCATATTTTTACGTTCGTCAGCAGCAGCAGGGTTACTGAACAAAAGCAGGTTTCCATCTATCATGGCTTGCAGACTTGCCTGGCAGATGGGTTCAATAAGGTGGATATCATGCTGCTGATCAGTCCAGGTATCACCTCCATCTCGACTGTAGGCAATTTGTCGATAGGTCTGTTCTCTGTCGTAATTTCTCATGTTCAACATCAGTACTCCACCGGGTAATTCAGCTACTTCACATTCATTGACCTGGTCCTCTGGTGTGGTTCCTCCCAAGGACCATGACACCCCACCATCATCAGAGTAAATGGCATGCGAGAAATATTTTCGGGTATCCTTCTCGATATGATCACAGGCAATCACCAACCTTTCCTTGTATTCGGTGTGCTTTAACTGAAGTCCGGATCCGGGACCGGTGGCGTACCAGGTCCAGTCGTCCTCTTTCACATCCGATGTTATTTCAGTTGGCGTCGACCAGGATGCGCCATGATCTTCAGAAGTGATCACATAGACCCTGCGTGTATCAACACTCGTCCCCTCAATGATTTCATGCTCCGAATCCTCCCCCAGGTTCCAGGTAGCCAGAAGGACCATCTTGCCGGTGCTTTCATCCAGTACCGGTGCAGGGTTACCGCAAGTATTGCCTCCATCATCCCAGATAACCTGTAGTGAGCCCCAGGTTTTACCACCATCTGAAGATCTTTTCATGACCATGTCAATATCTCCGGCATCGGATCGACCAATTTTCCTTCCTTCGCAAATGGCCAATAAGTCACCATTGGCAGCTTTGACTATAGCAGGAATACGAAAAGTATGGTAACCTTCTGTTCCACTTTTAAAAACTACTATCTGTTCTATTGATGCTAATTCAGCCTTGGAATTGAAAGCCGTTCCATAATAAACGAAAAGGACAAAAAGGTAGATGAAGGGCATATCTCTATGAAAGATTTGTGCAGAAAACCAGAAAAGCTATAAAGTAGTGGATTTTTCATGACCAAACACTATCAGGATATGCTTACTTTAACGTACCAACTTTAAAACGATGAGAAAAACACTGCTTCTACTGGCTATGGCCATGTACCTTGTCACACCCTTATCCGGGCAGAATGGCGATTGGATATCATTGTTTGACGGAAAATCTCTGAATGGTTGGACCATACAGAGTGGATCGGCCAAATATCATATTGAGCATGAGGAAATCGTTGGTACATCAGTGCCCAATAGTCCAAATACCTTCCTTTGTACAGATCAAATTTTTAGTGATTTTATACTTGAGTTTGAAGTTTACCTGGTGCATACTGAGCTAAACTCCGGCGTGCAATTTCGCAGCAACCTGGCTGAAGAAGAAATGGTTTTCTGGTATCGCGACGGACAGGGCAAACTAAAGCAACGTCAGCTTCCAGAGGGCAGGGTCTATGGTTACCAGGTTGAAATTGCCAGTGAAGAAGGTGGTGCATCAGGTGGCGTGTATGATGAAGCTCGAAGAGCTATCATGATAT
Source organism: Bacteroidia bacterium (assembly GCA_030433135.1). Classification (GTDB taxonomy): domain Bacteria; phylum Bacteroidota; class Bacteroidia; order Chitinophagales; family Saprospiraceae; genus JABDMH01. The sequence continues at coordinate 7,302 of JAUILF010000077.1, read as the reverse complement.
ATGGTTCGGCACCACGGGAAGTGGCAAAAAATGCTTTTAAAGACCACCAATGGAATCGATACCGTGTTGAATGTCGGGGAAATTCAATCAGGACGTTCATAAACGATGTGCCTTGTGCAGATTTTATGGACGACATGACGAAGTCAGGTTTTATTGGTCTGCAGGTGCATGGCGTGGGTGAAGAAACTACCCCTTACCAGGTAAAGTGGCGTAACATTCGAATCATGGAGCTTTGATATGATCAACTCAACTCCACGTACTGCCCTGAATAAGACTATCCTATGTTTATTAATTGCCGGAGGAATAGTCATGCTGGGATCTTTTGCGAGCTCGCTCCGGGGCACACCTGAGAAGATAACACTACATGGAGCATGTCAATTTGATGCTGATCATTCCTACACCAAGGCATTGAAAAGATATGAGGAGCTAGTAAGAGAATATTATGACGGCCCGGTTGAGTTGGAGTTTGTACTACATGCTAATGGCGAATTGGGTAACGAAAAGGATTATTTTGGCTACATGAACATCGGTGCGGTGGTGGACTATGCAGTAGTTGCTCCCTCTCATGTGTCTACTTTTTCTACCATGGCGACGATCATGGATATTCCCTTTCTCTTTGAAAGCGGGGAGCACTTTCTGAAAGCCATTGAAGAAGAAGTATTTGCACCTGTTGAGGAAGATGTCTTACAAAGAGCAGATGTGCATATCATCGGCTATGGCGGAGGTGAAAAGAGGCACATATTCGGAAGGCGACCGGTCAGGAACATGGACGAGTTACAAGGTTTTACTATGCGGGTGATGGGTTCGCCCATCCAAAGCCGGATGTTTCAGGCACTTGGAGCTACCCCGACTGTGATCAGCAGTGATGAGATCTATAATGCCATCCAAACCGGTGTCATTGAAGGAGCAGAAAATTCCATTGCAGTCATTGACCTGTTGAAATGGTATGAAGTGGCCGAAAATGTTTCCATGACTGCAGTGTCTTATATCGTTAGACCATTCTTTTTTAATGCCAAACGCTTTCGCACATTCCCCCCGGATTTGCAGACAGCATTACTGCGTGCCGGAAAGGAAGCCATGAGATACGAAAGGAGTATTGAAATGAGTCAGGAAGAACCGTTACTTGAAGAACTTCAGAGGCTGGGACGAATGCAAGTTTATGAATTCAGTGACCGCGATGAACTTCTTAAGCTGGCAGAACCCGTCAAAGAGTCCTTTGCTGAAGAAATCGGAGCTACCGATATCCTGGAAGCCATAAATGCAGCCAAACCATGAAAGCATTCCTGGAAATATATTACCAAATCATTCGCAAACTGCTTATCATCATGGTTTGCGTCCTGATCGTCCCGGTACTGCTACAGGTCATCTCCCGGTTTATTCCGTTCATTCCAAGATTTATCTGGACTGAAGAAATTGCACGATTTGCCTTCATCTGGATCATCATGCTGGGATCCATCATAGCGGTCAGAGATGGTACACATTTTAGTGTAGACATTTTGGGCAATCTGAGCCCGGGGCTGGAAAGAAAACTCGAATTTCTCTTGCTGATGATCCTACTGATTTTTTCTATCGTATTTATGGTTGGAGGCTGGCAATTTGCGGAATTCGGGAGGACGCAGCAATCCGAAATCTCTGCACTGCCCATGCTGGCCATCTATATTTCCTGGCCATTGGCTGGGCTGAGTTGGATCATGTTCATCATGGAAAAGCTATACGATTTCTTCCTTGCAGACCAAAACGAAGCCGATGGGACCTCTTGAAGTAGCTACGATACTTATTCTGACCTTCGTCATACTGGTTCTGCTTAGGGTTCCGGTTTCATTTGCGCTGGGCTTAGCGACCATTCCCATATTTTTGTTTCACGATCGACTCACCGTCACCCTTCTTTTCACAGAGATGTTTCGCTCTTACAACTCCTTCATTCTCCTGGCAGTACCGTTTTTCCTGTTGGCAGCAAATTTGATGAATGCAGCAGGAATTACCGATCGACTCATTGGATTTGCCAAATCACTGATCGGATTTTTACCCGGCGGGCTTGGACACGTAAATATCATTGTGAGTATGCTTTTTGCCGGTATATCCGGTTCATCTACAGCTGATTCCGCCGGTATTGGAGCCATTATGATACCAGCGATGAAGAAAGAGGGCTACCATGCCGAAATGTCGGTAGCCGTCACCGCATGTTCTTCGGTGATGGGAGTAATCATTCCACCCAGTGTCCTGATGATCATCTGGGGAGGTGTCATGTCTGTATCAATCGGAGGTCTGTTTTTGGCAGGAGTCATACCCGGAACTGCCATAGGTATGTCGATGATCATCACCATGTACTTTTATGCTCGAAAGAAGGGCTATAAGAGGTATCCTTTCCCTGACCTTACCACTTTTCTATCTGGGTTTGGTAACGCTTTTATAGCGCTGTTGACACCACTGATCATTGTAGGCGGAATCTCCTATGGCTTCTTCACTGCGACGGAAGCGTCACTGGTTGCTGTTTTGTACTCAATGTTTCTTGGTATGATGATCTACCGGACCATTGACAGAAAATCACTATTTCATGTAATTTATGAGTCCGGACGTTTTTCTGCTATAGCTTTGTTTGCGGTAGGTACCGCATCAGCTTTTGCCTTCCTGCTGGCATTTTTCAAAGTCCCTGAAATGATTGTCAGTCAATTTACCGCCCTTGAACTTGGATTTACCGGGACGGGGATTCTCATTGCTTTATCGTTCCTGGTTATCGGGATGTTTATCGATGCCATACCCGCCATCATTATCTTGGGAACGGTCCTGTGGCCAGTTGCTGAGCTGGCTGGTTTCCACCCAATCCATTTTGCGATCATCGGTGTGGTATCGTTGTCATTTGGTTTGGTGACCCCACCCTATGGACTTTGCCTGCTAATTACTTGTGCTTTGGGAGGTGTTACCGTAGCCAAGACGTTAAAATATGTAGTCCTGCTTTTGCTTCCCATGCTCTTGGTGCTGGTCATAATCATCATCTTCCCGCAACTGGTGTTGTGGTTACCAAGGCTCATTATGCCGGATCTACCGTAATAGGTCTTACGTTTTTACCAGTTCTGAATGTCAGATTATCCTTCTTCCAGTACCTTAAAGCTGGTACGTCGATTTGCCTGGTGTTCTTCTTCGGTGCATTCTTCACACTCACAGTCTACGCGGTTTATGGTTTCACCATATCCCTGTGCGACCATGCGATCTCTGGATACTCCACTCTCTACCAGGTAGTCCACTGCAGACTGAGCCCTGGCCTGTGAAAGTGTCATATTATACTCATCAGTATCCCGGCAATCAGTATGTGATGATAATTCTATCTTGATCTGCGGGTTGAGTTTAAGAACTTCTGCAAGACGATCAAGCGTCGGTTTTGCGTCTTCGCGAATAAACGATTCATCAAGATCGTAGTAAATATTTTCGAGTGTGATCTCCTTATCCAAAAAGATCTTTTCCAACAACAGTCGTTCTTCAAACTTCTGGACTCTGACGGTAGAATCTATCGGCAGATCCCTGGTGCTAAAAACAAGTTCGTTAGTGAAGAAGCCCGGATGGCTGACAAAAAAGTCATAGGTCTTGTCCGGATTGAGATCCAGTGAAAGAATTCCATACTGGTTAGATGCTGTCTCAGCAAAGGGTACACCATCCTCTTCCACAGTAATACTGGCATCACCAAGGGGAATACGCATAATGACCTTGCTGTCAGGGTCTTCCGGATCTTCATACTGACGCTGAAAAATCCGCAGATCCAATTCTATTTCGTACACAAACTCTTCTTCGGGTTCGGGTTCTTTTTCCGGGAAATACTTTCTCTTTTCAAATTTATACAAGTCGTCTTTGCCCATACCTCCACCCCGGTTGGAAGTGAAGTATCCTGACTGCAAAACACTATCGTTCGGGGAAAAGTATTTGTTAATCACAAAGGCAAAATCATCTGCCCCTGAATTTATGGGTGCCTTCAGGTTTTGTCGCGGAGACCATTGTCCATTGGGCATCACATAGCTGCTGTAGATATCCAGACCACCCATGCTGGCATAGTCCGAAGAAAAGTACAGCGTATCCTTATAAAGGAAAGGAAAGCCCTCTCTCGACTGAGAATTAATCCGGCTACCCAGCGATTGCGGCTCACCCCACACCTCCTCATCGAGTCTACTCATGTAGAGATCGTAGTCATTGGTGCTTTCCTCAATATTGGCAGAAAAGATCAGTACATCACTCGAGTCATTAAAAGTAGGATGACGGTAATTAATGCCATCCTGAATAAAAGACATAACCTCGGGGCTACTCCAACCGCTTCCTTCCTGATAACTGATCAATAATTTGCAATGTAAATCGTAGTCATCACGGCTAAAGCACCTGCAGAACACCATTTTGTCGCCATCAGGGCTAATGACCAGAGTGCCTTCGTTGTCCTCCAGATTAACATTATCGCGATAAACCTCTACATTCCCATTACCCAAATTGGCTTTATATACATCAGAAAAGTCCTCTCCACTCCAGGCATAGAGAAAATCACCGGTACTCTCTTCACGGTCACTGGTAAATGCTATCTCATTAGTACCAAGAGGAAAAGCAGCGTACTCGGATACCGGTGTATTAATCTGACTTAGCGGTTCGATTACATAGGGACTGTAGGTGGCATCTTCTTTCCAATCCCGGGCCTGTCTGCATATGGCCACTTCCCTGGCAAACCTGGCCCTGTCCTGAATCTCCTGTCCAACCTGCAGATAAATCTGAGCCGCCTCGGTATACATTTCCATTTGCTTGAGACAATCTGCATATCGCACCAAAGCAGTCGGTCCGTAACCACCTTCATAGGCAACCTTAAACCAACCCGCAGCTGTCTCAATATCTCCAAACTTCAAATTGGATTCACCTATCAGATAGGCGATACTCATTTTGTCCATATTACCACCGGCCGATCGATATTCGTCCTGCAACATTTCCGATGCCTGATAGTAACGTTTACGCTCGTAGGCTGTCTTGCCATCCTTTATCTTCTCCACATAGCTGCAGCCCCCACCGACCAGAAGACCGGTTAAAATCACCAACAAGATGAGTGGAAGTGATAGTTTCATACTTTTTTATAACGCCATATCAAGTTAAATAGTTTTTTGAAATCTCTTGAGTAAAAAGGAAGTCTGGTCCATTACCGAAAAAAAATCCGGCCACCGAATTCACGGGGCCGGACCTCATATCCCTTAACTCCAGAAGAGCTCTTAGGCTTTAACAGCCCTGGAGAAGTGTTTCTTTTTCTTGACCTCTTTGGCAACCAGTTCTCCGGTCATATCGCTTACGATAGGTGTAGCGATAAATACGGAAGAGTAAGTACCCACAATGACACCTACGAGCAAGGCGAAAGCGAATCCCTTGATACTGGAACCACCAAAAAGGAAAAGGATTCCTACGACCAATATGGTGGTGAAAGATGTAATGATGGTACGACTTACCGTACTGTTCACAGCCATGTTGATAACCTCCTGCTTGGTGCGACTGGTGTAAGTATTGAGAAACTCACGAATCCGGTCAAACACCACCACAGTATCGTTGATCGAGTATCCGATGACCGTCAGCAATGCCGCGATAAAAGCCTGATCGATCTCCATCGTCCAGGGAACAATTCCGTAAAAAATAGAGAACACACTCAATACTACCAGTGTATCATGGAAGAGTGCGGCCACAGCACCAAGACTGTATTGCCATTTGCTAAATCGGATGAATATGTACAGGAATACCAATAACAAGGCAAATATGGTGGCATATACTGAACTCGTCTTGATATCATCGGCGATGGTGGGTCCTACCTTACTGGAACTAATCACATGAGTTCCGCGTCCATCTCCATCTTTAAATTCTTCAAGCTCTAGTCCACCACCCACTATGTCATTGACACCGGCAAAAAGCGTCATCATCACAGTGTCGGCAGCAAATTCACCCTCATCATCAATGCGGTAATCCGTTACTATGTGAAAGGTGTTTTCGGTATCGACTGATTTAACCTGGGGTTCAGAACCAAACACGGCGGCTAGGCCGGTTCGCAAAGTGGATGCATCTATATCAACATCTTCCGTAAACTCGATATTATATGAATATCCTCCTTTGAAATCCACGCCCAGATCAAATCCTCTCGTAAAGAAAGAAATCAGACCTGCTACAATGATAACACTAGATACGGCATAGGCGACTTTTCTCTTGCCCAGCCAGTCAATTTGCAAATTGGAAAAGAGACCTTCCGAACCCTTGGTATAAAAAGTGATACTACGTCCCTTACTGGTCCACCAGTCGATTACCAACCTGGTAAACAACACCGCTGTGAATAGTGAGAAAATCACACCAATGATCAGAACCACTGCAAAACCCTTGATGGGTCCCATTCCAAAATATACGAGGACAAAAGCAACCAGTATCGTGGTTACGTTGGCATCGATAATGGCACTATAACTATTCTTGAAGCCGTCGGCAATGGCCACCAGGGTTGATTTGCCTTCACGCAATTCCTCCCTGACCCGCTCATAAATAATAACGTTGGCATCCACTGCCATACCAATGGTAAGCAGAACACCTGCTATACCAGGCAAGGTTAATACTGTTCCGTAGGAAGCCAGAGCCCCAAAAATGAAAAACAGGTTTGTCAACAGAGCCAGAATGGATACGATACCAGCACCCCCGTAGTAAAAGATCATGAACACCAGGAGTAATGCAAACCCTACAGCATAAGACTTTAATGAGCGGTTAATATTATCGGCTCCCAGGGATGGACCAACGGTGGCTTCCTGAATGATTTTCGGTTTGGCCGGCAGTTTTCCGATCTGCAAAATATTGGCAAGATCCCGTCCTTCCTGGACACTGAAGTCTCCCGTGATTTGGGAATCACCGGTGGTGATTGGCCCATTCACTGATGGTGCTGAAACCACCTCATCGTCCAACACAATGGCAATTTCACGGTTATTATCCTGGGCAGCTTTGGTAGTCATGTCTGCCCAAATCCTGGATCCCTGGTTATCCATGGTCAGCGACACTGCTACTTGTTGCGTGGTAGGATCTGGCTGTGAAGTAGCCTTTACGATCTTGTCTCCTTCCAGCGGAGCAGTAGATGAACCTCTTTGTGTCTTAAGGGCAAAGAGACGGTACCGGTTAGTCAAATCTCCGGTTTCCAGACTTTTGTATGGATCCTGACTCCACATGAAACGAACATCAGGTGGAAATAATCTCTTACTTTCCGGCATGGCGAGATACTCATTGATCTCATTCATTTTGTTGCGATCCGCCACACCCATCACAGCTAGTTGAAAGGCTGTC
>JAUILF010000076.1 GCA_030433135.1 Bacteroidia bacterium | reverse complement strand
GGATCCGGGGTATGTCGTTCGGGCCTTTAACACCATCCAGGATCTGATTATGGATGATCAGATTGTAGCGGGTCATGACATTTCCGCCGGAGGAATGCTAACCACCTTATTGGAAATGTGTTTTGCCGACAATGGGGTGGCGGCGGAGATAGATCTTACCTTAATAGAACGTGGAGATGCTGTCCAAACCCTTTTCGCAGAAAATGCCGGTGTGATTATTCAGCTCAGCGATGAGAAAGCTGCTCAAACATTCGAAGAGCAACAATTGAATTTTCATCGTATTGGTGAAGTGACGGAAGGTGGCCAACTAAAGGTGAAGACAGCAGATAAATCATACAGCTTTGCGGTGTCGGATCTACGGGATAGCTGGTATGAGACATCCTGGCTTATGGACCGGGAGCAAACGAAAGCTCCCCTGGCTGACCAGCGCTTGCAGAATTATAAATCGCAACCACTTACTTACAAATTTCCGGAGTCTTTTGTGGGGAATATCCCATCCATTGATGCTAATGCACCAAAGCCCAGGGCGGCAGTATTGAGAGAAAAGGGTAGTAATTCGGAGCGTGAGTTGGCGCATGCCATGTACCTGGCCGGTTTTGAAGTAAAGGATGTCCATATGACTGATCTTATTTCGGGAAGGGAGACACTGGAGGATGTTCAGTTTCTGGGTGCAGTAGGTGGATTTTCCAACTCAGATGTCCTGGGTTCTGCCAAGGGCTGGGCCGGTGCTTTCAAGTATAATGAAAAAGCCAGGAAGGCACTCGATGCCTTTTTTGCCAGGGAGGATGTATTGTCCATCGGTATTTGCAATGGGTGTCAATTATTTGTAGAATTAGATCTGATCAATCCCGATCACGAAAAGAAGGCCCATTTGGGATTCAACGATTCTCATAAACATGAGAGTGCATTTACGTCGGTGGAGATCGGTGAAAACAATTCAGTTATGCTTTCCGGAATGGCGGGGTGTCGGCTGGGAGTCTGGATATCACATGGAGAAGGTAAATTCGAACTACCCAAATCTGAGAGCAAGTATCACATTGTAGCCAAATATGGTTATGAGGCTTACCCATCCAATCCGAATGGCAGTGATTACAATACGGCTATGATGTGTAGTGCTGATGGGCGCCACCTGGTGACGATGCCCCATATTGAAAGATCTATTTTCCGATGGAACTGGGCAAATTATCCTGAGGGTAGAAAGGATCGGGTTTCACCATGGTTGCAGGCTTTTGTGGAAGCGAGGAAATGGTTGGAGAGCGTTTCACCAGGATGAGTTCCGAAAACCCTTGGAATTTTGATCATGTTACGTATTCTTGGTATAAATGACCTAAAAGACCTAACTTTCGGATATGAAGCAAAAAAGAGATTTAACAGCTATCATAGAAAGGGAAGGGGATGGATATGTTTCTCTTTGTCCTGAACTGGATGTTGCTAGTCAGGGTGACACCATAGAATTGGCTCGAACTAACCTTATTGAAGCTCTTGAACTATTTTTTGAAACAGCTTCTCCAGAAGAGATAGATGATCGATTTCATGAAGAAGTCCTCATTACTCGTGTTCAGATTGCTGTTTAATGCGTACGATGTCAGGGAAGGACGTATGCCGGATTCTGCGGTTATATGGTTTTGTGCAGGTACGGCAAAGAGGAAGTCATGTCATAATGCAAAAGAAACTCCCAAACACAACAATTACCATACCGGTCCCTTTACATAAGGAACTCAAGATTGGCACTTTGCGTTCCATCATACGGCAAAGTGGACTCGACAAAAGAGATTTTGATTGAAAACACACATTTCCACTTTTAAAATCACCGTCCTGCTGCCGGAAGCATGTTTCGAATGGCCGTAATCAGCCACTGATCATTTTCTTTGACCATGATGAATGTACTCCACATATTGCGATCCGGAGATCCATCGGTGCCTTTGATCGTATAGCTGGCATCCGCAATGGCAACATCCGGATGTGGAAAACGAGTCCGCTCTACTTCGATAATTCGGTCACCGGGGTTTCTACTCGAACTTTGTAGCATACCCGGAATCATTTCTTCGAGACCAAGTCGCCAGGTACCCGAGGAGACTAATTGATCCGCGTCTTTGCTAAAGAGTTTTCGTAGCGCTTCTTCATCTTTTCCTTCACGAGCTTCTACATAACTCGCGACTACTTTTTCAATCTCATCCACCTGGGCATGCAATGGATTGAAACAACTTACAACAGCGAGTAGTACCACACTCAGCCAATGGTTATTTCGACCCATTACCGATATAACATCTCTACCATCCATAGGGTAATTCAAATCTTGGGTTTTCGATATAACGGTAAAATTCTCTGATATAACGATAGCAATTCCGGCGCTCACTTTTGGGTAGTCCCTCAAAGTCATCAATGTAATCAAGGATCTCCTTCTTCTTGTCGATGAAATGATCTTTGACCTGATCCACCAGTGCTGCATTTTCCTTAAACCCCATATACTTGCGGGGCAAAATGCGATTGTCGTTGACCTCAGGGTAAACATAGGGAGCGTTGACAAAGGACGAAAAATCAAAATCGTACGCAAAAGGAATCATTGGCTGGCCAGCTCCGAGTTCAACCAGTTTGATGTTTCGTTCCACCTGGTAATCCATATCATTATTTCCAATCATAAATTGGAACATGGCGAGTTGTTCGTATAACAATGCATTAATGCTATCCCTTTTGGTGCCCATGCACTCACAAAGTTTTCCATCCTGACTGACCGCAAACTCTTCTTCACTTTCCAAAATAACGCCCTTGGTGTCCAATCGGTAGCTACTGCCTACATCCAGATAGCGAATATCAAATACCTTGGCCCGCAAGCTAACAGGTGTGACGATCTGGTACAACTCGTATAGCATGAATTCCTTCAGTAGGAAATATTTTCCATCCTTAGCATCGAGACAATGGGTTACCAATTTGTATTTATCATGGTCATGAAGTCCCAAACTATCCAGGTCTCCCTTTTTAAAGTCGAATTTCAATGGTGGGAAATCACAATATCTGCGACGGGATTTACTCCTTACTTCAATATCCAGTCTGATATCTAATTTGCTACCATCTTTGAGATGAATTTTCATTTGTCCATCATGTTCATTATCCGTCATCTTATTGATCAGAACGCTATCCAGGTCTACCAGGACATCAATGCGGTCGATATCCATGTTGTAGAGTGTATCAAAAAATGTTTGCTGCCTGTCCTGAGCAGAAGCTTTGAAGGAGATGCTGGCGACAATAAATATGAGACAAGCCAGTAAAGGGAATATCGAGTGTTGTGATCTGAAGGTTACAGGAACCATCTTGCTCTTTTTTAACAATATATGAAATAGAAGGATAAATGGTAAGAAGAGATGCTTTTCGAGCATATTGTTCACCTAGTGAGCGCTAAGAGATGTATATCCCACTGTGCAATGGTTAAAGGTATTGTGGTTTTGAATTGACGAATAAAAGATGAAAGTTCACGATATACAGGAGGAAAATTGGAAAAAGCGGGCCATCTTATGCGCCCTTTGCGAGAACTTGCTAATTGAAAGGGAGTTCACGCAGAGTTCGCGAAGTAAGAAACAGCGTCTGTAAAGATGGAAAGCCTGCACGCAAAGATCGCAGAGAGGGTGAAGTCAGATCAAAAAATGAAGACGGTCTGAAATATAAATGTTAAGTTCAGGTGTCATGACTGAAAATCAGATCTCATACAAAGTGATTGGTGCAGCAATTGAACTGCATAAAACCTTGGGTCCCGGTCTATTGGAATCTGCATATGAGGCGGCTTTAGCTTACGATCTAGGTTTATTGGGCTTATCGGTGCAGACACAAGTTCCAATGCCCTTTGAGTATAAGGAGGTCAGACAGTCAGTTGGATACAGGTTGGACCTAATGGTAGAGAAGAAAGTAATTGTAGAGGTTAAAGCCTTGGATACTCTGGCACCAGTTCATTTTGCTCAGGCACTTACCTATCTAAAGTTATCAGGAAGAAAGTTGGCTTTGATAATTAATTTCAATAAGAAGGCGTTGAAGGTGGTATTCACAGAGTCGTAAATGGGATGTAAACCTGGTAATTTCTAACGAGAACTTTCGAACCTGTAAGAAGGAGGCCCACAGGATATATGAGAGAGTTCACGTAGAGGACGCGAAGGATGGAAGTTTTCGCATTGAAACTTGAAAGATTTGCACGCAGAGATCGCTAAGATGTCTACAATAATAGGTATGAGAAATAGCAAAGCGGGCGATCTCAGGCGCCTATTGCGAGAACTTACTCACCTTAAATGGGAGCCTTCAGGATACATGGGTGAGTTCACGCAGAGGACGCGAAGTAAGAAACAGCCACTGCAAAAATGGAAAGTCTGCACGCAGAGATCGCTAAGATGACTTACAATAATAGGTATGAGAAATAGCAAGGCAGGCCATCTCAAGCGCCCTTTGCGTGAAATTACGAGAATAGAAATAGATGAAAACTCACAAATTGCAGTAATATTATTCTGAAATGTCTGCCATCTTATGCGCCCTTTGCGAGAAAATGACGGGAGAAATAGCTGATGTTTAGCTTCAATGTAAGGAATGAGCATTTAGAAAAGGTGGGACATCTCAAGCGCCCTTTGCGAGAACTTGTCTTGATTGTAAGGAGATAACCAAGTGTCTATCCAAAACTCGATGGCCAACTTTGGTCAAAAAAAAGGTTGAATCCCAGTGGACTCAACCTTTCTTATCAAAATTCCAGTGTCCAATAAGTGACGCTAATTCTTCATGAGTCGACGGGTCTTGATGCCCTGATCAGAAATCATCTGTACGAAGTATATTCCGGGTGGATATTGTGCAACAGACATCTCCAGGTTACGAATATGGCTGTTAATATCCTGTTGATACAGAGCCTGCCCCATGTTATTGATCAGTTTGATTTTTTGTGGAACAGCTGCTTCAGACGTCCAGCTTACTTTCAAATAATCGGTAGTGGGGTTGGGTGCAAGGGATATTTCCAGGTCAGATGCGATATCTCTCAAACTCGCAGACTGAGCCTCAGGAAGTACCAGACTTGCAGTATCGGCATCATCTCCACCGATGGAAAAGTCGGCATTCACAGCGTTCCCGGCGGCAAAAAACCCAATGTCACCGGCACCGGATTCAGGTGCAGTCCATTCTATTTCGAAGGTACTTGAGGCTGACCTTTCACTATGTTCGATGTAGTCAATGTTATCCAGATTGGTTATTTGTATCCCATCTCCAGGTGCACCGAATGACCCAACACCGGCATCAGCAGTATCAAGGGCTACAGCCTGAAACCCATAACCTTCAGCCCCTTCTGCAACAATGCTTACTTGCAATGTGTAGGTTGATCCGGGCTCATATTCGGAGATCGTATCGGTACCATCCAGTAGGGTGATAGCCACTGTAGTACCAAAGGAACCACCACCATGACACCCGGAATTGCCACAAAAGCCGGTAGCTATCGGACCACCGGTCCTGTCAATACCCTGGACCGCACCTGGTCCACTGGCATTACCCACCCACAAAGCTGCGACAAAAAACAGGGAAAATAGAAAGAGTAAAGTTTTCTTCTTCATTGGTTTGATTTTTAAAAAGTAATAATGAACTGTTTAAAGTAGTCTGTATTATTAAAACAAGTACGGGAGTGTGTTGTGAGTTTGGATCTTTCATGGCCAATGTAGCATAGCCAAACGGTCGACCATATCCAGCTGGACTTAAAGTTCGGTCATATTTCGAGTGAATCCAATGTGTGAGGGAATATTTCACTCAAAAGGACTAATTGATTTCTGAATAGGTTCATTCAACCTTTCGGCATAGTAGATACAAAGGTTGTACCGATATCAGTTAATAAATCAAGGTTGGCGAGGAATGGTCAGAATCTCATGTTGCCGATCATCCAGGTAATAAAAGTTTTCCCCATCAAAATACCCATCCTCTTCAAGCATGATCCGAACGATCTTTCCCCATTCCTCAATCTCACTGGCAGCGTTAAGTTCTATAGAATAAGCTGTATTGGGATACAATGGGTAGTCACCCGTTCCCTTTACCCCCTCCTGTTTGTCCCACATTCCAATAGCGGGACCGGCAGCGTGTCCATGCAATCCAATCGGATGGGTATAGATCGAACCCATGATTCCCTCCGATGCGGCCTGATCCAGGGCAGCTTTGAGCATTTCATTACCGGTTCGACCTGATCGAAATTGCTCGGTCAGAATATCCTGCAACCTGTTTCCTTTGGCGAAAGCTTCTTTGAGATAGTCAGGCACTTCATTTTCACCGGGCTTCAATACGTAGAAATGCTGTTGTTGATCCGTATTCAGACGTAGGTAGGTGATGCCAAAATCCACATGGAGTAGATCTCCCGGCTGGATCACTCTGAGATCAGGCCGTTTACTAAAAGTACGCAGGTGGTCAAAGTTTTCGGGGTCATATCTCTGAATATCTACGGTAGGGTGAAACCAGGTTTTGAGCCCGAGATCATTAACCCGTTGACGCAACCACCAAACCACATCGTCGGTTGTGGTGATACCGGGATGGATAGCCATTTCGCTTAGGCCTTCCTGAAGGATGGTATGTCCCATGCGACAGATCATCGGGTAAATATCAAGTTCTTTTTGGGATCTGGTTTCGAGCCAGGCAATAGCTAGCTTCTCGGCTGACACCACGCGTTCGTGGTAGATTTCGGGCAGGTGCTGCATAAAACTTTCATATTCAGTATGTACCAGGCCATCAGCTAATCCAAAGTATTCTGAAGTATTTAGTCCAATACTTTGAGGATCTTTCTCCTCAATGGTTTTAATCAGGGCTTCCCATTGAATGGGATAAACATCAATATCCCAGGAACCTTGCAGGAGCCTTCCTACCGAATACCGGGCAATGGCCAGTTTTTCGATATCCTGGCCTTCTCCGGGATCATAGAATACCATGATGGTCCTTCTACGTGCTGATAGCCAGGTGCTGGGCAACATGGTTTTCATAACCGGATCTTCGTTGTATTCCCTGGAGATGAGAATCCACATATCAATGCCCTCTCTGCGCATCAATTCCGGGAGGAGATTGTCAATGCGGTATTCCAGTATTTCATCCATGACAGCTGCTCGTTCCTTCATGGGGAGGATCTCGGGCATCAGGGCTTGTGCTGAGCTTTGATACAGAGAGATAAAGCAGGTGGCAACCAGGGTCAGGCAATAGGTTTTCATAACAGAACTTTTTTCTGGATGTGATATTAGGAAAAAAAAGCTGGCCCGCGGAAGCTCGGCCAGGTTTATAGTTTAGGGCTGACGCGCGAAGCCTGGCTCGGTTTAGACGTTGAGGTGTTTAGAAAAAACCATAATTCCTCATTTGCTGGATCTCTGAAATTAAGTTCACATATGCTACAACGGGTGTGAGGTCTTTACCAGGTGGAAATTCAAGGCCTGTGCAGGCCAAACCTTTGTAGCATACTACACCACTATACCAGAAAACCACAACACCACAACACCTTTTCCCTTAGTCCGCTGGCACCCCTTCCTGATCGGCTTTCAGTGTAGTTAGATAGGTGACCAGGTTTACCAGTTCAGATTCGTCCATCAGTTGGTGCAGGTTGGCAGTCATGAGAGATTCATCCATGGCCTCTTGCTCTACTATGTCATCAAAACTAATGGTGTGGGTAATTCCACCCATGATGCGCAATGAAAGTTCGTCTTCAGTCTGACTTTCTATAAAACCACTGTATTGATTACCGTCCGTGGTTGTGATATTGAATCCTTCATATCCGAAACCAATGCCCTGACTGGGATAAACGATGGCTGCGAGCAGTCCCTGTTTACCCAGTTTATCGCCTATAAGTGACAAGTTAGGACCAAAGTTTATTCCTTCGCCATCTACCTGATGACATGCCAGGCAGTACTGGTCAAAAACCTCTTTACCCTGGCTGGCATTTCCCTTCATCGCCGTTAAAGCGTCAAAGTCAATGGGTGTACTTCCTTTTTTCTCTGAAAGCCAGGCAATAGCTCGTTGTCTGATATCGCTACGCCATGACTGGGTAAGGTAGGTCGCAACAACATCGGCTTCGGTGTCTTCAAAAGCACCTGATTCCAATCGATCTGCGAGAATATTCATCCCACCCCAGTCACGCGAAAGGGCCTGGGCAGCTGACCTTCGAACACTGGTTAACTGGTCCTTGTCGTCAAAGATGGATAGCAACCATTTGCGGTTGATCCCATTGCTTATGTTGGACGCCAGATCAATCACGTTTAATTTTCCTTCATCATCAGACTGTTGAAAAGCAGATTCAATCATCTGATGACCTCCCACCTCATCTATGAGGTCTGCAGCCTCACTGCGAAAACTCTTGTCTGTACTGACCAGGGCACTATCGAGCAGCATGGGAATTTCGGATTTCAACTGAGCATTTCTGATGACCATGGTCCACATGTCAGAACCCCTCAATTCAGGGAGGATCTCACCAACCCGTGTCCTGATGGCAGGATTATTTTGCAGTGCTTCGGGAGCCATGCTGGCCAAAGCATATCTAGCGATAGCTACCTGTTGGGGGTGATCGGTTACCGACAGCGCTCGGGCAATATACTTTTCTGTTTCTTCAGGTGAGAGGAAATGCATAGCTCTAAAATACCTTTGCATTTCTTCCGGTGACTCAGAGTCCAGGATCAGTTGATACAGTAGGGGCAAGGTCAAATCACTTCTGCTTCGCCAAATAATATCGTCCGATCCCGGTAGGTCACTCTGATTGAGGGTGGTCAGGTAGGCCTGCATGCGTTCATCTGCATAGAGGTCTGAACCAATTCCCAAAGCTTCCAAATACCATCGATCATTTCCATCGTACTTACGGGCCAATGTAACCCATTGCTCATTAGCCTCATCACCTGAGAGGAAGCGCAGTGAAATAGCAGCTTCACGCAACACACCTTCGTTGGTGTCTTCCAACACCCTGCTGTTGACGTCGAGAATATCCCCTTCAGAGAGAAACTGCCGGGCGATCCTGAGACCGGTCATCCTGAGGTTGGGATCTGTTTCAGCTATGGCCCGCATAGCCACTGATTTGATATCCTGAACCAAAGTACTCAGACACCAGTAAGCTCGTGCCTTCAATCTGGGATCTGTGGTTTCAGCCATGAGCACTTCCAGGGCCTCTATACCAACCTCGGTGGATTCAGTCACTTTTTGAAAGGCGAGATACCTGGTAGCCTGATTAGGGTGATTAAGGTGCCAGGCAGCAGTTTCAGCCGAACTGAGGTCCACGGGATCTACGGTGTAGGCATCTTTTCCTTGCTGGTGGATACGATAGATACGACCCCTTTCGATATCGGCCATAAGGTGCCCACCAACACCGGCATCATACCAGTCTGCAATCATCACCGAACCATCCGGTGCTACACATACATCACTGGGCCTGAACCAGTCATCACGGGACTCGACCAGGGGAACAATCTTGGCAGTATAGCCCGCACCTTCTGGCATGACCGGATAGGCACGCACCACATTTTTTCCCGGCTCACAATGCAACATCTGGTGCTGAAAAGGGGAGGGGAGTTGATCACCTTCATAAACCAGAATGCCAGTAGGAGATCCGGCACCCGTCTGTAAAAGATTGGGCACCACACCAGGATCTTTGAGGTGCCAGTGGCGCTTGGGTATCTCATCATGCATACCCACACGAGGTGTACGCCATCCCGCTCCGGTTACCTGGTCCTTAAATCCGTAGTTACCAAACTCCATGACAAAATTGATCCTGGTAGCCTGGTTGCCATCATCATCGTTATCACTTTGCCAAAGTGCACCAAAGGGATCCACAGCCACTTCGAAGTTGTTGCGAAAATTGTGACCCAATATTTCCAGGTTCGACCCATCTGGATTGCAACGAAAGATCATGCCCTGCCGGAAAGTTTTTCCTTCTTCGATGGTTTCTCCCTGTCTATTTACCGCCAATTCCCCGGACTTGAAACGGAGACGTTTACCTTCATTACCAAAGTTGAAGTACAGTTTGCCTTCGGGGCCAAATACTACGGCGTGTACACCGTGATCATGATCCACACCTTCCAGACCGGTAAAGAGGGTATCTTTTGAGTCGGGTAGGTCATCACCGTTTTCATCAGTAAAGACCAGCATATGAGGGCTGGCCGCTACATAGACCTTATTACCCAGTTTGGCGATACCCAGGGCGGCATTAACATCCGTGCCCTGGTAAAAGACTTTTTCGTGATCGGCCCTTCCGTCACCATTGGTATCTTCCAGGATCAGTATACGATCACCTTTATCGCGATATGGATGGTCATTGCGAAATCCCCGATAGTTTTGGGCTTCACACAGCCATACACGGCCCCGTTCGTCAATATCGATATTGGTCGGATTGATAAGCATGGGCTCACCAGCAAACAGCTGGATGTCCACTCCATCGTGTACATCAAAACTGGCCAATGCATGCTGCAGGTCACGTTTTTCTTCTTCACTCAATGATTCGTAATCCACACCCGAAGAAGCCGCTCTTTCTTTTTGTTGACAGGCCAGTATGACCAATAAGAACAAGCCAATGGCAAGGTAAATTCGCATGATTCTCTCTGATTTGACAGTTTGGAGGATAAGATAAGAAAGAATAGCAGCTGCGCACAGGCGCAGCGGTACCAGGTGCCGGGTACCCAGCCAGAGGCTGGCAGGCAGGGTTCTGGGAGGGAATAGTGCAATACCTGCCCAACTACGTAATATCCAGTACCTTAGTCTTGTTGAGTTCACGCAAAGATCGCGGAAGCAGATTATTTGGGATCATTGAAGTTGTAGCACGCAGACTTCACCACAATACCAAAATACCACAATACCATTCAACTTCCGTGAAATCCAAAAATCCGTGTCATCCGTGATTCTGACAGTGAAATGCTGCCCGCGGTGGCTCGGCACGGGTTGAGAGATTGAAGGGCCATCGCGCGATGGCTTGGCTAGGTTGAGATGTTTAGAGGCAGACCCGCTGTCGCTCGGCACAGGTTGAGAGGTTGAGATATTGCCCACATAATCGCGTTTAAATCGGTTCATTCCATTTGAAATCTGATTTTCACAATAGAACCATAAAACCAAAAAACCACAACACCAAAAGACCATAACACCACCTTTACTCAACCTGCTGTATAATGGGATAAAACGCCTTCGATGCAACCAGCACCTTATCCCCGGCCTTGAGTTTTATGGCTTCGGATTCTTCGGTGACTACTTTCACCAGGCTGTTGCCAATCAGTACCGTGGTGATGTAAATTACATCGGCTTTTTCGATACGAAGTACCTCTCCCAGGAGCTGAAAATTACCACTGGTTTGCTTGTGTGAGAACACACTCTTAGGATCCCCCTGGTCTTTAATTTTTCCATCTTCCAGCCAAATGACACTTTGCGACAAACGGTAAACCTCACCTACATCGTGACTCACCAGAATGGTGGTGAGTTTATATTTGTGCTGGATACTGATGATGTAATCCTGTAGTCGCTGCCGCATATTGAAACCCAGCGCCGAGAGAGGCTCATCCAGCAGCAGGAGATGGGGTTTGCATGCCAGTACCCTTGCCAGCGCCACCCGCTGTTGCTGCCCACCTGAAAGCATGACGGGTGTGCGATGGCGCAGATTGCCGAGTTCCAGGACGTCAATCAGTTCACTGATTATGTTTTTTTCACTCTTGTTTTTCAGGCTGAACCGAATCTGTTCATCTACCGTCATATTTGGAAATAAGGCATAGTCCTGAAAGACATAGCCGATATTGCGCTCCTGAGGTCTCTTATTAATCTTCTTCTCAGAATCAAACCAGATGTCCTGATCAAAGGTGATGCAACCATAATCAGGCAACATCAGCCCCGACAGCATCCTGAGTACCGAGGTTTTTCCGGCACCGGATTCGCCGTATAAGGTAATCAGTTGTCCGGGTGGTATTTCGAAGTCCACCTCCAGACTCATGGGACCTTGCGGTGCCTCGAGGGTTCGATGTAGTTTCACGGTCATCATGAAACCATTTTTTTAAGATATCCGCCATTAAAAAGATAGACTACTAGCAGGATCACAAATGTCACAACAAAGAGGAACAAGGAGTAGGTATTAGCCAATCCGTAATTGAGAGATTCAACTTCGTCGTAGATGGCAATGGAAGCAACTTTGGTTCGGCCCGGAATATTTCCCCCAATCATCAGTACCACACCAAATTCCCCAATAGTATGTGCAAATGTCAGCACCAGGCCAGTCAACAGAGAAGATTTCATATTTGGTAATAATACCCGAAATAAAGTGGTGGCTTTGGATTTTCCCAACAAATAGGAGGCTTCTTTCAATGACGGTGGCAGATTGGATAATCCGGACTGAAGAGGTTGTACCATGAACGGGAGGCTGTAGATCACGGAGGCTATTACCAATCCCTCAAAGGTGAAAACCAGTTGAAGGTTTAGGTGCTCATCCAGCCATCTTCCCAATGCGTAGGAAGGACTGAAAGCTACCAACAGATAAAATCCCAATACCGTGGGTGGTAATACCAGGGGCATACTGACCAGCGTCTCGACCACGGGTTTAATTCGACTCCGTGTTTCGGACAACCAGTAGGCCAGCGGAAGCCCGATGACAATCAGCGCCAGGGTCGTAATCAAGGCCAGTTTGAAGGTTAGTATGATGGGTTCCCAGATCATGTGTCAGCAATCAGTATTTCATTGGTTTTGATCATGGCCATTACCTGGTCACCTTTCTGTAAATTCAGTCTTTTTACTGACTTACTGGTAATAATTGAAGCAAGATTGGTGTGCTCATGGAGTAGATGAATCTTACTCAGTAGTTGTCCGTGTTCTATACTGGAGACGGTGGCAGGTATCTGATTACGCAAACTGACATTCACCGGACCTTTTCCTATAATCACATCTCCCTCTTTAAACAGAACAGCTACGACGCTACCTTCATTGAGGTAGGGAGCACTGGATGGTGTGTCTGTCACTACTGCTGAGATGACAATACCATCTGCATCAACCCTCACCAGGGAAAGATTGGTCTGACTTTCTACTGATATTACCTGGCCTTTCAGCGTATTCATGTTAGATCAATTAACTTCATATCCGTATTTGGAAAGTATGTTTTTTGCCTCATCTGACAACAAAAACTGGTAAAATTTCCTTGCGTCTGATAATCTGTCCGGGTTTCTCTTTAATATGATCACTCCTTGTTCAATGGGGTCATACGATTTATCTGGCAGTTCAATCCATCGTCCCTTGTTTTGCAGTTGAGGTGACATCACCACTGATTTAGCCGTAAAACCGGCATCGGCTGCTCCCGATAAAATAAACTGATTGGTCTGTGATATGCTTTCTCCGAAGACCAGTTTGGTGCTTACCTGGTCCAGCATGCCATAGTAGGAGAGGACCTGCTCAGCGGCGAGTCCGTAAGGTGCCAATTGAGCATTTGCCATGGCTATGTACTTTATGCTTTCATCCCTGAGGTCGGCCACTGATCGTACCCCGGATCTGTCCATGCACCACAACACCAATTTACCCTTTGCGTATACGACAGGTTTTTCATAGGACAGTCCATCTCGATAGAGTTTCTCAGGATATGACAGATCTGCGGAGACGAACAGGTGGTACGGTGCTCCCTCCCTAATCTGAGCGGTTAATTTCCCGGAAGAGCCAATGATCAGATCACATGGGGTTCCGGTACTTTGTTCGAAAACCTGGACTATATCGTCCATAGCGTATTGGACATTAGCCGCAACTGCAATGGTCAGGTTTTTATCGGAAGAGGGTGAACACCCAAAGAGGATCCATATGACGGATAAGATGAGCCATTTGCAACCACAGCTGATTCCTGATCTATGCCCTTGACTCCACAGAGGATTCACCATGCTCTAAAGGTAGAAATATGCTATTATCCACAGGGAAGGTCTATATGGTCAATTTTTATTTAACCAGATCTTCCAGCACCCAGCTATATCTCAGGCAGGGATAGGAACCTCCGTCCGGACAATCCAGTATGGCGAGCTCACCCCTGGTACCTCCTGCACGGGTGTAAAAGTCGATGGCTTTAAAGTTTTTTTCAAAGACCCAGAGATAGAACTCCGGATTTTTGGGATGATCAGCATAAACAGCCTGTGCAGTCCTACGAAGGAGCTGGTAACCTATACCATGTCCCTGGCTGCCGGGTAGGACATGCAGGTTGTCCAGGTAGGATCCCCATTTTTCATGGAGGTCGGTGTAGGCGCAGCCAAAGCCACAGATTTTACCATCTTTCTCTGCAATCACCAGATGTTCTCCCGGTTCGTCTTTTTTAAATCGTTCCTCCCAGGTCCGTTGTCGCTCTTGAAATACGTGATAATCCAGATAGTCGTCTGAAACTATACCGCGGTAATGTATTTTCCAGCTCGTAGCGTGGAGTTCGGCAATGGCTAATGCATCGTCATCTCTTTTATTGCGATAAATTATTTCTGATGTTTTCGTGATCAGAGGAGACTCCTGCTTATTTTTCTGTGACATAGTCTGAAATCTCTTTTTGTCTTTTTTTGGTTTTTAGAAAATCGTAAATGGCCGTTTGTGACCTGAGTGGATCCTCGGTTTTTTCACGGTAATTATTTGATTGATAGGCATCGATGATTCTGGCCTTAATATTATCAGACCACTGGAGGTCAATAATATGACGAATTTCATCAAATATTTTTTGATCCTTTACAGGGAAAACAATTTCTATTCTCCGGTCCAGATTGCGCGTCATCCAGTCTGCTGATGCAAGATACATTTGTTCATTTTCATCATTACCAAAAATATATACTCTGGCGTGTTCCAGAAATCTATCTACAATACTAATGGCTTCAATGTGATCACTAACACCTTCGACTCCCGGAACCATACAACAAAACCCCCGTACAATACATTTAATTTCCACACCTGCCTGACTGGCCTGGTACAATTTGTTGATCATTTTCCGGTCTTCCAGGCTATTCATTTTTAGGAAAATAAATCCACGCTTTCCTTCCTTAGCGAGTGATATTTCTCGGTCGATGAGTTCTTCAAAACGGCTGCGGGTATGAAATGGTGAAATAAATGCTTCCCTGGTTCTGGGGATAATCAGCTTTTTCTCCAGGATCTGGAAAACCATGTCGACATCATGCGTAAGATCCTGATCGGAGGTAATCAATGCATGATCGGCATAAAGCAGGGCTGTTTTTTCGTTAAAATTTCCCGTACCCAAATAAGCGTAATTAATGTCAGATTTTCGTATCAGAAATAATTTGGTATGCACTTTTATTCCGGGATAGCTATAAATAACGGTAGCACCTGCCTGCTCCAGTTTTTCTCCCCAATTCATGTTGGATTCTTCGTCAAACCTGGCCTTTGCCTCGATAAATACTACCACATTTTTACCGTTGTTCAGTGCTTTTAGGAGCATGTTAGCAATTTTCGAATCGCTTGCCAGTCGATAAAATGTGATCTTGATTTCTATTACTTCGGGGTCTGAAGCAGCTTCTGACAGGAGAGATACGACATAGTCAAATTTCTGGTAGGGAAAGTTCAGTAGGAAATCTTGTTTGGCAACCTGTGGTAGCAATGGCTTATTTCGATCTAGGGTGGGGTGGTCCAGGGGTGGCAAAGGTTCGTCAAAAAGGTCAGGGTTTTTCTCCGGTTTCGGAAAAGAAAAATAATCATGAAAATTGTGATAGGTATAGCCCGGAGTGACGTCGTATTTACTAATTCCGAATATTTTTCTGAGCCTTTTTAGCAGAACTGGTGGCATCAACGGATCGTACAGGAAACGGGTAGGTCTTCCCTTTTTTCGTTCGGCCAGGCTGCTCTTTAGTTTTTCAATCAGGTTTCCACTGAACTCGTCATCCACATAGAGCTCTGCATCTCGGGAAACCTTGATGGCGTACGCACCATTGATTTTACTATGATTCAGTACCTTCTCCAGGTTTAGCCTCACAATATCATCCAGAAAAGCCACTGATAATCCGCTAGCACCAGGTATTTTTACAAATCGGTTGTATTCCTCAGAAGGTATTTTCAGGATGGGAATGGTATCCTCTTCTTCCCAGTCAATAACCAGGTACAGTTGTTTATCCTCAAGGAATAATTCTTCTCCCGTTTTGAGGTAGACCAGGTCAATATCGCCACTAACACTTTGGTCAAAGTAATCCAGTACAAATTCGAGATGATCTTCAGACAGTTGCCCCAGACTCAATATTTCAATTCCGGCAGTCCTGAGGGCAGGCCGAATCTCCTCCAGAAATATTCTGCCAAATTCTTTCTGTTGACGTTGAATAATTCGCCTTACTTCTTTGAGGATTTTCTTGGGCTTTCCGATTTCTTTTGGACGCTCTTCCTTGGACAATTCCTTGAAAGAACGCATGGAAGATACTCTGACCCGGTAAAATTCATTGAGATTCGATGAAAAAATGGCCAGAAATTTTAGCCTTTCATACAAGGGTACCGATGCATCGGCGGCTTCCTGCAATACCCTCCCGTTAAAGGCGAGCCAACTAATGTCTCTCTCGATATAATGCATGTGGATCCTGTTCCCATAAAGATGCTAATATTTACCACTTATCAACCATAGTGGGAGGTAAAGTATGCGTTAATTTGGGTTTGAGAAGTTGAGAAGTTGAGTTGTTGAGATGCTGAGAGGCTGCTCCATTCTTGCACAGGATTCCATGATGTGAGGAGACATACGATTGATTCCGGCCACCGCCCTGCCAGCCTCTGGCTGGCCACCAGTGACTAGAAAAAAAGTTCACGCAAAGGATCCGAAGAAGAGGTGTCCGCAACTAGCGGGAAATTTGATCACACAGAGAGCGTTTGGAGCACCGCCAAACCATATAGCCAAAACACCACAACACCTTATTTGTGGATGATAATTTGGTTCTGCCGTTTTTAATTGAGCAAGGTTCATGCAAAGGCCGCGATAACGAAGTACTGACCAAACTCATCTGTGGTTCCGGCAACCGGCCTGCCAGCCTCTGGCTGGCAACCGGCCACCAGCGACCGGAAAAGGACCTTGGCAAGATGGTACGCCAGAGCGGTATACCATCTGCCAGCTTTCGCAAAACCATGGAATTGCCATGATTCAGGTCCCAACACTATTAGTAATCAAAATTCCTCTTAGATGGTAATGAGGTCGTCGGGAAGATGGAGTTCTTCCATTAGCTAAACTGATATTTTGCAGAGAGTCAGATTAGTTGCAGTAGTTCCTGTTCTCTGGTTCGAGCCAATCCGGGGGAAGCTTCAGTTCCCCTACCGAATTCGAAATTCAGTTCATTTTCGTGCTCAAACCACTTGAGTACATCTTTGCAGGTTTTCTCTATGGGCCGGTACCGCAGTCCCGACCTAATGGCCTTCCTGGAACTGATCCTGGTAAATCCGGGATCTACCGTAGTTGGTAACCACAGAGGCATATCCCGCATAGGTTCGATGGAGTGTTCTTTGAGAAACTCAGTACTGTTCCAGACTATTTCGGCATCCCTGCCATATTTTTTGCTGGCAGTTTGCAGGAGTTCTTCCCATGTAAGTACCTCCTTTTCGAGAGGTCCGGTCGTATTATAGGTACCATGGAGTCCTTCTTCGGCTGTGTGAACCATGAATCGGGCAAGATCTTTCACGTCTATGAATTGCACCGGGTCGTCTCCATTACCAGGGCCAAGTATGGTCTCACCCCGTTTGATTTTTACCAGCCAATAGGCGAGGTCATTGGCTGGATCCCTCCATCCCTTAATTGGTCCGGGGCGAAACACCGTATTATTCATCGGAAACACTTCTCTGACCTTGGTTTCCATGTCCAGCTTATGCTCAGGATACTCCCATTTGGGTCGGTCCAGTTTCAGTGAAACAGTTTCGGCAGCCTCATTCATATCTACCTTGCTGAAATTTCTGTAAACCGAAATACTGGAAACCAATAGGTAGTGGCGCGTGGATCCTCGTAGAAAACGTGTGGATTCTTCCACACATTTACTGTCACCGGACCAGGTATCTATGATTACATCCCAAAACTTGTCCTTGAGCGGTTCGTAGGCAGCCGGACCTTTTAGCCTGTCTCCATAAAACCGGGGTAATTCAGTGAAGAGATTGGGATTGGTAATGCCACGATTAAAAAGGAAGACCTTGTGACCCTTGCTAATGGCTTCGTTTACCACTGCGGGTCCAAGAAACTGCGTACCACCCAGTATCAGGATATTAAGAGAATCAGTTGCTGCTGAAAGCAAAGTGGGAGATAACGCTACTACCGGTGTCCATTTAACCAGGTTTTTTGCAAATGCTCGTCGTTTCATAGTTTATATATTTAACAGTATGCTATATATTTCAAACTGAAAATCAAGAGCATTTCACCAGTATTTAGAAGAGGAGGCTCGCCGGATGAGACTTTTACCTGAATAGGTAGTACGGCGTTCAATTGAATTCACATGATAGGATGTCTAATGGCCAGATTCAAATTTTATAGACGAAAGGAAGGTCTGTCTAGATGGAATATTTCAGATAGCTGACGAGTGTGGTAGTCAGGTCTTTAACCGGGATTATGTAGTGGAGTTTCGTCGTGAGAGCTAAAGGTGCAATAAAGACGGGTGCTCCAAGGACTTTTTGACTCATGACCGAATGATCTCGCAGAGTCGAGTACGACAGTGCTCGAAAATGAGGGAACCGCGAAAGCGGGTGGGTAAGCCATAGGTCATCATCATAGCCTGTCCCGCCAAAGGCGGGAGTGAGAATCAAAAAGTACTTATGTGCCCGTATTTGCAGCAGATTTAGCTCGCAACAGAAAGTCTAATGCATATTCCCGGTTTAACTATCTTCAGGGAAACTTGAGAAGATGAATCGATTGCACCTGCTAATTGCCAGTATGGCCACCCTGCTTCTGGTTGGCTGCGGAGCTGATAATGGTCTTAACTCCGATGATAAGGAGAGTGAATTACCTGAAGCTGCTGTATTGGATCTGACGGTACAAGTCAGCGACGATGGAAATTCAGTTGATATTATGACTCCATATCAGTCGGACCCTATACTGACTCAACATGCACGACCCGATTTTCGACCCTACATTCATCCTATTATGGCCCCAGATGGCAATGGACTGCTTACCGAATACAGTCCCGGTCATCATAAGCATCAGACGGGACTCTACTGGGGGTTTACAAGGATTAATGGAAGAGACTATTTTCATCATCCTGAAGGTGATTACTGGAAAAAAGTGTCTTTAGAGGTAATCGATAATAGTGGGGAGGAGGTAAGTTGGAGAACTCAATATCTCTTGCTGGATGAAAATGGTGAATCCATCCTCAGGGAGACACAGACCTGGGCTATGTCTGTCCGGGAGGGACAATATCATTTGGATCTGGAATGGATCGGCGAAGCACTCACAGATTTAACTTTCGCGGAATACGATTATGGGGGACTGTTTCTGAGAATGCCCTGGAAAGAAGGAATTAATGGGGAAGTGGTCAATGCAGCAAGACAAAAAAACGAAAAGGCAGAGGGACAGCGGGCTATGTGGGTAGATGTTGGAATGCAGGTAGAAGGGCGTGAAGATATGGCCCATATTACGCTGTTTGATCATCCGGATAATGATGGATTTCCCCAAACATGGCGGGTGGATAATCAATTGGGAGTAGGACCAGCTACATCGAGGATGGGTGAGTGGACCATGGATGAGGGTGAGATCAAGGTCTTCAAATACGGTCTGTTTGCCTATTGTGAGGAAAAGACCGATGTGGAAATCACAGAATCCTGGGAGGAATACAGCGGTGCGTCTGGTACCTACTCAACTGCTTCCCTGTGGGGAATAGCTCAAAAGGAGGCACTGGAAGCCAAATTTCTGACTCCACAGGAAGCCGTGGAAGGTATGACACTGGTCGATGGTTTTGTGGCAAATGTTTGGGCATCTGAACCGATGATGACGCAGCCCATGGCTTTTTGTTGGGATGACCGGGGACGACTTTGGATTGCTGAAAATCGCGATTATGAATCCAGGGGACATGGGTTTGCCAACTCAGGAGACAGCCGGATTCTCATTCTGGAAGATTCTGATCGCGATGGAGTTGCTGATAAAAAGACCGTATTTGCCGAGGATATTCCGTTTCCGGCTGCACTTGCAGTGGGTTTTGGAGGTGTATTTGTAGGAGCTCCACCCAATCTATTATTCATACCGGATAGGGATAGTGATGATAGAGCCGATATGGATGATATCGAGGTACGGCTTACCGGATGGGGTATCCGCGATAGACATGAAACCCTGAATAGTTTTCATTGGGGACCTGACGGGTGGCTATATGGTTGCCAGGGTTTTGCTACATCTTCGGTGGTGAGAAAGCCGATGGAAAAGATGTCGCTCCCTAAACACAATGATGCATTTC
>JAUILF010000075.1 GCA_030433135.1 Bacteroidia bacterium | reverse complement strand
TCACGCCCGTCGCACAGAATATCTTCCTCTTCTTTGTGAACTGCCATAGAAAAAGTAGTTTTAAAGCCATCGGATGACCATGGGTTGTGGATACGGTAAAAGCTCAAAACAAATGCTGAATTGGAGTACATCTGCAGTTACATTCAGAATGTTACCTTTCTTTGCCTTTTGGATTGTGCTCTTACCCACTGACCTGGCAGGCCAGGATCTTCTTATCAAGAGATCTTCTTCACCCATTATTATTGATGCCGTTATGGATGAACCCGCCTGGTCCGAAGCCGAGATTGCCACTGACTTTAATCAATACTTTCCATTCGACACTTCTCTGGCTGACTCACAGACTGAAGTCAGGGTAACCTATGATGACAAAAACTTATATGTGATTGCTATCATGCAAAACCTGGGTCATGCCAGAAAATATGTGGTGTCATCACTGCAAAGAGACTTTCGTGGTAGTGCCTATGACAGTTTTTCTGTGGTGTTGGATACCTATAAGGATCGATCAAACGCCTTCATATTTGGAATAAATCCCTATGGTGTACAACGAGAGGGATTTATTACCAATGGCGGACTTCAAACCCGCACTCAGGGTTCAAGCACGGAGAATAGTTCCTTTTCTCTTACCTGGGACAATAAATGGTACTCCGAAACAAGGATGTTGGATAGCTGCTGGATTGTGGAAATGGCCATCCCGTTTAATTCTGTCCGTTTTAAGGATAATGTGGATACCTGGTATGTAAATTTTTACCGGGTAGATAGTGAAAAGGGTGAACGATCAACCTGGTCTCATATTCCCAGGAATTTCAGTATGGTTAATATTGGGTTTAACAAGGAGGTAAAATGGGACCAATCACCACAAAACAGGGGTAGAAATATTTCCTTGATCCCTTACACTGCCTTTCGCACCAGCAAAAATTTTGAAGACAAAACTCCTACAGAAAATGAGTTTACCCTTGGTGGTGATGCAAAAATAGCACTAAGTAGTGCCCTGAATCTTGACCTAACCATAAACCCTGATTTTTCCCAGGTGGAGGCGGATCAACAAGTAACCAATCTGGATCGATTTGAAATTTTCTTCCCGGAACGAAGACAATTCTTTCTCGAAAATGCTGATCTATTTAGCAATTTTGGATCGGATGGTGCCAGGCCTTTCTTCTCCAGGAGGATTGGTATCGTCACAGACACCGCTACAGGCACCAATATGACAAATCCGATTTATTTCGGTGCACGAATGAGTGGAAACCTCAGTAGCAAATGGCGAGTAGGGTTGATGTCAATTCAGGCAGCCAAAGACAAGGAGTTGTCGCTACCCTCTATCAACTATACCGTTGCGACTTTACAACGACGCCTTGGACAAAGATCAAATGTATCAGCCATCTGGGTTAACAAACAGGGATTTCAGGACTCTATAGGTGGAGATTTCCATTTAAAGCCCATGGACTGGAATCGCACTTTTGGCCTGGACCTAAATCTGGCTTCCGACGACAACCGCTGGAACGGCAAGACTTATTACCACCAATCTTTTGACCAGGGAAAACTTGACTCCACCTATTCGGCCGGACTTGAAGTCAACCATGAAACCTTTAATTGGCAAATCAGATCAGACGTGAGAACCGTTGGCGCCAATTTTAACCCTGATGTAGGATTTGTGCGTCGAAGTGATTTTTCACAACTCCGGGCCACCGCTTACCGCAACTTTTACCCTGCAAAAGGAAGTATTCAATCGCATGCTCCCGGACTTGATATGGATATCCTGAGACACAACGTTTATGGAGTGACCGACTGGGATGCCAATATCCTTTACCGCATCAATTTCAAAAACACGGCACGTTTCATGCTTAGGTTAAGGCGGCAGTATACCTATCTCATCGAGCCGTTTGACCCCAGTGGCACAGATGGAAATGAGTTACCCGCTAAAACCGACTACACTTATGATTTCATGATAGCTCAGTATCAATCTGATGAACGCAATTCATTTTTCTATGAAGTAAGTACTCGAGGTGGAAAGTATTTCAATGGGACAAGATTTAACCTGGAAGGGATCCTCTCCTACCGCTTTGGCATCCGGGGTACGGCATCCATGAATTTTGAATACAACCGCATCCGATTACCGGGTGATTACAATGATGCGGATCTCTACCTGTTCGGTCCCCGCCTGGATCTGACTTTTACGCGCAGCCTGTTCTGGACTACTTTGATTCAATACAACAATCAAATCAACAATGTCAGTATCAACACCCGGTTTCAATGGAGGTTTAAACCGGTTTCTGATCTATTTATTGTTTACACCGATAATTATCACGCCGCTGAAGAAGACCAATTTATTGATTTTTCACGACCCAAGGCCAGAGCTTTTGTTATCAAAATTAATTACTGGTTTAATCTTTAGATTCCATCTTTTACATCTAATCCGGTGTCAACTTGAGCTTTTTCATCAGTTCACAGTATTCAGGGTGGTCCTTAAGGAACTGAAGAAAAGAAAGTACGGCAGTATAGGGCATATTGGAGTCATGTGTGCCATATCCGATGTTCATAAATTACTTCGTCACAAGTAATTCCACTTAAAGAAATATTAGCTACCCATATTTGAGAATCCGAGAAAGTACGGTAATGGTCATAGGTTAAAATTTGTAGCCTCTGCAATGAATTACTTCGACCTTAACTATAATATCCAGCATCCACATTGAAATCCATTTCAAATCCCCGGTGTATAGGCATGCAGACTAATAGCGGAAGTTTCAAAGGGATTGGAAACTTTGTGAAATGCCATTTGATTATCCAGGTAGGAAATCGACCCGGAATAAAGAAAGTTCTTACTTAATATTGTAGCAGAATGACGGTTTGAAAACCGTTCTTCAACCAGATCTCCGTACAGTAATCTAAAAACACAGCCACCCTTTGCATGCCCATGAACCGTGGTTGATTTACCAGCAGGCCAATGAATCAGTACAACTTTCATCAACTTATTACGAACAAGGACATGGTTGGTTTCGGGGTTTCGTAAAAACCTGGCTATCTCTCCCAAGTCTATTGATAATGGGGTACTCATTACTGAAATGAAGGAATGGGCAGATGCTCCATGTCCGGAATGGGCAATGGCCTCCTGTAAGTCCAAACAAATCCTTTCAAGATCAGGGATTATTCCTAAAGTCATTCCCCTGGCTGCATCCTCAGTAAGTAATGAACCAGATACCACCCCCTTACCCGGTCTATCGATTTCCGTCAAATTTGAAGTCTTACTGACATACATCTTTGTCAATTGGGATAGATCATTTATTTTCTTGGTACTCATCTTTTTTTAAACGATAATACCTAATGGCCTAAAGGATCAGGACCACAATCTATTATCCGGTCAGTCTTTTTGAGTGATTGGACGACAGCACTACCAATAAGTATTGGTTGAAGACCTACTTTTGAAACAATTCAAAAATAAATCGTGATCTAGATCGTCAACGAAGGTGACAAACGCAGGATTGAACCTGGTCGATTGAGCACGATATAAATAGCTCCATCGGGTCCCACCGTTATATCACGAACCCTGCCTGCATTCTTGAGGATGGTTTGACTATAAATGACCCTGTCATCAACAATTTCCAGTAACTGCACCTCTTCAAATCGAAGAGCTCCTACGAGCAGACGGTTATTCCATTTTGGAAAAAGACTTCCAGAATAGAAATGCAATCCACAGACAGCAATGGAGGGCTTCCAATACATAATGGGCTGCAGCATACCTTCCTGGTGCGTCTCATCGGTGATGATTTCACCATTGTAATTGATGCCGTAACTAATTACCGGCCAACCATAATTCTGGCCCGGTTCTATTAGGTTTAATTCATCTCCTCCAAGAGGGCCATGTTCTGTCTCCCATACCCTACCCGTAACCGGATGTACAGCCAGACCCTGAGGATTCCTTTGCCCATATGAATAGATAGAGGGCAAGGCATCACTTCGGTCCACAAAAGGATTGTCATCCGGGACTGATCCATCAGGGTGCAGACGATGTATCTTGCCATTTGGTAATGACAGATCCTGCGCATTATCCATACTGCCCCTGTCGCCTATACTGAAATACATATATCCATCCGGATCAAATACTATTCTTCCTCCAAAATGCTGTCCCGCCGTTTTATACGTGTCGTGCTCTGCTTCGAACAACACCTCCTGGTCAACCCACTGAGCACCTTGCAACTTGCCCCTGACTATCGAAGTCATGGCAGGGGCTCTCTCCTCCTCATCTCCACCTTCCACTCCATGACTGTAAGCCAGGTATATCCAACCACTCATATCGTAATCAGGACCGACAGTTACATCAAGTAATCCACCCTGTCCGCCTACTCTCACTTTTGGTGTATTGGCAACCGAATCCGGTGAAAGCTGACCATTCTCCCATATTCTCAATCTTCCTGATCGCTCTGTTATTAAAGCTTTCGACTCAGTAAGCCAGTCCATACTCCATGGCACTTCCAAACCTTCGGCAATGACCTCCACCACTACTCGATAGTCCTGAGTCTCCATTGTTTCCGGTATGGAAGTTTCAATAACACCCAATCTTTCTTCTTCATCTCGCAGGTAATCCACCAAAGTATTGATTTGATCATCTGAAAGTACCATACCCCAGGATGGCATTCCATGATGTGGAAGACCAAATTTGATGGATCTAAAGAGATCGTTGCGTCTCGACCCAAATTGCCAGGACCCGTCCAACAGACTTTGAGCAATATCTCCCTGAAGATCAGCGCCATGGCAAGCTGTGCAGTGCACTGCGAATAATTCCGGAATCGATTGGCTTGTTACCTCGGACGGACCTCTGCTGCATGAATCTATGATAAACCATAGGACACAAAGTCCCGTGAACAACTGACAGTATTTAAAGCTTTCCATGGATGACTACCTCGTTTATATGGTGAATGAATAGAAGTGATGATTAAACTGTTAAGGTAAGAAAACCTGATTCTACCGGCCACAGGCTATAGTCCTCGAAGTTTCCCCGTTGAATGATCTCAAGTTTAGTACCACTTTTGGTCGAAGTGAACACTTACAGATTGTTCGGTGATCACATGGATCATCCAGCTAATATTTGCAGAATGAGGTACAGTTTGTCTGTATCTCCTGACTATAACTGTAAGGCAAAACTACAATGCTCCTTGAATTTGACATTTAATCCTCAAAATAAGATCATAAAATAAGGTTATTTGAGACCTCTGCATATGGTATAGCGTTTAGGAATACAGGAAGTCAGGATAGGAATCTTGACTTCCTTGTTAAACACCTAATAATTAATAAACCATTTTAGATGAAAACAATCAAAAATCTGGCTCTGGTGGCTCACGATAATCGCAAGGCAGATCTCGCCGAGTGGGTGGAGTGGAATCACAGTATTCTTTCTCAACATCAACTGATATGCACAGGAACCACTGGTAAAATGATTGAAGAAAAACTTGCTGCAAAATTCAGTAGCCAGGAAGAAAAAGCTTTAATTAAAGTGAAGAGATTAAACTCCGGGCCCTTGGGCGGAGATCAACAATTGGGTGCCTTGATCGCTGAAGGGGGTGTTGATATCCTGATTTTTTTCTGGGATCCTATGGAACCTCAACCCCATGATGTAGATGTCAAAGCCCTGTTACGCATTGCAGTACTATACAACATTCCCACTGCATGCAATAGATCTTCGGCAGATTTTATTATTTCGTCACCACTCATATCCGATGATTATAAGGTTTTAACCAAGGATTATTCAGCATACACCAATCGAGCAATTCCATAGGAATTCCAAAATCAGTATTCAGGGCAAAAAAATAATGGGGAACCCACCAATCAGCCGGCTCCCCAATATCAAAACTTTTCGAGAAAAACTTAAATAAAATCTTATGTAAATCAACTACCAGTTGTACGCCACTCCTCCACCAAAATAATCGGACATACCCACATTACGACCATTAATGATGGTTCCCCAATGACCAACCAGTCCAAACTGTGCACTCAGCGGTACATATAAGGAGGCAAACACCTGTTGATAATCAACCTTGGCACGGGGAAAATCAGGTGGTCCTCCAAATTCAGGCCCACCGATATCGATGCCATCGGTTGAGCGCTGAAAACCATATCCAAAATCAATATAGAAGTAACTGGTGCCATAACCTACACTCATCATGAAGAGGGTTGCATTAGGAACATCACCGTTCCTCAGACTATAACCTCCTTGTATGCCGGCACTCAAACCGTATTCGGTCTCAAAATCCAGTAATGCCAACATATCAAAGGTGGTAGCCCCATTTCCAAGTGCATAGAGGGCACCGGGATCGTAACCGGTAGCAATGTTCGTACCAGCGGCTACTGCCCCATCAATATATTCCGAATCAAAAACTCTGACTTTACCAAACAGAGATATATCCTGAATAGACTTAAACTCAACTTCCTCATTCCCCGAGACATTAGAGAAATAGGGAATATTAGCCACAATCTCAATCCCATCTGTAATGGCATAGCGACCATACAAGGTGAAAATATTTTGGTTTAATCCGTCATTTGGAGCTGTCATTTCATTTTCACCAGCCCAAAACTCATCATATCCTTTGTGTAAATATGATAATACCACTGAAGCACTTCCGGCACTTTCAAAGCTGGTACTCAACATGCTTTGACCATGCAGACCATAAATTATCAACAAATTGAACACTATAACTGCTAATCGAAACATAGATTTATTCTTTTATTCAGGGTAGCCGATTCTTCTACTTGAAAACCACTTCCTTAATGAACCTATCACCATAATCAGGATCAAACCGGCCCCAATCCCTGACTTTAGTATCAGTGCATCAAAGGTACCTTCTGTACTTTTTCGGACCGAATTTTTAATCAATCAGTTAGAAGCGTTCATCCATTAATTCGGTATATCCGCTTAGGAGGGAATCATGAAGTGGAAATCAGGAACACATTTCCCGTCGATCCAGTTCATGCCAGGTACCGGTAATAATACCTCTGGTTAGTTCATCAGCCTTTGGTATTTCCCGCAAAAAGGAGTGTAATTCAGCAGTTCGGGTATCGAAGGCATGAAAATCTATTCCGGCATAGCCCAGATTAGTATGTCACCAAACCACAAGTTCAATTCAATTTTCGTGCTACAATTACATCCTCCACATTATCAGAGTCAAAATCATGAATGCAGTGATGAAATGCTCTAGCTACTTTCCTAAATCCATTTGAATGAGGATGCAGTTCATTATACCAATCTGAGGAACGTGGAAACAACCCTCGGCAATCAACAAAGCGATGAAATTTGAAATGACATGCTAAGTTGCTCATTACCTCATTATATCGGTCGATCAAATAAAATAATATTGCACGTTGAACAACAGAATCATGTATACCTTTTGTCATTAGAGGCCTGAAGAGCCATACTCCATTAGGCATCACAAGGTTTGTAACCCCTTGAGCAATAAGAGACCCTAT
Organism: Bacteroidia bacterium; assembly: GCA_030433135.1. GTDB lineage: Bacteria > Bacteroidota > Bacteroidia > Chitinophagales > Saprospiraceae > JABDMH01. The sequence goes on along the minus strand of JAUILF010000075.1, from coordinate 12,918 downwards.
CTTCCAGAAAGAAGGGCCTGATAGTATCCTATTAGTTGGAATCGGAAAATCATACCCATGCGAGATAGAAATCAATCGTGGAAACTTACCATTCTTTTTAGCTTTGTCAATACTGTGTAAGAGACCGAAATACTCAACCACCAAGATGCTCAAGAGCATATTTAATTCACGTTGTCGAACCAAAGGTTTTGCCAATTTGTAAATCTCACTGCGAAGAGGTGAACCAGAACTAGATTCAAGAACAAGATTTGGGTCATTTTCATACTTTGTGAAAATCTCTGAAACAGATTTAGATTCAATTTTAGTTGAAGGAATATTTATCAAAGTAGCTAACCTTTGTCCCCCAACCAGATCATTACCACCACCACTCAATAAAAAATAATCAGGATCATGAATAGTCAATGCTTCAATGTATTGTCTCTCTTTAATCATATTTGATAACCAATCAGCACCATAAGCACTTGAATAAACAGCATTTTCCTCAAAGGAATCCAACCAATCCAATGTATCCTTTACAAACAGCGGATATTCAAACCACGAATCCCCTTCTGCCACTATTGTATAATTATTTACATTAGCTCTATGCAGATCATAGACCTTCCTATAGTATCTTCTATTCTTTTTTCTTTGACCCAACTTATTTAGTCTACCAATCCAACCCATCGCAGCAGTAGATCTATTTAATTGCTCTGTCGAACTCAAATCAAAAACGTTAGTTGCCTCCTCCCTCAGAATTCGCTGAATTAACTCAGGACGTTGGTCAATCAAACTTGGATCTTTTAAAAGTTTGTCAAGGATATCCTCTGGACTACCAAATTTCAGATCCTTGATAACATTTTCCAAATCAAGCTTCTCCTTGTTCCCTAATTTCGAAAAACCCTCACCAAGCTTTAGAACTGCATTTTGTACTGACAGAGATTTCTGATCCATAATAATGAGTATTATCAAAAGTTCCTAGCACAAATATTCTCCAGGTAGCAATTCTTTCCAACTGCCATATGTAAGACCCTTATCTCCAGAGGCTTCAAAGCTCATTATCGAACAAAATTCAGCAGTTCGCGAATCAAAGGCCTTAGAGTCAACTCCCTCGTATCCAGACTTCTTCAACTCTTCATCATATTCACGATGTGAGCCAAATATTTTCTTTTCACGTAAATGCAGTAAGATTTCCATTGTTTTAAACTTTGAAACTCGAAACTCCCTTAAGATTCGTATCAATTTTCTATTCTTCTTTTTTTGTAGATGCCTTAGCCTAAAAGGGTAAATTCTAATCATTGGAATAGGCCCGTAATGATCTGAGTTAAAATAACCTGGACTCACGGTATCCTTGTACTCGCTACAGTAGATACGCTTTATTGCTTTGACACTTCCATAAGATTTAATCTTGCCCTTATTTCTCATATAAAGTCTATCCTTCCATTCTGGAACGTTCTGAACACTTCTAAATCTCAATTGATTTGACTTAGCAACATCCATGAATGCCCGATAAAAATCGGCATGAAACATATGAGTATTATGATGAACAGATAAATGACTAATTTCAATTGCGCCTTTTTTGTCTGGTGGATCGTTCATAACATCAATCTGTGCTTGCAACTCCCTCTTTAAGTCCCTAATGAATTCATTCTTATCCTTTGAATCAAGAGAATAGTAAAAATCCAGTATATGCGTGTATTCATAGAAGTCAGACTGCAATGAACCTTTCACTTCTCCCTGTGGTCTACACAACAACCCCACACAATCCCGCCCGAGTACTGGACTACCTGATGTTATAGTTAAATGTACTCCGATTTCAAAGTCTAGCCCTTCATCATTCTGTATAGTCACCAATTGACGAATCATGTCAATAGAGACTTTATTATCCTTCCTATAATTCGTAAAACACGCTACTGAGTTTAGGGCCTTCGCTTTTAGAGCAGTTATAATCCCACGATTAATTGTCTCAACTGCACCATAGTCATCCGCAGTGAAAAAGTACTTTCTTATCACAGGTTTAAGCACAATACGTGTTTGGACGCCACCGGACCAAATAAATCCACCTCCTACCAGACAATACCAGACATCTATGCCCTTATAGTCTTCACCATAAACTGCAAAGTCAATTTTGACCCTAGTGCCGGCGGGTAACTGAGAGACAGCGGGTCTCGATCTATTAGGCTCTATAATCCTTACATTTAATAATGAACAAGTCACCTTACCGTACTTCATTTAGCCAATCGCTTTTTGTGAAGAACTAATACTTGAAGAGCCCTTATTTCTAATATTATGGATATCATCATCTGAACTTATCTGTAAAGAACTCCTAAATTTCATGAGTTTGTTTAGAATGTCAAACCAAAAAGGAGCACCAAAAGAAATAAACATAGCTGAAAGTAAGTAGCTCACAAAGCTAATTAAATAGCCACATGAATGACCAGTCCAATTCAATCTATTTGGAAGTGACAATACGTCATTAATTCCTACAAAACTACTAAGCATTGATTCCTTTAAAGTAGAATCGACTTCCATGCTATTATTTCCCGATAAAAGTTGAACTTCAGCCATTAAGGCTTCACGAGTACCTATATCATTTTTTAGTTTATACCCAATGAAAATAATGTCAACTTTGAAGGAAAAAACCAAAACTAAGCCTATAAAAAAAGAAAGAAATGCAATCTTTTTCTTATACCACCCAACAGATCTATTCATAGTTTCACTAAACCAGGTTTTGAGAAGCACTTTAAAACTATCTAATTCTTCATTAGCCTCCCGCAAAAGAATGCAAAGTTGTAATCGAGTCTCTGGTTCTATTTCTACTATGCGACCACTATGATCTTTCATCCAATCTTTCAAAATAGTGAATTGATTGTGGTTATCATCCGATCTAATTTTATCCATTAGTGTTTCGAACTGTCTCTCATCAAATTCAAAATAGGGTTCCGGTTCTATTGATTCAAATTCCCTCAGATATGCAGATACTAACTCAGCTCTTCTATCCTGGGGTGCCTCCTCTATCTTCTTTTGTATTTTATCCCATTCTGATTTAGGTATCTTAAAAGTTGGATCAACCAGTTCTTCATAACCAAGAGATATCTTTATGTTATCCATAGTATTTAAATCTAATTCCCTTGACAAAATATGGACGATAGCCTGTGCGAATGTATCAGGACTAATATATGAAGGAGTACTGTCAAGGTTATTTCTCCCAAGGTATTTTATTGATGGTTGTTGATAAAAAGCCGAAACAAAACTCCTCTGTTCTGCATTTCTATCGAATAGTGATTCAATTTGAAGTCGAAGATGATTCAAGAATCCCTTAAGAGAACTCGTTGATTGTGTATCTTGAAGCATTCGACAAATACCATGTTTAAGATTTCGTGCTCGTAAACGAAAAATCGATGATAATGCCTCTACTAAAATCGATGTAAAAAGACTGTAAATTAAGAAGATAAACACCAAAATGATGATAATCTCCAGAACTGTTGATCCCAACATGCCAACATGTGATTTTTATGTTAAGTTATGCTATTTTGACGGAAATACCAACTTACAGCATAGTTGAGTAAACAAGACCTTATTTAGGCTTTAGCTCAACAGACATTCTCAGTGGCAATCATTTAAACCAGGATGGTAGCCAGCAGGCTGTATATCAAAAAGATAAAAATCAAGATGATAATGATCTCCAGAACTGTTGATCCCAACATGGTCTTCCCGATTGCTCCTATTAATTTAACACCTTTTTTGCAAAGCTTCCCGGTTGCTAACATCAAATTGCATCCCTGGTAACCTGCGGAAAAACTGCTGGTAGGCTTTTTAGCACCTGCCCGGACCTCCTGATTTCAGTTCTGACGAGGTGTTTAGCAAATACAATCAGTAAGAACCATGTTGGGCGTATTAAAGAAAAAGAACATCCCGGACTTTCAGCATTTTTTTTCAGTTAGATCGAATTTCATGTTTACCTTTTGGGTTCTCAGGAAATAAAGGACAACCAGATTGAAATGGAATGATCAACATATTATAGAGTCTATACGGGAGGGTAAGGAAGAAGGGCTGGTATATCTCTACCAGCATCACAAACCGGCATTTATCGCCTGGGCAGTACCTACTTTTCAGATCGATGATGCCAGAGCCAGTGATGCTTTTCAGGACGCAGTCATCGCACTGCGTGCCAATATATTGGAGGGTAAATATAAAGTCGGCGGTAGTTCTCTGAAAACCTATTTGTTTGCCATTGCAAAGAACAAGCTTCTGTACAGATTTAAAAGAGAAAGAAAGGAAATGAATTTTGAGGACCTAAGCGAATCCGAATACCTTGAATCACCGGCCTGGGAATCCCTCAACAGATCTCCCAGAGCTCAGGCAGTGTCTAAAGCCATGGTCATGCTTGGGGAGCCCTGTCTCTCTATCCTCAAGATGTTTTACTACCAGACGTTTAGTATGGAGGTCATTGCCACTCGATTAAACTATAAGAATGAGCAGGTAGTAAAAAGCCAGAAGGTGAGGTGTATGCAACACTTGAGAAAGATGACTATTGATCACCGTAAAAGAGATTAGATAATGGACCAGAGTGAAGTCATTGACAGATATTTGCGCGGTCAGATGACCGAAAAGGAAGAAAAAGAATTTGAAGCGCTTTTACAGAGGGATCAACAATTGGCTGATAAAGTGATCGAGGAGAGGGAAATTGTATTTGGGATCAGGGACCACTTCGATTCATTATTGAAAAGGCAATTACAAGACTCAGATAATCAAAAAAAGAAGCCTGAAGCCAAAAGGAGATTTCTGTCCCGGGTAGCATTACGATGGTCTGCAGCTGCATGCATTGCCATAATCATCATTGGAGCACTAGTCATTTTAAATTCTGGTCCGGATCACCAACAGTTATTTGCGGAGTATCATACCGACTATCCCAATATTGTTTCACCTCAGCAGAGAGGCGACAGCTCTCCGGGTTCTGCAGCATTTGAAGAATATGGTAGCCAACAATGGTTAGCTGCTTATACAAGTTTTACTAATCTGATTCAAGATACTCCGAATGAGGTGTACCCCCGATTTTACAGGGCCCAATGTGCATTAAACCTGGGTCGGTCTGATCAGGCCATCACTGACTTGCGATGGGTGATAGACCAGGGGCCTTCCGAATTTATGGAAGCCAGTTCGTGGTACCTGGCTCTTGCGTATGTACAGGCCAGGAATGACAAGGAGGCCATTCAACTACTTGAAAGTATAAGTGTGGGTGAAAGTGTCTACAGCGGTGAAGCACAAAGTCTATTACTGGAAATAGAGTAACTTAGATTGTAAACCGGCATACATGTCAGTTTACAAAATCAGACACTATATTCTACTGGTCCTTCTCAGTCTTTGGACCATCGCTTTAACCGGACAGGAACATCCTGATTCTCTATTAGAGAACGGCAAAATCCTTGAAGGAGGTCAACAATTTGATGAAGCTTATGATCAATATGCTAAAGCCAGTGCTGGGTATGAGTCCATGCAGGATCACATAGGATTTGTTGCTGCCCGGGTACGCATGGCAGAAGTGACCCAATTTGCCAGAGAGATCAGCCGGGCACAAGTGGCAAAGATACTGGAACCCGTCAAGAATCTAATAGCGGAAGGTCAGATCGAAAAATACGCCCCGGAAGTAGCCTCCTACTACACCATTATGGGACAATACTACCGAACCATAACTGGTAATTATCCCGAAGCCCTGCAGATGTTTGACCAGGGGCTTGAGATATGCGATAGTCTCGGAGATTCCACAGATCCGCAACGAATTAAAATTCAGGTTGAACGAAGCCAGTTATTAGCCAACCAGGAGAACTTTGACCAGGCACTCTCCAGTGCGCAGGAGGCTCTTGATCTCTCCATAAAAACTATGGGAGAAAATCATCCCCTCGTTGGACCTCGCTATTATAATCTCGGATTTATCTATTACCGCAAAGGGCATTTCGACCGGGCAGAAGAGTTAATCAAAGAGGGCATTCGAATTCTACGGGAAAATGGTGGGCCGGAAATGCAAGTAGCACTGGGATATAACAATCTTTCGGCCATCTATGTGGCTCAAATGGATTTGAAGGAAGCTACCGAAAATGCCGTCCGTTTCCGAAATATCGTGGAAAACTACCTGGGACCCGATCATGAAGCCATTGGAATGGTGCACTGGGACCTGGGACAACTAAGATTGAACGTTGAAGAATATCAGGCTGCTATCGGAGATCTCCAGCGAGCTATTAACATCTTTGAAAGCAGATTTGGACCTGAGTACCAACAGTTGCCTGACCTTTACCACCAATTGGGCTCGGCATACAGTGGGGCCGGTGATTGTTTACAAGGTGAAGAAAATCACCTGGAGGGGCTGCAGCTTAAGGAAAAAATATTTAGCAGCGCACCAGCGAAAATCATTGAAAGCTACCGCTATCTGGGGCAACATTATCTGGATTGTGGAGATCTGCCGAAGAGCAAGGAATTTGTAGACCTGGCATTGGAAATAGCCCGCGATGCTCTTGATCCTACCGCTCTCTCCTATGCCTGGTTGTATGACCTGCTGGGTGATTATTACATTGCCAATGACTCATTCATGGCCGGTGCCCTCGCACAACAGAAAGCCCTGTTTGTTTTAGCAGAAGATAATGCTTCACACCCCCTCGAGATAAATCCGCCACTGGATTCTCTTTACAACCTCATACAGGCAGCAGAAAGTGCCACGGCAAAAAGTACCGCTCTGATAAAGTGTTGGGAGATAGACTTAAAGGTCGACGTGCTGGAGGCCGCACAAACTGCCGTACTTTTTACCGACAAGATCATAGACCAACTTCGTTCTGACTACCGCAGTTCTGAATCCAAAACCTTTCTCCAGCAGAGAGCAAGAGATCACTACGAAAACATGTTGGCGCTGGCCATTGCTAAGAAAGACATGGAAGGTCAAGATCAGATGGAATTAGCCTGGAGGGCAATGGAAAAATCCAGATCACTCTTGTTGATGGAGGCATTAAAAGACCAGAATGTTCCTCTTGATCTTCCCGATACCCTGGCTTCATCTTACCGGGAACTGCAGGATGACCTGGGGTACCTGGAATCGTCGATCCTGGCTGCAAGGGAGATGCAGGATTCTGTGGGACTAACCAACTATCAATTAATGTATACTCAGGTCCGGGATCAGTTCCTGCAATTGTCTCAGCAAATTGAAGACGAATTTTCCAATTACTACGAACTTACCCGTCAGATTGAACCGGTAGCACTGAACCAGCTACAAAGTACCCTTACCGAAAATGAACTCACAATTCAATTCTTTTGGGGTAAGAACAGTCTCTATCGCCTCGTTGCCGGATATAACCGATTTGAATTTGACCAACTGGAAATTCCCGATGGTTTTAGTGCTCAAATTGACCAATGGATTGATCAACAACAAGATCTTTCATCCATTCTTGCTGAACCCGATCAGGCCATCGACAAATTTGATCGACTATCCCATGCAATCTACCAGATCTTGTTTCAAGACCTCGAATTCAATCAAGTTGAAAATCACCTCATCATTGTTCCCGATCAGACCCTGGCTTACATCTCTTTTGAGGCACTATGCTCGGATCCGGATCAAAGTCTAACTTTTGATAAATATTTGATTGGTCGATTCGATATCACTTATGCATATTCGGGTTCGCACCACTTTCAATTGAAATCAGCGCCTACTGTTCAAAATAAATCCAATTTTGCCGGATTTGCTCCTTCATACGAAGCTGAACCCGATACCACCGAAGTACAGGACTTGCTGGTATCAAGGCTTTATCGGGCCGGAGAAGCGAATCTACCGGGAGCCAAAAAAGAGGTGGAGGATATCCAATCTATTATGGGTGGTGACATCTGGCTGGATCAACAAGCCACAGAGACTGCTTTCAAGGAAAATATCGGGGAGTATGATGTTGCACATTTGTCGCTACATGGTCTGATTAATGATGATCAACCGCTTTACTCAAAGTTGGTTTTCAACAGCAGAGATAGCGTGAATGACGGTTATTTGAATGCTTATGAGATCTATCAATTACCCATAAATGCAAACCTGATAGTCCTCAGTGCCTGCAACACAGGACTGGGAAAACTGGAAAAGGGAGAGGGTGTGATGTCGCTCAGTCGCACTTTTGCCTATGCCGGATGTCCACAACTGATTGCAAGTCTGTGGAAGGCAGACGATCAATCCACATCAGAAATTATGACTGGCCTCTACACAGAACTGTCCCGGAAATTGTCAGTTACCCAGGCACTGAGACAGGCGAAACAAAAGTTTCTGGAAAATCAGAAAGTCAGGGCTTTCCATCATCCCTACTTCTGGGCGGCATTTGTTCCTTATGGTCAGTCACCACCCCAAGTTTCTTCCTTCCCCATTCTTCCTGTAATCTTCGGAATTATTATTGTGGTACTGATTGTATGGATTATCCGGGTCAAAGCTTAATACGTATTAAATCACTCCTTATGAGAAATCGAATCTTAATTGTGATTCTTTTTATAACCCTTGTCAGTGTTAGCTGTAGCAAGGATGATGACGACAACAGTGGCGCTCCTGATTGTACCGAGTTTACTGAACGCATCAATGAATCCTTGGATAATTATACGGCGGACCCTTCCAAATCAAACTGCGAGGCTTATGTAGATGCCATCCGGGATTTCATCAATGGTGATTGTTATGGCTTCGCCAGTCAGAATATACGCGATACTTACGATGCTGCTTTGGATGCGCTGGATGGAGCATGTAATTAGCAGTGGTCACTCTATTGCTTTCCTTTCCTAACATTTATCTATTTTGAAGGTTCGATCTTAGACGAAAACCGCACTGGCATCCACATCTTTTCTACCGGCAAATAGCTGGTCAGTGTCTCTTGATTTGAGTAAATGTTAAGAATTTCTTAAAATTCTGACAAGTGTTTACTTCTTGTCTTTGATGGCAATTAAGGGCGATAACAATAATTACATAATCTGTTAAAGCCATATGTCATGAAAAACAAAATATTCACAGCCTTATTTGCCCTTCTTGTTTCGGCCACCATGATTTGTTGCAAAAAAGACAATTCCATGGACACGGTTGCCGATTGTTCCAATGCCGCTGAAATCATCTCTGAATCAGCCACAGAGTATTCTCAGGACCCATCCGTTGAAAACTGTCGGAACTACATCGACGCCATACGCCTTTACGTCAATTCCGATTGCTTTGGTGTGCTCAATAGTGATCTCTACAAGGCTACCCTGGAGTCACTCGAAGCTGCCTGTGAATAGGCTGCGCGGAATCAAGTACTATCAAATGTTATTACTGACCACTAAACAACAAATCATGAAAAAAACACATATTACTGTCGCATTTATAGCTTTCTTTTTCTGCGCCAATGCCATCATTGCACAGAGCTACGACCATGCCGCCGGTTTGCGCTTCGGGTGGGGAATTGCCGGAACTTACAAACATTTCTTTACAGAGAAGATCGCTGGTGAAGGGATTATCAATTACTGGAATCGAGGGAAGTTTGGATTCAACTATTCACAAACGAAAATCAGTGCCCTGGTGGAATTTCACAATGATCTTTCCAATGTTACTGAGGGACTTAGATGGTACTATGGAGGTGGAGCTTTCGTACAGTTCATCGGTGGAGCCTATGCCGAGTACTTTGATTACTTCAACTATGGCAGTGCTGCCAGTCAAACCGGAGTAGGCATCAGTGGAGTACTGGGAGCGGACTACTCCTTTGCGGATCTTCCTATCAATGTCAGTCTCGACTGGATGCCCGGATTTGCTATCGTCGGAGGTGGTGGATTTTTCGCCGGTGCAGGTGGAGTGGCTGTAAGATATACTTTCTAATCCTAATCCATACTCAGGTCGCACCCACAAAAACCGGATGTTACCATGAACCAACGAACTTAAGAAGATGCATATGGTAACAGCAAGGTCATGGACCAGTCCTCATTTGGCGGGCTGGTCATGGCTTTTTTGGAAAAAACTACTTCTGACTGTCACTCAAATTCTGCATTTCTACATTGCCATCTTCCTTGATATCCAGTGGGACGTTATTTTCACGATCTTCTCTTTTTTCTTCGAGATTCCTGTGTTCTACAGCTGATCTCCTGCCCACCTTACCTTGCAGTGGACCTGTATATTTTGCCGGGTCTTCCTGAAATTTGCGCATGTTTTTTTCATTGACAAACAAGTAGATTACACCATCCCATTCGTGACGCAAGCGTTCGTTTCCAGGTAATGGCTCACCCGTATGGTATGCCACAGGATCCATACCATCAAATGCAATTCCGTCTTTGTTTACATCCTTGATATTCATGTTAATACTTTTTGGTAAGACATGAATGCCCTTGGATTTGTTTGGAGAAGATGCAATGTAGACAGTCATGCCAGATGAGGTTTACGAGTTTCGTATATTGTTTTCCTTTAATTTGTATCAGTGTTACAAGATCTATACCCCGCTAACCTAAAAACCCCCAATGGCTCCTCCTGGTCCACACGGATAAGAACGTGGTGGAAGCGCAAGACAATTGGCAATCACCCCCAACTTAAGATCAAACTTGAAGATATAAACCACACTGACTATGGTCCTTTTTACGTAGGAAAACGCAAGAGATTAGCCAGTTGTACTTCGGTGAAATTCATAGACCATCAGCATCTTGTGACGGCATCCATGGTAGGACAACATTTGTACCTGATCCAATTTGACATTAAGCAAGGGACATTCAAAGTCCTGAGCCGAATTCGATCTCAGTCTGATGAGGCACCCTGTTCAACCGATCTCATGGATTACGATGGAAACCAGTTGATACTAACCAGCAATTGCGAGGCACAGAGTGCTTCATTGTACCGCCTGGACAGACAAATGATTGCATATGAAAAGGACTTAAAGGTAAAAGATGTCAAAAGTGGCTTTTGTCATGGAGCTCGGTTCGTATCCTGGCGCAAAGATCTGGTGTGTCTCTGTACTACTACTGGTGATCGCAATATTATCCTGATGGAAACAGATGGGCAAAAGCCCATCTTAGTTTTCAATGACGGAGAATGGAAACCCAAAGATGTTTGCTTTCCGGCAGATCACCTGATGATCATTCTTTTTTCCTTCAAAGCAGCAAATCGGAAGGAAGTCTCTATAATGAAATCTAAATTACAAATGGTCAAACTTCACTCTGATCTGAGTGGATATGATGTAATAACAGAGCTCCAAATAGATAATAGCCATTTAGATGGGTGTCATTTCTCCAATGGTAGATTATATGTGCCAAATCAAAACCTGGATAATGTACAAGTTTATTCAGTGTCAATGACAAGAATAAAACACATCTTTGACCTGCAAGGCTATTCTTTTCCACATGGTATCGATATCAATAATGAAGGAAATTTGTTGGCAGTGACAAACTACGGTGACAACAGTATTGACATCAGACAATTATAATTATCCAAATTATTAAATGGACACGTCATCATCGAAGAAGAACTACTTTGAAAATTCTGGTTACGTAGTAGATAAGCATGTATTTTCCAGAGATTGGTGCAAAAAGGTGTTAAGCAACATCGCTGATGAGCAGATTCCACCAATGGATTGGGATAAAGGTATAGCCGCCAATTCGCATCTCTGGTACAGCCTGTGTGTACAAACACCTATTGTTGATACCTTGCAGGAATTAATGGGAAAAAATATCATACTCTGGGGAGCAAGTCTCGTCACAAAACGCCCCCAGGCCAAACACCCCTGGCACTGTGATATTGAAAGTTGGACTGCTGAGCAGGGAAAGACCATCAGTGTTTGGGTTGGACTTCAAAATGTCCGGAAAGAGTCTTCATTAAAGATCATACCGGGTTCTCATCAGTTTGCGAAATCCATTCAGGAAATAAGGTCACAAAGCACGATATCCCGTCTTCATACTACAGACGAACATGTTCTGACATGGGCACGGTCATTTAAGGCCGAGGTCCAGATCGAACAACCAGAAATGGTGGAAGGTGATGTACTCTTTTTTGATGGGAAAATCTGGCATGCCTCTTTGAATACGACTGACAAACCAAGAAAAGCATTGCTCCTGCAGTTTGCCACCCCGGATGCCAGGATCAGAATGCCGTACGTCAACAGCTATGAGTGGCCATTCAGACAAGTTGATCTCCCAAGGGTACCTACTATTCTCATACGTGGAGATGATCGGTGGAAGGTAAACAAAATTGTAAATCCTCCACTACCTACCAACGTAAAATGCAGAATATCTCTGGAGCAAAACCGCATCCATCAATTGACTCTTCCTCTCAGCCTGCCTCAGGGTAAAAAATGGCAACCGTACTATATTTTCAATGGGAAAACAGCGAACATGGGTAATGTGACTGTGCATGCATCTGCCCTGGAAAAAGGACATTTGCCACATCCACCTCATACCCATAAGGAAGAAGAAATTCTAATTATACTGTCTGGTGAGGCTGAACTCGATTTACCTCAAGCTCGAATTGACAATGGTTCCACCAGACATCCGGTAGGACCGGGTGATTTTGTGTATTACCCTTCCTGGTTTCCACATACTTTGAAAGGCATGAGCGAAAAGCCGGTAAATTACCTGATGATAAAGTGGTTTAACGAAAATTCAGAAGGAAAGAAACAACTGAAATTTCAAAAAAATTCTGTCTTTAATCCAAAAAAAGCCTACGGTTCCAAAGAAATTAGATATAGAGCCCTGTTTGATGGCCCCACCCATTGTCTTGGTAAACTTCATTGTCACAGTACCACTATTAATCCAGGTGCAGCCTACGATCCTCACATTGACCCATATGATGTAGTTATCATTGTTCTGAAGGGTGAGGTCGAAACATGTGGTGTAATGGCCCGGCAAGGTGCTGCCATTTTTTATCCAGCAGGTCAACCACACGGTATGGCAAATCCAGGCACGGAAAATGCCACTTATCTGGTTTCTGAATTTCATGGAAAT
>JAUILF010000074.1 GCA_030433135.1 Bacteroidia bacterium | reverse complement strand
GTGATAAAGACCATTCAAGCCAAATCCGAGATCACCGAACTCAACCAACCCCAGATCATTAATTGCACCGGACTGGGAGCAGCATCATTATTCGATGACAAAGAATTAATTCCGGTCAGTGGTCAGCTATGTGTCTTGCTACCCCAGGAAGACATTGACTATTCTTACGTGGCACCAGCCAAACAAGGATCCCTTTACATGTTCCCCAGGAAAGATGGAATCATTTTAGGTGGGACTATGGACAAGGGCAACTGGTCCACAGATCCGGATCCGCTGGTCAGTAAACGGATTCTGGAAGGTCATGCCAACATTGCCGGCAAAGTTGTGAAGTCCTGATATCTTTGTAATCCGTCCAACCCGGATTATGCAATAGGATTTCTTTGCCAATGTCTGAAAACCTCAAAACCCTCAAAATTTCATGTCCACTCCAAAGAAAGTAGCTAAGGATTATCTGCCACCTGCTTTTACAGATCCCTATCGCACGGATCGAATTCAAGAGAAAGAACATGAGATTGAAGCCATCCTGATGTCTCATTGGGAAAATATGCAGATTCCAGGAGCATCTTTTGGTTTGGTGATTGACGACAGACTTTTCCTGAGCTTTTCGCAAGGCCGGATAAACCTTCAAGAAAAGCGACCAGCCTCATCACACAGCTGCTTTCGTATCGCATCGATGACCAAAAGCTTCACCGCCATGGCTATACTCAAACTCAGGGATGAAGGCAAATTGGCACTGTTTGACCCGGTGGCAAAATACATACCGGAGATGGATCAATTGCCATACCTGACTGACGATGCGCCTGTTATGACTATACACAACCTTCTGACGATGACCTCCGGACTTCCTGAAGATGATGCCTGGGGTGACCGTCAATTGGACCAACCTGACGAAATGCTGTCGCAGCTCATGATGCAAGGCCCTTCATTTTCAACTATTCCATCCTTCCAGTACGAATACAGTAATACCGGTTACGCCTTGCTGGGAATGGTTATCAAAGCAGTATCGGGAAAGCCATATCAGTCTTATATCAACGAGAATATTTTACAGCCGCTTGGTATGGATGACACCTATTGGGAGTATGACCGTATCCCTGGTCAGCAACTGGTACAAGGTTATCGTCAGGAAGACAAAAGATGGATACCTGAACCCATGCTGCACGATGGATCATACGGTGCCATGGGAGGAATAATTACGACCATCGAAGATTTTAGTAAATACGTGAGTTTCCACCTGGCAGCCTGGCCACCACGCAATGGACCGCAGTCCGGACCAGTTGCCAGAAGTACTGTCAGAGAAATGCATACGGCGTGCATTTCCTGGCTGGATACCAACACCACAGATCATCAGGGTAATCCGGTTACTGAAATTTCGGGATATGGATACGGACTTGTTGTCACACAAAACGACAAAAACCTGCGGTGGGTATCTCACGGCGGAGGTTTGCCGGGTTTTGGCAGCAGGGTCGTTTTTTACCCCAACTACGGTATTGGACTCATCGCCTTTGGCAATCTGACTTATACCAATCCACTCCCCTACCGGGAATTGGCCCACCTGCTTTTTGAAGACGAAACTTTAAAACCCAGAACCCTACCTGCTTCTGAAATTTTACAACAGAGAAAAAGTCAGGTAGAACTATTCATTCAGGATTTGCAAGGGAATGCAGAGGAGGATTTTCTGGCTGACAACTTCTACCTGGACAAGTCACGCTCTCAAAGGATGCAGGATTACATGGATATCTGGAAAGAAGCGGGTGCTGTATTCGAAGTGGGGGAAATACAAGCGCAAAACCAGTTGAGAGGAACCTTTTCCATCAAAGCAGAGCATGGAAAAGTGGAAGTCTTCTTTTCCCTGACGCCTGAAGCCGTCCCGAAAGTTCAGCAGCTCAAAGTCACTTTTCACGAGGACTGCACCGATTAGGACCCATGACGTCGAGAAGTATCTTTGCGTCCTTTGCGTGAGAAGAACATCTATTCCACCCCCTTAATCCCCCTCAAGGGGGACAATTATCAGTTAATCAATTAGATACATATTTCTTATTCCTTAAATTGATGTTGCACTTTCCTGGTTAAAAGAGGGTTGCCCCTTGGGTTTGGTTCTACAACACTTTCAACGTCTCAACGTCTCAACACCTAAACCCGAGTGGAGCTACTGCGGGTAAGCAACGAAGAGCTGCCTCCTGCTGGTACCGACTACTGCGAACTGCCGACTGCCGACTGCGAACTGCCGACTGCCGACTGCGAACTGCCGACTGCGCACTGCCGACTGCGAACTGCCGACTGCAGACTGCGAGCCGGCAACTGGGCTTTGCGCTCTTTGCGTGAACCTATCTACTTTTTCGTGTGATATCTTACTCTTTAATATATTGTAGGTGACAAGTAATCTCATGAAAAATTTATTTCTTTCTCTTTCACTTATTTTCCTAACCACAAGCCTCAGCTTATCAGCTCAGAACCCTATGCGCACATTTCGGGAGGACATGACCTTTCTCAATAAATACCTCAACACGGTTGAACTCAAATCAGAAGACGGAAACGCCAGAATCGTGATCATACCGGAATACCAGGGAAGGGTCATGACCAGTACTTCCGGTGGTAAAGCCGGAAAAAGCTATGGTTGGATTAATTATGATCTGATCTCATCGGGAGAAATTCTACCGCATATGAATGCCTTTGGGGGAGAAGATCGCTTTTGGTTGGGACCTGAGGGAGGACAATACTCTATCTTCTTTCCCCGGGATGCCGCTTTCACCGCCGAGAACTGGCAGACACCTCCTGCCATTGACTCCGAACCATTTGAACTGGTCGAGCGGGGTAATGATTTTGCAAGTTTCAGCAAAAGTATAACCCTGGTTAATTATCAGGGATTTACTTTTGAGATCGATGTGAACCGTAAAGTATCTTTGTTGAGTACAGATCAGATACAAAAAGATTTAGGCTTGACATTGAATGATGAGCTCAAAGTCGTTGGTTATCAATCCGACAATCAGATCACAAATACAGGCACGACTAACTGGAGGGAAGAGACCGGGCTCTTGTCAATCTGGATTCTGGGTATGTACAACCCATCCCCTGCCACTTCTGTGATCATTCCATACCAGGGTACTCCAAATATCAACACCAGCTATTTTGGAAAGATAGGAGACGATCGCCTAAAAGTCAGCCCGGGGTTTATCCTCTTCAAGGGTGACGGTAAATACCGGTCCAAGATGGGTCTACCACCCGAAAATGTGACCGGGTTTATGGGCAGTTACGATCATGACCATGAAATACTTACTCTGGTGAAGTATTCCTACTCGAATGACGCCAAATATGTCAATTCCTTATGGGAGATTCAGCATGCCCCTTTTGAAGGTGATGTGATCAATTCATACAACGACGGACCCATGGAGAATGGTGAAATCATGGGGCCATTTTATGAACTGGAGTCATCATCTCCAGCCCTCACTCTTGGCCCTGGTCAACAAGCCATTCACATACATGCTACCTATCATTTGGAGGGACCTGAGTCCTTGTTGAATGAGGTCGCGGAAAAACTCCTGAATGTCAAACTGATCAATACCCGAATGTGATTCATGAACTGGATCTTCGGACAACCTCAAAAATCTTTTTGAATCGTCGCTTTTCCCCTGGAATAGGCTATGTGGCTGGAAAATCCAACTAAAATGCCGTATTTTGGCAGAGGCAATCCGGACACACAATCTAAAGATTAACGAATTACATTATTCATATAAAAGCCAATGATCATGAGAAAATTTATCGCACTATCCCTCTCCCTGATGGCCACTTTTTTATGCACCATCTTGACGTTTGACGTTGTTGCTCAAGAAACATCAGCTGAAAGTTTTGATGTCGTAGTTATGCTGGATGGTGAGGAACGAAAAGGAAAAGTAAAAGGGATTACCGATGACTTGATCAAATTTGTCTATGCCGGAGAAGACCTGCAATATGAATTTAAAAAGTCTGATATTAATAAAATCACCTTCTCCAGTGGTCGTACACAAACCTTTAATGAGGCTGTTTCAGACAATGAAATGGCAACAACTGCCGCCCTTAGTGCAGCCGAACGAAAGGGTATTGTGGCTGTACTACCATTTACCGTGGTAACCAACGATCCCGGAATCATGACTGAAGAACTGGGATTGCTGGTACAGACTGAGTGTGCCAGTATCATCTCGGAGGAAGCACGTATGCTAACCGTACAGAGTACCCGGACCACTAATGCCAATCTGGCCAAACTTGGAATCACCGATCTCAACACCGTTGATCCTTCTGAGTTGGCAGCTATGATTGGTGCTGAATTTGTTGTATTTGGCACTTTTGATGTAATGCATGACGGTACGCATTCCTACGGATCCGATGTAACTACCGAAAAGACCAAGAGAGATGACGGCAAGAAAAAGCAAACTACGGTGAGCAGCGGTTCGTCCTCAACCAGCATCGACTACGATTCCAAGGTGCATTTAGAAATTTACAATGATCAGGGACAGGCTGTTTTTACCGATGCCAAAGAACCTTTCAGCGGAGGACCAGACAGCTATGGTGGACCTATCAAACGTATTATCAGACATTCTCCCTGGGGAAGTAAAGGCTAATCGTCTCACTCAGAAGGCTTCTCCAAAATTGAGGATGAAGATCGTTTGATCATTGCTTCGTCCAACGTCAATGCGTATGTTGATGTCATTGGTACGGTCTACTGTGATTCTCAGTCCTGCTCCATAGTTGTAATGAAATCGATCAAGACCAAGTTGATTGTAAGTTGGAGCTACCTGTCCGATACTATTGAAAAGGGTACCGCCAAATATCCAGTAAAT
This sequence comes from Bacteroidia bacterium, assembly GCA_030433135.1. Classification (GTDB taxonomy): domain Bacteria; phylum Bacteroidota; class Bacteroidia; order Chitinophagales; family Saprospiraceae; genus JABDMH01. The sequence continues at coordinate 15,599 of JAUILF010000074.1, read as the reverse complement.
CGGGAAACGTAGCTCCAATTGCATTTCCATGGATACATGATCTCGATAACGACCACGATAAGTACCTCTCATCGTATAGTCTCCTCCCAGGAATGCAAGGGATTGCAAGGGAACATCCCCGGTTTTAGCTTCAGTTTTAAACTGAGCTGCAATGGTCATCTTTTTATAGGGTGTGGTATAATATCGAAAATCAGCCAGGAGATGATCATAGACATATTCTCCACCAAGAAACTTGCGAAATAACAGGTAACTGATGTCCGCATAAAATCCATGTTTTGCATTCAGTCGGTTATCACGACCTTCCATGAGAAGCTTTCCGCCAAATCCTGCTTGCTTACCCAGATTGTGTGCCAATACAATACTATCCTCTGGCATGGGAGGTGCACCGTCCTGGAGATTAACTTCCGTAAAGTTATAGTAGTCAAAGATGGGTCCCACATACCACTTCTTCCATGTTTTGAAGAGATAATGGGTTGTAAATTGCCAATCTGTAGTGATCAAAATTCGTTCGTCAACAAGAGATGTATTGTTACCAACTCCATAATATTGCAATGGATAATCGGTATAAAGTAAAAGCCCTCGCCAAAGTGCCCGGTTTTCATGAAACATCAGGTTAGCCTCAATGGCAGTACGGTATTGATTGTTTAGAGTCAGGTAGCCGAAGGCCTGAATGCTGGATGGCTGGGTAAGGGTATCATTTGGCTTGCCCCGATTAAATGTGAAGGCATTGAATTTACTGATACCAAAAAGCCAGCTGGTTTCTTCGCTATAAGAGGCATATGGAGCAGGAAGATACTTCATATACCATTCAATAAAATTATAGATTTTGTCTAACCCACTGGTTGTATTAAGCTGTTGCACATCACTTGCCACCTTTGTCGGATCAGTCGTATTCAAATCCCCGGCTTCCTGACTCAAGCCAGATTGAGCCATAAACAACATTCCCAAAACCCCAATGATACGTATCATCAATTGTAAATCTAGAAGGCAAGATACCTCATGATCCTATGGTATACCAATATCAACCACCTAAACTCATGTGAAATTGTTACCAGTTTTCTACCTTCAAGTAAGGAATTTTTAGGAAGTGCGTTAGAAGAACACATACTAAATAGATAAGAAAATGGTTTACGGGGGTCACCATATCAGTTGGTCACGTACATTTTTACCTTTGTCTTTCAGGAGAACAATAAAAACCTTACGTGTACCTTGTCTAATCTGCCTTTTGCTTTGCACAGCCACTGTTCTTACTCTCTCAGGCCAGGAAAGACCAAAAATAGGACTTGTGTTAAGTGGTGGAGGTGCCAAAGGCATTGCGCATATTGGAGTACTGAAAGCCATGGAAGAAGCCGGGTTGACACCAGATTACATCACCGGTACCAGTATGGGAAGTATCGTAGGAGGTCTTTATGCCGCCGGATATACTGCCGATGAGCTCAGAGAGTTGGTATCCACAGCTGACTGGAGTTCAATCATCACCAACAAGATTCCCTTTAACAAAGTCACTTTTGAGGAGAAGGACTATTATGACCGGTACTTACTTGAATTCTATTTTCAAAATAGGCAGTTTATTCTTCCAAAAGGTGTGATAGAAGGTCAGGCCATGATCGACCTCTTTTCTCATCTCACCCGACATGTTCACCATATCAATCAATTTGACGAACTACCTATCCCCTACGCCTGTATTGCCACTGATATAGTCACAGGAGAAAAGGTCGTATTGGACCATGGATCACTGGCCATGTCGATGCGGGCCAGTATGGCCATTCCATCAGTTTTCACTCCGGTCCGTATTGATGACAAGCTTCTGGTAGATGGTGGATTGGTCCATAATCTTCCGGTAGATGAGGCATTGGACATGGGAGCTGATATCATCATTGGTGTTTTCGTCGGTGGTGGTCTCGAATCGGAAGAAAACCTTAATTCAGCTATCTCGATCCTGACACAATCTGCCTTCATCACCAGTGCTATTGATGCCGAAGAGCAGAGTAAAAAATGTGACATACTCATCTATCCTGATATTGATGCAATCGGAGCAGGAAGTTTCGCTATGGCTCCTGAAATCCTGACCAGAGGTGACCAGGCTGGTCAGGAATACTATGGGGTTTTTAAAGAACTGGCTGACTCTCTTAATCAGTTTGGGCCGGCAGAGACCATAACGCGAATTCCACTTCATGATCAATACGCTTTTGACACAGTGGTGGTAAAGGGAAACAAGATCTTTGAGGAAGACTTTATTATCGGAAAACTGGATCTTCACAAGGAGACACCCACCAGTATCCAGTTTTTAGAGGAGCAACTGAGTCTGATCTATGGCACCCAGCATTTTGAGCGCATATCATACGAAATTCTGGGGGAAGAGCAACACCGGGAACTTTGGATTGATATTGTTGAAAAGCCTCGTACGCAATTTCGCTTTTCGTATCATTACGACTCAGAGAACAAGGGGGGTATTCTGGGAAACATTACACTCCGAAATCGCATTCTCAATCGTAGCCGCTTGATATTTGAAGCAGACCTATCTGCAAATCCACAACTCTATCTGAATTACTTTAAATATCTGGGAAGGAGGCAAGATGTGGCTTTCCAGGGGTCCTTTAGATACCGAGACAGTGATCTCTCGCTTTTTGATAGTTTGGGCAGAGAAACTTCTGTGTTTAACAGTTTTGTCACTTCAGCATCCCTGGGTTTCCAAACCACCAGCTTTCAAAACATGGCCTTTGGCCTGGATCTGAAATGGACTCAGGTAAACCTCAAACCATCCATTACCACTGGTGAATATTTCGATATTACACGGATACAATCCAAAGGAACCAGTTTGGAGCTCTACTATCGCCTGAATACCACCAACACACGCTACTTTCCTACCAGAGGTACCGTATTTGAAGCACGCGCGAGTACCTCTATTAACCTGGATGGGACTATTACTATCAGGGATAGCTTCGATGTAACACCAGGTGATCTTGAAGACATATTCCAGAGTAAGATTCAAAGTTTTGATGTTACCTACACGCCATATATTCCCCTGGGCCATGACTGGACTGTGACAGGCAAAGTTCGCCTGGCTCTTTCTAATTTAAATGCAGGCCAATTCAACCTTACAGAATACGATCATATTGGAGGTTTTATACCGGCAGGACTGAATACCCATGAATATTACGGTAGCAATAGTAAGGAATTTGCCCTATCCAATTATTTTTATGGAAGACTTGGTATTCAATATCAGTGGCACACTAATATCTACTTGAATGCTGCTGTCAATGTTCTTTCCAGTTCGGCCTTTGTATCCTGGCTAAATCCCAGTGTGGAATTAGGTCAACTGGGAGATCGAGATACCCGATGGGGGTCTGCCTTATCTGTGGGTTATCGGTCTCCGGTAGGACCGGTCATGGTCGCCTTAGCTAAAGACCATAACAGGTCCGGTTTGAAAGCGACATTCGTGGTTGGGTTTTACTTTTAAGGTATCTTTCATTTTGGACCGGAACTAATAAAAAATCATCAATTGACTTAGCATATGGCCAGGCGTATAATCAAATTCGGTTTGATACTCCTGGGAGTAATCCTCGCCTTATTGCTGGTTTTCTATTTCAGCCTGCCAACGATTCTGGGCAAGTACGGTATTACTTACCATAGCTATGACTATGATATGCCGTCGAGCCTGTCTCTGACCGGCTTCCAGTACAACACTGAAGGATTAGAAATGAAAGCCGATAGACTACATATCCAATGGTCCTGGTCACATCTATTTGAAGGCAAAATTTCGGGTCGTTATCTGCGTCTCCACGGAGCCCAATTAACATATGTTTCGACACCTGCTATGGAAACTGATTCAGATACAACTGATGCGTCCTGGCCAATACAATTTGATGAGATTCATCTTACTGATTCCAGGATGATCTATGAGAGCCCATCGGACACCGGAGACCTTTATTTTGCCGACCTGCTCATCAAAGAACTGGACATAGATGAAACCTATCAGGTTGATAGTATTATTAACACCGGTTCACAAATGGTCTGGACAAGTAGACCATCTGAAGACACCTTACTCAGCAATCCATTTTCTCCACAGGACATCCCCGTCTTCTCGATTGGCTCCATTTGGCTAGTCGATAATGCTTATGAGGTAAATGTAGGCACTGAGAAATATCAACTAAATGATGTAAACCTTACCATGCACACTCTGCATCAAAATGATCTTCTGAATGCCAACATCGAACACCTATCACTGCTGTATCAGGATACCCTGCAGATTGTCTTTTCAGGTGAGCAATTGCAAATGAATGATCAGAAAGATGTCGACCTCAAAGATCTGGCGTTGCAGCTACCCGGGCTGGATCTAAACCTGAACAGATTGGACCTGCAGCAACAGGATAACATCACTGTGGAGTGGGATCTTGCGTCTTCAAGTCTGGATTCCCGGTTAGCGAGAATCCTCATGCCTGATCTTCAACTCCCTTTTGAACCGGGTGAGGTACATATTGAAGGAACTGGCTCATATGAAAATGGACAACTTTCCCTGCATGGCCTTCAACTAGACCTTCCTGAACTCATCTCAGCGCAGATATCCGGTACCGCCGCTGTTGGTCAAAGTGAAGAAATCCTGGATCTTCAAATCAGCCATTTACATACTACTTTGTACAAAATGGCCAAGGCTTTTGCCTTTCAATTGCCACAGGGACAAAATGATGTAAATATTGATTCAGAGTTAGAAATAAGCGGCTCCCTGAGTACACCTTCGTTGGCAGGAACAATTATTGCCAACCGGATTCCTTTTGATGTAGTTGTCAATACAGATCTATCAGACTCATTGTCAACCAGGGTAACAGCTCAGCTGACTAATCCTTCCTTGAGACCTTATGATCTTAGCAGCCTGGCTGACTCCACCCTGTTTGTGATGGGGAGCTGGGTACATGCCACAGCTACCCTGGATTCTGAAAACAATCTGTATAGCTACAAGGTCGACCTTAGTACCGACACCTTATCGATGAGTGGCTACCAGGTACATTCAATCCAAGTGCGATCAGAAAGTGGTATTGATAGTACATGGACCACCTGCTTTCTTAAATATGGCGAACTAAATCTGAACATCGCAAGCTCGGCGGATCTGATCACCGATCAGTTGATCGAATATACTGGTAGTATCGATGGTAAAATCCCTGAATCTTCTGATGACCTGTATACCCCGGGTGATCTCGCTTTTCCCTTCAACGGAGTGCTAAGTTTTGATTCCACCGGGATGTCCATGAGTATCTTTTCAGACAGCCTTTATTTTCAGCCTTTTGGCTACAGCAGTGAATACAGGACTACACTGGCTTTGGAAACAGAGTATCGCAATTCGGGTGATTTGGCATTGAATATCAATCTGGGTGCAAATAATTATGTGCAATTTGAATCCAATGATGAACTTGTAGACTGGATCAGCAGTGACAACCCCTGGGAGGGACCAATACCATATATACAATTAGAAGGCCGCTTGCAAGTAGACAGCACCTTCCTGCTGCAAACCTTTCACTATCCCATTGCTGCTGGAATAGACCAGCTGCAAGTGGAAACACAGTCAGAAAATATCATGTTGTCGATAGATCTTCCATATTTTACCTGGGATAACTATTACGTCAATAACGTTGAGGCCGTCATTTCAGGGACCACAGATAATCTTACTGGAGAAGTTACAGTGGACTCACTAAAAAATCCCTACACCATGTTGCAAGGTATGAAAGCTGAGATCACGGAACTTCGTGATGGAGCTTCCACTGTATCCATCTATACCAACCTTCCTGAGATTGGGTACCCAGTGGATGTTTCTTTCGCTCTGGAGCATGATACAGCCGGTCAGCATATAAGTATCACAGACACACAAAAACTGCAATTTGGATCCGAAATTTGGGCTGTCGAAGAAGGAAACCTATACATCAGTAGCGATCTTGATGACATTGATGGGGCACTGACGTTTACCAATGAAGCCCAAAAAATATCCCTGAGTACATCTGCAGGAATGATCAATTGGTCTGTCGATTCTCTTGACCTCAGCACATTGGCCCGGATATTCATGGACGACAGTACTTACCAGGCTCGGTTATCCATCGAGGGGGATTATGAAACCAGCTCAGACATATGGATTACAACCGGAGTGATTAGTGATGTTGTGGTGGACACTTTCCAGATAGGCTCGATTGATATCGCAGGTCATGGTGATACCAGTAAAATCGTCCTTGATGGAAATATGGTTAGAGAGGAAGGAAGTTTAGACCTCTCGCTTAGGACTGAAAATGAGGATTGGATCTTTAATCTGGACCTTGTACATTTCGACCTCACCAAACTGGAAAAACTTGTACCAGGCTGGCCTCAATCCCTGGCAGTCACAGGACTGACCAGTGGTAAGCTCACTGGTATGGTCGCTGATGACCTCCGCACCGATGGATATTTTGTTTTCGAAGATTCTGAAATCAGGTATCAGGACTATGGTATATTCACAAGAGTCGTAGATGATACCGTATACTTTGAGAACTACGATATACTTTTCCGTAATAACGAGCTACTTGATCGTTCAGGACAGAAAATTCTATTAGACGGTACCATCAACCTGGAAAATGGTATCAACTATAATGTAACTGCGAAAACCGATCGATTCAGGTTGTTGGATAACTCGGGAGATGATATCAATCCCAACGGCCTGATCGAAATCGAATCAAATTTACAGATGAGAGGACCGTCTTCAAATCTGGAGATCACTGGATTTCTGAACACGCTTCCCGGCGGACATCTGAATTGGAAATATGAAAGTGATGTCAGTCTGACTGATCGCAATGAAGTGGTTCTTTTCACTGATTTTGACACACTTGGATTAACTCGACAGGATCAGCTGATGGCTTTAGCAAGAAGTAACCCCATTAAGTGGAATGTCGACCTGGATATTGCCGATACTGACTTGTATATCCTCATCTATGAGACTTCTAATGACTTCGTTCGGATGGTTGCGGGAGGATCTCTCGAACTGCGTGAAAGTGGTACGACCATGCCTAATCTATATGGAGCACTAACCAGCAATGAAGGCAGCGCCTTTTACGACGCACCCATGGTCTCTGATTTGAATCTAAAAATTGAAGAAGCCCGTATCGAGTGGATGGGTGAATTTGACAATCCACAGTTGTCTTTCAGAGGCACTGAAGTATTCCGTATTTCCCCAGCTGATGTAGGAAGTGGTGGAGGCTCCAGAGGAGAAAGAGTGCCGGTCACGGTTGTGGCCATTCTGGATGAAGCCACGGTAGATAACATCGACGTTCATTTCGATATCCAAACCAACAACAGTGACCTGGCAGCTCAAATAGCTGCTCTGCCCCAGGACAGTAGAGAACAAAGTGCCATGAACTTGCTGCTTTTTGGTTCTCTTACCCCGGATGTGAGTGCAGGGGGAACGGGACTAACAACCGCATTGGTCAATAAACTCAATGAAATATCGCGTCGCAATGTCAGGAATGCAGATCTGACTTTTTATGTGGATGAAAATGCTGACCCGGATGATGCCAATCCGGTTCAGAGTGTATCCAAAATGGGCTATTCCTTTTCAAAAGGGCTATTCGACCGCCGATTCCGGTTTACCATTGGAGGCGATGTCAACCTTGGTGGTGAAGGCCCGGTAGGAGCCCGTAAATTCAACCCTTTCGGAAACCTGGAGCTCGATTACTTCCTCCGCAGAGATCCCGAAGTCTCTCTCTTTCTGGCACGAAACAGCGTATACAAAGGAGCCTTTGATGGTCAGGTAAATGAATCATCCGCTGGAATAGGTTATAAAAAAACCTTTCCGAATTTGTTTCAGTTTCATACCAAGGAGGAATCTAAATGAAGTACCTGCTCGTCCTCGCTATGGCCATTCCTTTTTTGATCACCGGTTGCTCCAGTGTCAAAAGTGTAGAAGAAGGTGAAGTGCTCTATGGGGGCTCAAGAATTCATATCCATAAGAAGAAATACAGTAAAAAATGGAAGATTAAGGATCCTGGTAATAAATTATCCCTGGTATACTGGCACCTCTGGGATACACCCAATGGCTCATTCATGGGGCTGCCTGCCCTCCGATTCATGCCTATACGCCTGTGGATTTACAATGATTTTTACACTCAAAAAAACAAGGACAAGAACTCGGGATTTGCCCACTGGATGCGGGAAAACTTTGGCCAGGCTCCCATCCTGATCGAAGATGTAAATCCCGAGCTCAAACTGGCCAAGGCCATTGACATTTATGAAAATTTTGGTCACTTCAGAACAAAGGGAGATCTCAAACTGAATTATAAGAAAAAGGGCAAGAAATGCTACGTCCATTACCACCTCTACATCCCACATGCCTACACCTATCGCAATATTACCTTTGTCGCAGACTCCATGCACTCGGAGATCAACGATCACTTCCGAGCCTACCAACCAAACTCCCTCCTGAAGGAAGGCGATGAATTTAACCTATTCACACTCGACCAAGAAAAAACGCAGATCTGGACCCATCTACAGAACCTGGGGTACTACTTCTTACGTGAAGACGACATTTACATACAGGCCGATACCAGCGTAGGTCAAAAACAAATAGACCTTAGGATACATCTTAGACGCGATCTTGGCACCTGGAACTACCAACAGGAAAGTGTGGATATTACTCGCCTGGAGATAGATTCGACCATACAAGACCGAGATGATTCAAACTATTACTACTATGGTACCGGCAGAGTGCGTAAACGACTCCTGGACAGCCTGATCAAAATTGAGCCCAATGAGCATTTTTCGCTGGATCACACTCGCGAAACAGTTCAAAAGCTTTCAGACATCGGTGTTTTCGAAAGTCCACGCGTATCTTACACCGTCACAGGCAGTGATTCGACTCACCTGTTGGGCACAGTAAGTATGAGTCCCATTGACGCTACGCAAATCGGGTTCAATCTGAAGGGTAATTACAAGAACACCGGTTACCTTGGGCCTTCTGCCGGATTTAGACTGAGTCAGTTAAATGTATTTGGGGGAGCTGAAAACCTGACCGTTGATGGTGACGTATATTATGATTTCCCCATCGGAGTGTTTAGAGAGAGGGTATCTCCATCCTCAGGGTTTTCTCTCCGGTCCCTCATATCCGCTCCGTTGCTGAGATCACCATTTTCTTTCATCAACGATAGATACGGACTACCTCGTCAGTATCTTTCGCTGAATTTTGAGTATAACGATCGAAAGGACTATTTCAATTTTACCAGCTGGAACACCTCATACGGTTTCGAGTGGAAAAGTGGACAGCGCTCCCATAACCGTCTGGATCTGGTAGGACTCACCTTTACCAACATCCGCAATACCACTATTCGATTTGACACCGTGGTAGCTGAAAATCCGGTTCTGGAGAAGACTTACTCTGATCAGGTCATTCTGGGTAGTTCTTATACCTACACCTACAACAACAGCTCCATCGAAAACAAACGCCTGGGAGTGTATTTTCAGGGTCAGGCCGAGATCGCCGGAAACTTACTTGACCTGGGTTCTGCCATTCTATCAGATACTCCTCAAAAAGAAAGAAAGTTCCTGGGTGTTTCCTTTTCTCAATTTGCGCGGTTTCAGTATGATTTTCGTGCCTACTTAAGCCTGGGGCCCTATAACGAACTTGTCTTCAGACACCTCGGTGGGATCGGTTTTGCCTACGGAAACAGTGAGGAGATACCGTATACCAGGCAATATTTTGTCGGTGGATCGAATAGCCTTCGTCCCCTCAATGCACGTAGTGTAGGCCCCGGGCGTTATATCGAACTGGATGAGGCCGAGGTCAACCAGGTGGGCGATATAAAGCTGGAATGGAACCTGGAATATCGCATGAAACTATTCATCAAGTTATACGGAGCTATCTGGGCTGACTTTGGTAATATCTGGCTATTGAATGAAGATCCTAACCGAAACCTTTCAGGAATACGCTGGAATAAGATTTTTAAAGATAGTTACCTCAATACCGGCATTGGATTACGTCTGGATCTGGACTTTCTCGTACTTCGGGCAGACTATGGTGTGATTCTCTATGCGCCAATTTTCATCGATGATTACCGATGGATCTGGCAAAATGGCTTACCATTGCATGGTCCGGTCATTGGATTTGGTTACCCATTCTGACAGATGCAATGACAATTTACACAGCATCCTGGCTATCGTACTATTAAATAAGTCAAAAAAATGCCCTTTCAGGGACCTTCCTAACCATGTTAAACAGACAGAATCTGGCCATGACAAGTGTCTCATATTGTATGTATTATAGTAATCTACCGCGCAGAAATCTGTGTTTTGATAACCTTAATCCAAGAGATTGTATAGTATAATAACAAGCTTAAAACGTACCTTTGTCAGGCTTAGATTTGGGTACGTTTCCATTCTGGGTGGAACACCGAACTAATTACAAAACCTATTGCAATGAAGCGAACCTGGAAGAATTATCTTGTCCTGGCACTACTTCCTGCCATACTTTTATTCTCAGCGGGCTGTGAAAAGGACTATATTGACGTCAATTCTGAATACTATGAAGATGGAGGAGTTGGCACATCACAAAATACCGGATCCCTTGTTTTTCGGGTTAATGTCAAGGGGGCTTTCACTGACTTTGACCGTGCCGAATTTCGGATATTTCCGTCAGGAAGAGTAAGAACCCTCGATCGTACTGGCAGGCACGATATTGCCTTTTATGACCTGGAACCCGGCTTTTATGACTATACCATTGAGGAGTGGCTCTGGAATAGTGGAGTCTCGATTGGCGGTGGATTCACTTTTGGAACAGGGGGATTTTCGACCTCTGCTACTACCTTTTTTGGCCCCGGGGGCTATGATCGTGACTTTCTCAGTGGTGGAGCAGACATACGGGCCGGACAGACCTTATTTATAAACATCAACTTCTAAAAATACAGATGAAAAAGAAGCTTTTTTTTGCGTTGGGCGCAGTCGTCCTTCTCACTAGTGTGCTGTCCGCTCAGGACACGGATATGACATCCCTTTACAATAAAGGCCGATGGATTTTGGGGACCCAGTTGGGTGGATCCTTCTCTATAGTCAGTGTCAAGGATAGTGAGGACAACCTGACCCAGTTAAACATCGAACTGGATGGAGGGTATTTTGTGATGGACAATCTTGCCGTCGGATTGGTATCAGGCTTTACTCACACCAAGCTGGGAGATACTGACAACAGTAATTTCCATATCGGACCATTTGCACGTTACTATACCAACATGAACCTGTTTTTTGGAGCCGGATATCTATATTCTAGCACCAAGGACAGTGAGGATTTCGGTACCATTCCGGTTGAGATAGGTTATGCCTATTTCTTCAATCGGTATTTAGCTCTTGAGCCGGCCATTACCATTGGTATTCCGGGAAATAATAGCAACAACTTTATTACTAATTTTGGTATTGGTTTGGGACTTTACTTAAATTAAGTCTCTGTTAGAAAAAACAATCAAAATGAAACACTGGCTTACACTGGCTCTGTTAGCTGTACTGACCATTTTTTCTATGGACACCTATGCTCAGCATCATGGCATTCGTGCAGGCTGGCAACGAGCCACCATGGCCGATGGCAGCGAACCTGTCGGAGACCCCCTAAATGGGTTTTATGGAGGTTTTTTTACAGCTCATGATATTGGCACCTCCATCCTGCAATGGTCGACCGGTCTGGAATATATGCAAGGGGGTTGGAAGAATGATGATGATAACTTCAGGAAAATTCACTACTTAAGTGCACAGGTATCACTGAGAGTTAAGTTGGGCCCTGTCTTCGCCCAGGCCGGCGTTAATGTAAATGCCAAGTTGGCTGAAACATATGAAGTCAATGGAGAGGATGCTCTAAATGACGATACCGAGACCAAAGGTCTGGATGTACCGGCCCATATTGGCCTGGGACTCCAACTGGGTCCCGTACTGATCGAGGCCCGCTACCATTATGGGCTCTATGATGCCAATGACGGCACTCGCAACGCTTACTTGCAAGCCGGAGCTGGCTTTACCTTTTGATTACCTCATAACCACCTCCAAAAGAAGTCTCTATGAAATGGTTACTCTGTTTGGTTTTGACTTGTATACTGACTATGACGGTCAAAGCACAAGTTTCCTTTGAACCCATAACCATTGGTGAGCGAGGTTGGTTGCACAAGAAATACTACGAGCGGTGCGATATCGAAATGACCCCTATTCAGTTGTTTAAGCTGTTTCAAAAGGATATCAATATGAGTGCCTATGAGAAGCCGCTGGCCTGGTCCCTGCTGGGTAGTACTCTACTTAATGCCACGGGTCAGATATTTGTGCTATGGCCGATTACAGAGGAAATTGCTCATAACCCAAATCCCAACTGGTACCTGGCTGCCATTGGTGCAGGTTGTATTGCTCTTGCCTTACCACTACGTAAAAAATCCGAAAGAGTGGCTGAAAGAGCCATCAATTATTACAACTCAGGATATTAAAGTGAAGGATCCGGACTCAATCTCAATTTGGGAGTCACTCCGAACGGGGCAGGACTTGTGATGCGGTTTTAAAACGCTCTTATTTAAGCAGAGCATCAAGTATTTCTCTTTTCACTTTTATGACCGTACCGTGCCTAGTTCCGTCCGGAAAGTGAATCTTGTCAGAAACATCCTCCCAATTTATAAGGTCCTTTGACCGAACGGCACCCATCTGATGTTGGCGGTATCTATCAAAATAGACCATCCACCACTCCCCTATCCTTGTGACCGTGGGGCCTTCTGCCCAATAATTTCCGGTAATGGGTTCAGACGGTGGTCCATATCCCTGGATCAAATTTTCACTGGTGGCAGTTCTGATATTTTTCTCCGGCTCCGGATAACGTATTTCATTTTTTAAAAACATCACATACTCTTCCCCAGACCGCTTTATAGTGGCATCGATAACGTTAAATCCCTGGTCATAAAGCAATGTTGTAGGGCTAAAAGACTCGAAGTCTCTGGTAGCTGTATAGTACATGCGGTGATTATAGCCATTATCACCTGAGGAATCGGTGGCGGGAAACCTGTCCGGAATAGTGGTTGCCCAGTATATGACAAATTGCCCGGTAACCGGGTCGTAATTGATCTCCGGTGCCCAACAATTTCTGGCTCCAGGTTCATGCTCCATAACCGGAATATACTTTTGATCCGACCATTCGATCAGGTTTCTGGACCTTGCATAACCAATACCCTTTTCGTTCCAACTCACCGTCCAAACCATATGAAAAGTACCGTCTGGTCCCTGAATAACACATGGGTCGCGCATCAATTTATCACCACCCACTGCCGGAGTCAGAAATGACTGATTTTCCTGCAGGGCTTGCCATGAAAGTCCATCTTCACTATATGCCAGGTGCAAACCGTCCTCCCCATTTCCCTGGAAATAGGAAAAGAGGAATACACTGTCTGTAACCTGTGCCTGGGTAGTGAAAAATAATAAGAGACTCAGAATCGTAGCCATCAACGAAGAAGAGTTTGATTTCATCACCTTGCATTTTATGATCTATTCGGTTACTGCGGTTTGTTTATAATTTCATGATGTCTCAGAAGGTCAGAGCCTATCTTATAGATGTAACGATGTTTTAACATATGAAACAAAAAAGTTACGATCACTTTACACCGGAAGAGTCTGCAGTTAATATCTGAAGTGTTGCTTTACGAAAATTAAAAATTTTAAGATCAATGCTCAGAAAACTTACCCTACTTTCATTTCTATGTCTGTTGCTCACTGGTATTCAGGCACAGGAACAACCCCAGTTACAACATCTGGCCAGTGTGGAAACCGGCGAAGAATCCGCGGCCGAAACTGTTGCTTATGACGCAGCCAGTCAACGAGCGTTCTTTACCAGTTCCGCTGATAATTCCTTCAAGATCGTGGATATGTCAGATCCGTCTAATCCGGAGTTGGTGGGGACCATACCTCTCGACACCTATGGTGCTGGTCCCAACTCGGTTGCTGTTTATGATGGTACAGTAGCCATCGCTATTGAAAATGAGACAAAGACCGAGGCAGGTGTTGTTGTCTTCTTTGACACAGATGGCACCTACATCAGCCAGGTCCAGGCAGGTGCACTTCCGGATATGATCACCTTTACTCCAGATGGTAATAAACTGCTGGTAGCAAACGAGGGTGAGCCTGATGACGAGTACGCAATTGATCCACTTGGCTCGGTTTCGATTGTGGATCTCTCGGCAGGCCTGAACGTGGCCAGTAGTACTTTAATTGATTTTACGTCCTATGATGACAAAAAAGCTTCCCTGATTAACAAAGGCGTTCGCATTTTTGGTGGTGGTGAAGATGTAACGGTCGGCCAGGATCTTGAGCCGGAATACATAACGCTTACACCTGATGGCTCCCTTGCCTATGTAAATTGTCAGGAAGCCAATGCTTTTGTAATCATTGATCTGTTAACCAATTCCATCCTGGATATTGTCCCTCTCGGGTTTAAAGATCACAGTAAAGGAACCCCCATTCTGGATTCATATATCATTAATGAACTGGTTGCCGATTGGCCTGTTCTGGGCACTCCCCAATACGATGGAGGTCAGGATCCAGTCCTGCTGGGAGGATTCTCAGGTATGTTTTTCGCCGAAGATGAATCAACAGATGAAGAACTGGTTTTTTATGTGATCCCTGATCGCGGCCCCAATGGAGATGCTGTATCAGGTGGATCTGTTACACCGGCTTCCTCACAGAATCTACGCCCATTTAAACTTCCTGATTACCAGGGAAGGATCGCCAAATTTTCAGTAAACACCTCAAGCGGTGAAACCAGTCTTCTGGATAGCATCCTTCTATTCCAGACCGATGGCACCACACCGATCAGCGGAAAGGGAAATATCCCGGGATTTGATGAAGTTCCGGTAACATTTGCTGACCCTGCCACTGATTTCGCCAATGTAGACTTCACCGGGGAAGATGGAGAGGAATACCATGCGCTTCCCTATGATCCATATGGAGGAGATTTCGAGGGAATATTAATTGACAATGACGGCAATTTCTGGATGTGTGACGAATACCGTCCGGCGCTGTATAAGTTCGGATCTGATGGGGTACTCATCGAAAGATATGTTCCTGAAGGTAGTGCCGCTCTCGGTGATGCGGTTGATCCGGCCGGTACCTACGGCGCAGAAACACTTCCTCCCAATTACGCCCAAAGACGCGCCAATCGCGGTTTTGAAGCTATTGCTTATGACGGAGATGAAGATATTGTTTATGGGTTTATTCAGTCACCGATTGAAAACCCTTCATCAGACTCTGTAAGGAATAAATCTGATGTGATCAGGATACTGGGAATCGATGGTGCGTCAGGGATGCCTGTTTCAGAATACGTTTATCTCCTGGAAAGAAACCGGGATGCCGGATACTCCACCTCCAGAGTGGACAAAATTGGTGACGCTGTTTATACCGGAAACGGCAGGTTTCTGGTGTTGGAAAGAGATTCCGAAGCTCCCGAAGTAAGAGAAGGAAAGAAATATGTTTATGAGATTGACATCACTCTTGCCACAAATATCCTGGGCATGGAAATATCCGAAAATGATGGCTCTATAGCCACTCCTACCCTGAAGATGATGAGCGCTGACGAAATCTGGCAAGCCGGGGTAAGACCG
>JAUILF010000490.1 GCA_030433135.1 Bacteroidia bacterium | reverse complement strand
ATTGATTATCTGGTCTATGATGAGCATCTTGGTTCATACTGGAAATCAGATACTTTGTACGAGTGTGGATATGATCCGGTACTGGATACCTTCAACCAGGGAATCGTCCTCGCTAATTGTGCCGGTCTGGTTGATTGTTACCAGGAAGTTTGGAGTGATATTGATCACTGTGGAGAAGGCTACATTTACCGTAAGTTCAAGATCTGGCAGGGATGTCCTCCTGATTTTTACTACGATGAATCTGTACCTGATTCGTTGAAACAAGCTCACATTCCGGATACGATTGTAAGAACTCAGCGGATCTATGTCTACAACGAGTGTGGACTGGACGAGAAGTTCTTCGATGTACCTGCAGATGTGGATCAATTGTCATGTACACTTGAATATGACGCTGATGGAAGCGGCAATGTAGGAGGAAGTGCACATCCGGATTCGACCGGATGGTTGCGTTATCATTTTGATGATGACTGCCGCCTGGTGGGTACCGCATACGAAGATCGTGTCTTCAAGATTGTAGGTGGTGAGGAAGGGTGTTACAAGATTCAGCGGACCTGGTATTACATGGACTGGTGCGAAGGTCAACCCACTGCTAAGAAATGGTATAAGGATGATGAGCTTGACATAGATAGTGTGATACAGTTTATCATACTATATGATACCATCAATCCTGTTTGTACCATCGATGGTCCGGTAGAGCCGGGCGATACTATTGAAGTGAGTGCATGTAGTTATAACTTTGAAGCTACCGTACAGGTAAGCGATACCTGTGGTGTTGAAAAATATTTGTGGACCTTATTCGAAGTAGATGGAGAAACTACAACCGGAGTGGCTACCGGTGACGGCACTTTCGAGGATATGGAAGCTTCCATCAGTGTGGACGATCTATATCCTGGCCAATACAAGCTGAAAGTCGAAGTCACCGATCACTGCAATAATGAGGGACTTTGCGAATATCCGTTTACCATTGTACCTGCGAAAAAACCCAGTGCCATCTGCCTCAGTGTATTGACTGCCAAATTGAATCCCATGGACCGGGATAACGATGGTGTGGCAGATACGTCTATGACCACTATATGGGCCAGCGAACTGGATCTCAGCAGCAGGGCAGTTTGTCAGGATACTGCAATTGAACTGCGGGTTGAAAAACTGGATGGTATTGATGATGATACCCCGGAAGGTGATGCTGACAGCCTGGTCATGGGTTGTGCGGACTTCGGTTCCAACGTAGTCCGACTATGGGTGATTAGCCTCCCAAGTGGGACCTATGACTATTGCGATGTGGGTGTGATTGTTCAGGGCGATGGAACTGGTTGTCCGGAAGAAGAGGATACCGAGCCTGAAACTATTGTTGAAAACCATGAAGTGCCCGCTGCAATAAAGACTCCGGTTAAAAAACATCATCAGACGAATATCATTCCGAGGAACATACCACCAAGGTTGGTTGGAGGACTCTCTGAGCAGGATGGATTTTCTGTGGGACAGAATTATCCCAACCCATTCAGAGGTAGCACTGTGATACCAGTTAATCTGAGCGAAGCCAGTGATGTGACGCTGAATATTACAGATCTGACCGGAAGAAAGATTTACACCAATACGAGACATTTAGGTAAGGGAGTTCACCAATGGGAACTGACTCAGTCACAGGTTGGTGGTACGGGCATCCGTTATTACCAGGTGATATCGGGAGAAGATATGGTCACCCGGAAAATGATCGTGGTGGATTAAGAGTAATTAGCAAATTTAAACCAAAGCGTTACATCAAAGTTGCTCCCCTCCCTTCCGGGGTGGGGAGCTCTTTGGTTTTTGGAAAGACAGGTGGCTGTTACCAAATTCATATATTGTAACTCAATTAAGAATTTGATGAAGAGAAGACAATTTTTGGAGAATACAACAGCGGTTGGATTGGGAGCGGCGAGTGCTTTTACCGGTTACCAGTCAGGAAAGGCATCCTGGGAAGGGCTATTACCACAGGATTTGACCATCGTTTTTCAGGGTGATTCGATCACGGATGCAGGCCGGGACAGAGGTAATTATTACGCCAACGCATCTTCAGGAATGGGTAGAGGATACGTCTATCAGATTGTATCGGAGCTTTTGGGTGGTAATCCGGAAGCCGGTCTGGAATGTTTTAACCGGGGGATAAGTGGTAACAAAGTGTATCAACTGGCTGACAGATGGGATATTGACTGTTTGGCATTGAAGCCCGATGTGCTCAGCATTCTAATAGGTGTCAATGACTATTGGCATAAACTCAATGGAAGATATGATGGCACGGTTGAAGTTTATGAAAATGACCTACGCGCTTTACTTCAAAGAACCAGGGAAAGTTTGCCGGACGTAAAATTGATTATGGGAGAACCCTTCGCAGTGGAGGGAGGCTCGGCCATCAATGAAGATTGGAAAGCATTTGATGCATACCGGGCAGCTGCCAGAAAGGTGGCCGGTGAATTTTCTGCAGCCTTTATTGCATATCATGATGTTTTCGCCGCGGCACTCGATGCAGCTCCAGCCAGTTATTGGTGCCCGGATGGTGTTCATCCTTCCATGGCAGGTGCTCACCTGATGAAGGAGGCCTGGTTGGAGGCATTTGAAAAAATGATGTAATACATCAGCAATTACCTATGACTGCCAGTTAGATTTTCACATAATTTACCCTATCATTGAACCCAAATTGTCCAATTGCTAACCTTTTTGAAGCCCTATGACAATCAAACAACTGATTAAACTAGAAGATAAAGCCACTGAAGTTTGGGTCATAAGTCCGGCTTTGCACTGGGATACCGAGAATAAAGATTTTTCGGAGTTGGTGAGCGTAAATCTCGGGGAGAAGACAAAATACCGTTACATAGTTCCTGTCACCAGGCAAATCGAAAAGAACTTAAAAGTATATAAGCGATTGTATGGGATGAACGATGATGAAATAAGCCAGCAATTTCTCTTCCTGCCGGAAAGTGAATTCAATCCTTTCATTACCGAAAGTGCCATATATAATGCCTCCACGGACTGCATAGCATGTGCTGCTCCGGGAACTACAGATGGCAATGATGTCATTCGTTTCGATGAGGAGACCTCGCGAACCATGGCTTCTGCTTTCAAAAAGATCTGGAGGAAATACAAGCGCACAAATCCGTAAGTGCTGACAATCGCGATAGCGATTCGTGAGTAGGTGTGGGTGTGAGTGCAGGTGCTGAGATGACATTCTGCTCAATTAGTTTTATCTTCACTTCCGTGAAGAAAATGTTTGCCACCTTTTTTTCCTTTTATTTCCTCTTGGGAAGCGCCTTCCCACAAGGTGATTTTGCCCAGCTTTTGCACATTCCTGATGCGTTAATCCATTTCAATGAACATTTGACGGCAGCTGGAGATGAGTCCGATGCTTTCTCGCTCTGGACTTTTATTCGTGACCACTACAGTGATCCGGATAGTCACTCACATACCGACACGGAGTCGCACGAAAGTCTCCCCCTGCAACACATACATGCATCGGTGCTGATGATCGAAGCAAAGTATCACATTTTACCACAGGATGAGTTGGTATACAACCATTCCCGGGAAATCAATTTTGTCCACTCTTTTTATACTTCCAATTTCAAGGAAGGAATTTATCATCCTCCCATACCTTCCTAGGATCACTCTATCTCCAATCTTCAATTGTTGAGCCATTTGAGGCGACCAGCTATGTTGC
>JAUILF010000073.1 GCA_030433135.1 Bacteroidia bacterium | reverse complement strand
CACGCGTTGTTCCGACACGGCTGTTGGGCGAATACTTTGGTACGCCAGGATGGAACGAAACCGAATTCACCGATGCGGCGACCATAATGTTTCAATATCTGTTTTATCCGGACGATCCAGAAGTTGAACAAAAGGCACTTAGCGCAGCAGAACAAACACGCAACTATCTGGACCAAACCATTGCTGAAAGAAAAACCGATGGTGAGGACCTCGAGGAAATGCTTCATCGGTTGCGACAAGTGGAAGGTGAAATTCTGCCCGAATACAGTAGGCATCTGATTGACTACAGTTCATCTGATCTTGATATCAGTCAGCTCAAAGCCAAACTCAACCGGGGCGAAGCCTTCGTCGATATGAAGAAGGTACTTTGGTATGATTTTGAGCGTGATTCAGTGATTAACAATCAGACTTACCTGGCCTTTATTACCGGTGCGGCAAGTACCTATACCGCCATAGTAAAACTTACCCTTAATCAAAATGTGCTGGGTATTCAACAGACCCGTAGCCAGGCAGCGTACTCAGAACAGATCTGGAAACCTCTTAGCGAACATCTGACAGAATACGAGCTCGTTTACCTTGCACCGGATGATGTGTTGCATCAGGTTTCGTATCCTGCCATGGCTACTTCTGATGGCAACCTGGTTTGGGATGAATTGGAGACTGTTGTCCTAACCAGTTCACTGGGAATGCTCACACCGGCGGGTGATGGTGAAGTGGGTGATCAAATGACCTTTTTGGGAGGTCCTGAACTGGCCTATGTTTCCCATGACACTTTGACCCAAATACCGAATGAGTTTCGTGTACCGGCAGGATACATAACCTCTAAGAGCATTAGGGAGGATATCCGGTTTTCTAACCCTACCGGAGCAACTCAGGAAGTGACTCAGCTCTCTGATAAGGTAGCCAAAAAGAAGCAGACCAGGGTACTCAAGGGTGCCGAGTGTAATAAAAGTGGGTTTTATGATCAATGCGGTTCCAGTAATCTGATACACCTGACAGCACCGGGATTCTTTCTCTCACAGGATGGTTTTGAAGCAGATACAACAGGTCAGGGATCTTATCTTACCAGCAAGTGGATCAAGTCAGGCCTGGTATTAAGTGGAGCGAATGTCTCATGGAATAGTGATACCATTGTGCAATCGCAGCAGGACGATGGGTACATAACCAGTCTGGAGCTGGCCACCATGGATCTGGATCAGATGGATATGATGGTCCTCAACGGCTTGAATGCCGGTTCTATGAAGAATGGGAATTCTTATAACCAATTGATTCGGACGCTGCAACTAATTGGGGTAAAACAAATTCTGGTGGCCCTGTGGGATGTGCCTCTTGAAGACAGGCTTAGATTTTACGAACCCTTTTACAAGTATCTTTCCAAAGGGATGACTCCAACTGAGGCTCTGGCTAAGACTCAAAAGAAACTGCGAAAGAAATATGATCCCGTGATATGGGCAGGGTATAGGTTGTATCGCTAAGAAGCCAGGCTGCAAGCATATCATCAGGGACGCAATACCTGTGTTGCTTCGCCAATACCAAACTTTTCTTTCCAAAACTGGTTGGTCAACCGGCTGAGATGACTGCGTTTGGCACCTCCCCAGCCATGGCGCTCTCCCGGGTAAATCATCATCTCAAATTGCTTGCCCAGATCCTGCATGAGACTGATAAACTGCATGGTATTCTGAGCGTGTACATTATCATCGACACCCCCGTGAATAATCAGCAGGTCACCCTTGTATCTGTGGGCATGAGTGAGGGCAGATCCGGCCATATACCCATTGGGGTTGTCCGCAGGCTGGTCCATGAATCTTTCTGTGTACACATTGTCGTATAGCTGCCAGTCCACTACCGGATATAACGAAACTCCGTGGCTAAAATATTCGGCGCCATAAGTCAGTGCCATACAAGTAAGATAGCCTCCATAGCTTCCCCCGGTAATACCAATCTGATCATCGGCAATATAGGGTTGGTCATGAAGCCATTTGACTCCGGCAATAAGATCTTCAATCTCCCATTTGCCCAGGGATCGATGCAAATAATCCATACCTTCTCTACCAAATCTTCCACTACCACGATGATCCAGCTTTACCTGGATTATTCCGTTGTTGGCGTAAAAGTCACGTGAGAAATCGCGATATCTATTGCGGACTTCGCGACGATCTGGTCCACCGTAAACGGTAAATACAACCGGATATGTTTCTCCTTCATCAAACCCTTTGGGAAGTACCATATAACCGGGCAGTGTAAATCCGTCATCCGTCTCGATTTGAAATTGTCGGATCTCAACACCGCTAAGCTGATTGGCATTGTGATCGGATTTATCCAGTCGATAAACTACATTCCCTGTTTTAACTTCCTTAATATGTTCGGATGCAGGCTGATGTAATGTACTGTATTTGTCGTGAAGATAGCTGCCATCCGGTGACAGGTTGACGCTATGCCAACCGGGTTCCGAAGTCAATTGAGTAACCTGATGATTTTGCAGATCCAGCCGGAAAAAATGGCGATCTGTATTCACCGGCCCACTGGCGTAGTAATAGAGAAGATTTGATTCAGTGTCTACACGGCTAACTTCCTGGATACTCCAGGGGTCCGATGTCAATTGCCGGGGCTCATCTCCGCCAATGTTGCAGAGATACAGATTAAGCCATCCGTCTCTGTGGCTCCTTATAAGAAATTCGGTGTTATTGATGAAGTGCATCTCCTCAAAGAACGATACCCAGGTCGAGTGGGATTCAAAGTAAATGGTTCGTGATTTGCCATCAATGGGGTTTGTCAATACAATACGCAAAGAGTCCTGGTCCCGGTTCAGTTCCTGAAAGAGTAACGACTTTCCATCAGGGGTCCAGAAAGGCCAGGCTGTATATTGATCTTTTAACGGGTCTTCCTCAGCCCATATGATTGATTTACCGGAAGAATGAACCATACCGAGTCTTACCGATGGAGGAGGATCTCCTGCCTTGGGATAACGCATCCATTCAAGACTTCCGTGCTGACCCTTTGTGTGAAAAATAGGAAAGGTCGGAACAGGTGAGTCATCAAATTGCAAAAATGCGATGTAATCACTGTTGGGACTCCACCAGAATGCTCTATAATGCGAAGACCTGCCATGGATTTCCTCATAGTAAACCCAGGAGGACCATCCGTTGTAAATGGTTTCCGAACCATCAGTAGTCAGTTGAAGTTCTTCGTCTTTTGTGAAGTCATATACATAAAGATCGTGTTCCCTGGTATAAGCAATCTTGCTTCCATCCGGAGAAGGGGTGGGATTTCTTTCCAGTAACGTATCATTGGTAAGTTGTCGTTCACTACCATCTGGACTCAGAAGGTAAAGATCTCCGTACTTCTGATAAACCATCTGGTTACCCTCTACTTCCACATAGCCGCTGTGAGAGGCGCGGTCTGGCAGTATACCCCTGAATTTTGACTCTTTTCCATCCGGCAAACTGACTTTTAGCTTTGCATTCTTTCCATCAGTCATTCTGCTCAGAATGAAAGCATCATTACCGGCCCATCCCGAAAAATGTTCCTGTGCCATGCCCATAAACGGGCTTACCCAAATACTAAAAACCAGTAGAGTTATTGAAACCTTGTCCCTCATAATAGCAGTTTGCGCCTGCAAGATACAGAAGACCAGACATTTAACTGGCGTTTAAGAAATTTTTAGCTTTATCTGAAGAGTAGATAACTAACTTACCAATTAACCCATACGAGGTGAAGAACTGAGTTTTTTTAGCTCGCGCAAGAGTCTAAAACTCCGGTTCACATCCGATTCTGCCACCACAATCGTAAACTCGTTGGTTGTGGATACGACCTCCACTACGTTGATATTTTGCCAGGCCAACTGTTTGAAAATAAAATAATATATACCTGAGATTTCTGTATTGTCTTTGGGAAGGAGGGTGGTTATTGCGGCAAGGTTACTCCGGAGACTGAGCCTGGTTTCAGCCTGGAGAGACTCTGCAATGATGCTATGAAGATCCTGACTGGCTATGATTGTACTTTCATATATCCCATGTGAAAATGAGTAAAAGATCTCCGGATCTTGAGCTACTTTTTCAAAAATCTGACGCTGATTCAATAAGAGAGACGAAGAATTCTTGAAGGTATAATCATTGATATCAGATCTGACGATGAAGTTGTCCAGTCGGGTAAGAAAATTCTTAATGCCTGTACGTACCTGATAGTAATAGCTGGGCGACAATCTACGCAGTGCCATAATGATAGCTCCATCCTTGACGGGTTGATCAGCAAGGCGGGCAATTTCCTCACGAATGTACCTGGCCAGACCGGCATAGTTGATAATCCCGTCGGTAAGGGCTTCCTCGATAAAAGGATGTTGTCTCAGGTAGGTTTCAATAGCTTGGGTAACGGTCATTTGTTAAATATATAACACTTAGTTAAAAATATGTGCGATTAGAATCAAGGGTTTTATTACTACAGGAATTGCATCTACATTAGCGGCCCATTTCGAAAAACAGAAGGCATATGCGTGTATTGAAGTTTGGTGGGACGTCAGTGGGAACACCAGAAAGTATGAAGGAAGTAGCTGATATCATCACCCGGGACCAAGCTACTAAAATCGTGGTCCTGTCGGCTTTGTCCGGCACTACCAATGCCTTGCATGCCTACGCTGATCATTTGAAGGAGGGCCATATTGACAAAGCACAGTCTGTATTGCTGGATCTCCGGGAACACTACCACACCTTTTTGAATCGCCTGTATCGCGATGCCGGACTCTTGCATAGAGCAACCGAGTACATCGATGATCGATTCGCCCATCTCACGGGCTTCCAAAAGGAATTTACTGCCGAAGATGAAAAGGACATCCTGGCCCAGGGAGAACTGATGTCTACCCATTTATTCAGTTGGCTTCTGGAGGATCGTCGCATTGCCTCCGTACTATTGCCAGCTCTTGATTTTATGCGCATCGATCGTATGCACGAGCCTGATGGTTACTACATTGAATCAATGCTGGAAAAGGAACTGAAGATGGCAGGGGAACATGGAGTATATATAACACAGGGCTATATTTGTCGAAATGCGGATGGGCAGATTGATAATCTCAAGCGGGGAGGTAGCGACTATACAGCCACCTTGATCGGACGAGCAGTAAAGGCTGATGAAATCCAGATTTGGACTGATATTGACGGAATGCACAATAATGATCCGCGGATTGTTCGCAATACCTTCCCCATCAAGCATCTCGCCTACGGAGAGGCAGCTGAGCTGGCTTATTTCGGAGCGAAAATCCTGCATCCATCTTGTGTTCTACCGGCACAAAAAGGGAATATCCCGATCAAACTGAAGAACACCATGGATCCCGATGCTGAGGGTACTACCATTTCACACAAGGAAGCCAATACGGACATCACGGCTATTGCCGCAAAAGATGGCATAACCGCTATCAAGATCAAATCCGGTCGTATGCTGATGGCCTATGGGTTTCTAAAGAAAGTCTTTGATGTATTTGAGCAATATCAAACCCCTATCGACATGATTACCACTTCTGAGGTGGCAGTGTCACTGACTATTGACGATGAAACACATCTGCGTGAGATATTGGAAGATTTACGGGCATATGGAGAGGTGGAGGTCGATCAAAATCAGACTATCATATGTATAGTAGGCAATTTTGGTAGTGAGCAGTCAGGGTATGCTACCAGGATATTTTCTTCCTTGACAGATATTCCGGTGCGTATGATTTCCTATGGTGGAAGTCGCTACAATGTATCGGTTTTGGTCAAAAGTCAATACAAGAATGAGGCTTTGGAGGTACTCAACCAGGGCCTTTTCGGATTGTAATATTCAGACACCTTTCTTTTCTTTCGCTTAAGCTTTATCCGATAAGGGCGTGATGCTCCTTGCCATCCAGGGGCAGAATATCAACCTCTAAGGACACGGTTTATCCCGGATTATTCATTGGGGTTTAGTCATGAGAGTCAAATAACCGCGAAAGCGGGTGGGTAGGCCATAGTTAACCATTATGGCCCGAGTCCTCGGGGTCAAAAAGTGCTTATGTGCCCGTATTTGCAGCTTATTTGGCTCGCCTGTCTGCCATAGCGGCAGCGCAGGCAGGTAATAGAGGCCTAATGCATAGTCCGGGTTTATCACTAAATTAGGTGCAATCATCGATACACACTTGACTATCTCCGGTACTTATTATATTTTTGACTGACCGGTTGGTCAACGTAAATTTATGGCACCGAAATCGAAGGAACAGGTTGAGAAAATCAGACAAAAGAGCACGGAGCAGATACTGGCCAGTGCCCTGGAGTTATTTGCCCGGAATGGATTTCACAATACGACGATGCGTGCTATTGCCGCACAAGCCGGAGTCTCAAAAGGTTTGATCTATAATTACTTTGATAGTAAAGATGACTTGTTGCAGCAAATCATCGAAAATGCTTTGGAAACGGGAGATGTCTTTGTAGAAAACCACCAGGTAGATTATGCACGTCCGGTCGAAAGCATTGACAAAGCCATTGATGATATCTTCCACCTGGTTGAGCAAAATCCTGACTATTGGAAGCTGATAATGGCTCTTTCCATGAAAGAAGACATAGTATCACGCTTTCGAAATCAGATCGAGAAGCACGGTGTGAGAAATCTTAATCACATCAAGACCATGCTTAAGGCCTTGCAAGTGCCTGACCCCAGGATGGAAGCTATGTTCCTGGCGGCTCTTTTTGACGGCATCATGCTGCACTATATCTATAGCACGGATGAATATCCCCTGGAGGAAGTGAAATCCCATTTAAAAAAGCGAATACACGCATTGGTACCCATTAAGTCATCTAAAAAAGATCCTGTTGTATGAAAATCCAATTGATCATGTTATGTCTGATTTGTTTTCCGGTCACTGGCCTGAAAGCTCAGGATGCTACTGACATTGTACGCAAATCCGATGAGAGGGCCCGCGGTATCCAGTCCAGTCAGGGAGAAATGAAAATGACGATAGTGAGGCCCAGTTGGAGCCGGGAGATCTCAATTAAGTCCTGGAGCAAGGGTACAGACTATAGCTTGATGCTGATAACGGGACCTCCCAGGGATAAGGGAACTGCCTTTCTCAAACGCGACAAAGAGATCTGGAACTGGCAACCATCCATTGACAGATCGATCAAAATGCCACCCTCAATGATGATGCAGTCCTGGATGGGATCGGACTTTACTAACGACGATCTCGTAAGGGAATCATCCGTGGTTGAGGATTATACTCACAACCTGTTGGGAAAGGAGGAGATAGATGGTCGATCCTGTTACAAGATTGAGATGATTCCGAAAGAAGACGCACCTGTTGTTTGGGGCAAGGTCATTACCTGGATAAGTGAAGAGCACTATTTACAACTCAAGACCGAATTTTACGATGAAGACGGATACCTGGTAAATACCATGATGGGGAAGGAGGTAAAGGAATTGGGCGGTAGGTTACTGCCTTCCAAACTCGAGATGATTCCAGCTGATGAAGAGGGGAAGAAAACGATTGTGGAGCAATTGGACATTACTTTTGATGAACCTATCGATGATTCGTTTTTCTCGCTGCAAAATATGAAACGGGTGCGATGAAACAGATCCTTAAGCTAGCCAGTCGTAACATCTGGCGAAACCGCCGTCGTACGTTTATTACTGCTGCTTCCATTTTGTTTGCCGTGTTTTTTGCCGTGGCTATTTCATCCATCCAGCACGGCACATGGGATCACATGGTCAACAGTGTGGTTCACTACCATTTCGGATACATCCAGATACACAAAAATGGATATTGGGATGATCAGATCATAGATAATGTCTTTGATCCTTCCGAAGTGGTTTCAAGGGAAAGCAATTATAACGGCATTAGTCAGATGGTTCCCCGCATCGAAAGTTTTGCCCTGGCATCGTACGGTACCTCAACCAAGGGTTCCCTGGTCCTGGGCATAGATCCGGACCGGGAAGCCCATCTGACCCAACCGGATACCAGAGTAGCCGAGGGTCAATATCTGAAAAAGGAAGATAAGGGAGCTCTGATTGCCGGGGGGTTGGCAGCATATCTCAATATTGGAGTAGGTGACACTTTGGTATTGATCAGCCAGGGATACCACGGGATAAACTCTGCCGGAAAATTTCCGGTCAGGGGTTTGGTTGAGCTTGCTTCTCCGGATCTCAATAAACAACTGGTGTATATCGGCCTGGAACAAGCCAAATGGTTTTATGGCACGGAGGGACAAGTCACCACTATTGTAGCTGACATAGAAGATCCCGGAGAACTTTCCGGAATCGTCTCGAGTCTGAGAGCAGACCTTGACACTGCCCAATATGAGGTGATGGATTATAAAGAAATGATGCCTGATCTCATCAAAGCCAGAGAAGTAGATACTGCCGGTAGTCAGATCATTCTTATGATTCTGTACTTCATTATTGGATTTGGCATTTTCGGCACTATCCTGATGATGTTGAAGGAAAGAGAATATGAGTTTGGAATCCTCAAAGCCATTGGTATGAAGACAGGCAAATTGTCCCTTATGGTCTGGTTGGAAACCATCTTTTTGGGCGTGATTGGATGTGTAGCAGGTATATTGTTTTCTCTGCCTCTGGTATATTATTTCTACAAAAACCCGATCGAATTAACCGGCAAGATGGCAGAAGCCTACGAAAAATTTGGCGTCCAGGCATTGCTACCTGCTTCCATGGAACCCAGTATATTTTTAAACCAGGCTGTTGTGATTTTCCTGATGATCACCGTGCTGTCAGTTTACCCCATATTCAAGTTGGCAAAGCTAAAGCCTGTAGATGCCATGCGCGCCTAAAGCAGCAGAACTATGATACCAAAAATAGCCTGGAGAAACATCTGGAGAAGCCGCACCCGTAGTATGGTAGTCATACTGTCCATTATTATTGGGATCTGGGCACTGGTTTTTTTGCTCGCGTTCTTGCGGGGTCAGGTCAATAACTACATTTCCAACATCATCGAAAACGAGACCTCACATATTCAGATTCATGATAACAAGTTTAAGGATGATTTTGAGGTAAAACTGTTTGTTCCCAATGCCCGGGATGTACGAAACACACTGATGGCTGATGAGAACATAAAGGCTGTATCCTCCAGGGTGATTCTCAATGGTATGCTTGCCTCCTCCGCCAGGGGATTATGGCGAAGGGCATTGATATGAATGAAGAGCAGCAAGTGAGTAAACTGGGGAACAAACTGTTAGAAGGCGAGGAACTGGATGGTTCCACCCGCAACCAGATTCTAATCAGCAGTCGTTTGGCAGAAAAGCTGAAAGTAAAGCTGCGCTCAAAAGTGGTGATGACCTTTCAGAATATCAATAATGACATTACGACGGCAGCTTTCAGAGTCCATGGCATCTACCGCACGAGTAATAAAAGAAATGACGAGTTGTATGTCTTTGCTAACAGGTCTGACTTGCAGAGACTTACAGAAATGCCGGAAGATGCAGCCCATGAGTTGGCCATCCTGGTTAATGATTTTGATGCTACCGATCGGGAAGCGGCTGTATTGAAGGAATCCTATCCTGAATTGCTGGTGGAAACTTACAAGGAGATCTCACCTGATCTCGAATTGTTCAATTCACAGATCCAACTCAATATGATCATCATGACCACCATTTTCATGTTGGCGCTGATTTTTGGCATTATCAATACTATGCTGATGGCCGTGCTGGAAAGGATCAAGGAACTGGGTATGCTGATGGCAGTGGGAATGAACAAGATGAGGGTATTTGTCATGGTGATGCTCGAAACCATATTCATAGCCTTCATCGGTGCACCGGTAGGTATGTTATTAGGCTACATTACTACTAAGTATCTCAACCGGGTCGGAATTGACCTGTCTAACTGGAGTAGCGCTCTGGAGGAATTTGGCATGTCGGACCTGGTCAGGCCCGAGGTTGATACCCATACTTTTTTTACCATCAGTATTGCTGTGGTCATCACGGCCATACTGGCGTCTATTTACCCTGCCATCAAGGCCATTTCTCTAAAGCCTGTTGAAGCTCTGCGAAAAATATAACCTGACAATGAACAAGGAAACTGTGATCAAAATTAGGGATGTCGAAAAGACCTACAATGAAACCAAGGTGCCGGTACATGCCCTGCGCGGAATATCTCTTGAAATAGACAAAGGTGAATTCACGGCTATTGTCGGTCCCTCCGGCTGTGGTAAGACAACCCTGCTCAATATTATCGGTGGACTGGATCGTCCTACATCCGGTCAGATCGAAGTAAACCATCAGGATATTTCACAGCTGTCGGATAACCAGTTGATAGACTTTCGCAAGGAGCATATAGGGTTTGTCTTTCAGTCGTATAACCTGATTCCCGTATTGACGGCCAAAGAAAATGTGGAGTTTGTCATGTTGTTGCAGAAAAGAGACACGGAATTGCGAAATAAGCGAACGCGGGAACTCATGGCAGCGGTAGGCCTGGAGGACAAGATGCAAAGTCGTCCGGCAGAATTATCGGGTGGACAACAGCAGAGAGTGGCGGTGGCCCGAGCCCTGGCTCCCAAGCCTTCCTTTATACTGGCAGATGAACCCACTGCCAATCTGGATTCTACCAGTACCAACAATCTCCTGGATATCATGGCTCGCCTTAACCAGGAGGAGGAAATGACCTTTGTCTTTTCGACTCACGACCAAAGGGTGATCGACCGCGCACGGCGCATCATTACCTTGGAGGATGGAAAGGTGCTTAAAGACGAATGGGTTTGAGATATTATTATTGGATAGTTTTCGGTTTGGTCCTCTTTTCGCTACCGCTACGATCGCAGGAGGAAAAGCCCAAAAACTGGACACTGCAGGGCTATGTCAAGGATCTGCAGTCTGTATATTCCATTGATCAGATTGACTCCTACATTATGGACAACCTGATTCACAACCGGTTAAAGTTTCGCTGGTATCCATCCGACAACTGGACAGTCAGGGTCGAAATGCGCAACCGGCTTTTTTACGGAGACCTGGTAAAAATGACACCAAATTTTGCCGATGTTGTTGAGGAGGGAAACAACGACTACTTTGATTTTTCTTTTAACCTAATCGATAAACCGGGCTGGTTGCTTAATGCCAATTTCGACCGGGCTTACGTACAATATGTGAAAGGGAACCTGGAGGCCAGTCTCGGACGCCAACGCATTAACTGGGGAATCAGCACAGTGTGGAACCCCAATGACATTTTCAACACTTTCTCATATACGGATTTTGACTATGAGGAAAGGCCCGGTTCGGATGCAGCCAGAATCAAGTATTACACCGGGGTGGCTTCCAGCATCGAAATCGCAGCCAACATCGCCGACACCTGGGATGAAAGGGTTATGGCTGTGATGTATAAATGGAATATGGCCACCTATGATATGCAGTTACTGGCTGGGGTGGCAAGGGGAGATTATGTCATTGGTACCGGTTGGGCAGGTAATATTAAAAACGCCGGATTTAAAGGTGAAGCCAGTTATTTTATTCCCTTTGCGGCCGATAGTACTCATAGTTTTTCCTTTACCACCGGGATCGATTACTCATTTGCCAACAGTTTGTACATCAGTGGTGGATATCTGTACAATTCCATTGGAGGCACGGATGGGTCCTCCGGTGAGATTTTTGTTTTCGAACCTTCAGCTAAGAATCTGTATCCCTTCCGGCATGCCATATTTGCCAGTGCCAGTTATCCGGTTACTCCCCTGTTTAGTACACTACTGGCCGTGATATATAGCCCCGTGAAAAGTCAACCATTGTTTATTAATCCCACCTTTACATTATCCGTTGCTCAAAACTGGGACCTGGACCTGGTCGGGCAAATTTCCTTCAGCGATGTAGCCGGAAAGTACAAAACCCCGGTCACCGCAGCTTTCCTGAGGATAAAGTATTCATTCTGACTGTTACAGAGTACTTCAGATCAATTATCCTTAATTGACCGAAAAAGTTGGAATAATGTACTTGCTCAACTCTTTCCATGCCATTGTATGATCCAAATCTAGATCATTAGGGTTATGATGAAGAAAGAGTACAGCGAGTTCCAGATCAGGAAGTAAGAATAGAAATTGACCCCCTAACCCTTCAGCCCAGACCAACGAATAGCTTTTATGCTCTGAACTGATGTAATCAGTCCACCATTGAAAGCCATACCCTATACTTTCTCTGGCGGGTAATTTAAAAGATGTTGATTCATTTATCCATGACTTCGAAATCAGTTGCTTTCCTTGCCATTGTCCTCCATTGAGCACCAATTGGCCCAACTTTAAAAAATCCCTTGGTCTCAACCACAAACCTCCACCAGTGTGGACTATCCCATTTAACTGGTACCAACCGTAGTTCTTTATACCCAGGTCCCGAAACAAATTTGTTTCTGCAAATGTTTCCACAGATACTCCAGACACATTCTCAATAATTCCTCCAAGCAGTACTGTTAGTCCAGTATTGTACTTAAATGTATTTTGACTATCAGGTTTTTTGTTCAAAACATAGCTATACATGTTTGAACTATTGTTCATTAAAAAAAGATCACTTTTCGGACCATAAGGGACCTCCCACTCCTTCCAATCCAGTTTGGCAGACATGGTTAATGCATCCTCAATACTAATTGGCCAAATAGTTGTTGCCAATGTATCTATATAGCCGGGAAAGAAGTTTTGAACAGGTTGACTGAGGTTTTCTATTAAACCCTGGTCCATGGCAATTCCAATCAATAAAGAAGTAATGCTCTTAGTGCAAGATTGAATCGTGTGCAGTTTGTCTATTTCCCCCAAATAAAAATACTCCTCGACCACCAGTCGACCTTTGTGTGAAATCAACACTGCATCCAAACCTCTATATCTTTCCTCTACTACCTGTTGAAACATCTCACTAATAATTTCAGTCCCTTCACCACTTCCCAGGTCTTTCACTGACCAGCCATCATTCATTTCCTTTGGAATATTATAACTCCATTTGGTTGTAACATTTCCCTGGGAATTGATTAATGCAGGCTTCCTGGAGGTCCACTCATCTACTTTTACAAAGTGCACAGTATCGTTTCCCTCAGGACTAAATCCGTATAGTACTCCGGATAAAGAATCGTTTTCAGCAGAAAACTTCCCTTGGAATAGTCCTCCATTGCCCAGATCAAAGTGAATATTCACCCCATCGATATCAACCTTTGATATTTCACCACTAGCAAACAGATCCAATGTCTCCCAACGACCATGATATTCGTTGCTGATCAGATTTTTTCTTAACTCAAATTCCAGGACTGATTCTACGTTGGGGATATACTCGACGGAAGTATGCCAAATACCTTTCCAATGATTTTTCTCACGTTGACAGGAAAAAAATAGCAAGCAGATAGTTATTCCAATGAAGTGGACGAACCTCATATTCAATTGTGTGAAGTTTATTCTGATCGGTATCACAATACTAACCGCCAACAACAAAGACTTAACCCGATCACCGGCAACCCATAGTTGACACCAAGTACCCGCTCCGCTAGTCCTAATCAGCCTCTGGCTGACCTCTGGTTTGGTACCTGCCACCAGGCCAAAAGCCAACCGGCTAACCAGCTAACGAGCCAGTAACCTAAATATCGTAGGTGAGTTCCACTTCATCGGTGGTGGGGTGAGACTGGCAGGTAAGGATAAATCCCTTTTCTACTTCGTCTTCGTCAAGGCCATAATTTACCTCCATTTCAACTTTTCCTTTGGTAAGCTTTGCCATACAGGTGGTACAGACACCGCTGGTACAGGAAAACGGAGGGTCATATCCTTCATCAATGAGAGTTTGCAGGATGCTATCCTGGTTTACTTCCAGTTCTATTTGTTCGCCATCAAGAGTGATGGTGGCTTTGCTTGTACCCATGGTCTACTCAGTGTTTACCTCAGTTATTACAGTAATGGTGCAAAATAGTTTGCAAAAATAAAATTTCCCTTCACACTTAGGAGTAGATGCTAGCCACCAGGGTTCTGCTGGTTGCGTGGTTGCGAAACTCACACAGGTAAATTCCCTGCCAGGTACCCAGGTCAGGTCTGCCATCGACGATCGGAATACTGATGGATGATCCTACCATCGAGGATTTTATATGAGCCGGCATGTCATCAGGTCCTTCTATATCGTGTTTGATGAAGGGAAGGTTTTCCGGCACCACATGGTTGAAGATACTTTCAAAATCTTCGAGCACCGTAGGATCTGCATTTTCATTGATGCACAGACCGGCAGAAGTATGTTTGATAAACAGGTGGAAAATCCCCTGTTCGGGCCAGTCGTTTATTGCTCTCAAAACTTCTCGGGTAATCAGGTGAAAACCACGTCGGTATGGAGCCAGGCGGATGGTGGTATGTTGTATCAAGGCAACTGTTTTTCGTACTACCAGCAAATTTAACCAAATCAAACGGCCTCATTGCTTGAGACAGGCAGGTTAAGGCTCAGAAATATAGCTTGCTATTCGACAGCTGAACCCACTAAGGTTTGGAAATCGATGGGCATTTCAGGTTGCCAAAATAATAGAGTATACCTACAGAGAGAAAGTTGTAAGAGTCTTTGTTGGTCGAATCACCTCTTTGTCTTCCCTCCATACCAAACTTATTACCCTCATCATCAGGAATACTTGGATCGGAGGCCAGCACCGCCCAATCTGCCAGTTCCTGGGTGGTTCCTCTGATTCCTCTCAGTTCACTTTCATTCGGATACTCTGTACTTACATCATCCAGGTAATCGGTAAATAGCTTACGGAAGCTTAATTCTACATTGATACTCCATTCCGGGGAGATATCAAATTTGAAACCACCGCCAAAGTTGATTCCGTTCTGAAAGGTTGAATATTCTTCTCCAATAAATTGACCCTCTGTACCAAGATCGCGCAACGGAGGAGACTTTTCATCATTGTAGATGGCATAGGGATTAAAGGTAAACATCGAAAAACCTGCAAAGAGATAAGGAGTATACCAATTGTCCCTGCTTCCATGAACATAAGGAAAGAAATTAAACTCCAGCTGCCCGCTGAAATCACCCAGGTGCGTGCGAAAGTTAATATTACGCCGTTGCTCGTAAGCGTTGTCAGACCAGGCGTCATCTGCTCGTAGAAAAGCATAATTGGCAGATGCCTTCAGACAAATTCGTGTATTGAAATTATAACGTACTATCAGTCCCCCCGCAGGACCGGGATGGGTCACATCATAGGTCGTATTGAGATCGCCCAGATAAAAGGCGCCACCCAGCCAGCCTCCTACTTCAAAGCCACGCTGCGCATAGCTTGAAACTGAGAGGCTCAGCAGCAGACAAAAGGGAAAATATATATGAAAAATTTTCTTCATGTGATCGTTGCACAAAGCTACTACTTAACGGCAAATAGTCAGAGGTATTGTTTTCTGATGGGTATGGTCATCTTTCTCTTGTCAGAAATCGAGCCAAATTCAGTCGGAGTCCTCAGTCCTCAGTCCTCAGTCCTCAGTCCTCAGTACCCAGTCCTCAGTACCCAGTCCTCAGTACCCAGTCCTCAGTACCCAGTCCTCAGTACCCAGTCCTCAGTCCTCAGCCCTCAGCTCTCAGTCCTCAGCTCTCAGTCCTCAGTCCTCAGTCCTCAGTCTGCAGTTCTCAGCCTAAAGATCCGTGGAATCCAAAAATCCGTGGAATCTGTGATTCCGACAATGGGGGCACAACCACCCAACACCTAATGCCCAACGCCCCAAAGCCCAAAGCCAGTCTTCAGTACCCAGTACTCAGTCTTTTTCTCGCAGAGAGCGCAGAGTACGCAGAGGAGTAGAGTCAGAAACCAGTAGAAACCACATAGAAACTACGAGAAACAGCTCCTCGCACCCCTAACCCCTGAAGGGGAACGCAGCCCTCCGTTCAGTCGGTAGTACCCGGTACTCAGTCGGAGTACCCAGTACTCGGCAGACACGGAGGCTCGGCTCGGTTTAGATGTTGAGGTGTTGTGTTGAGACGTTTAGTAAGCTAGCCCCAGGTCGCAGTTTTGGAATTAAAAGCAAAGCCGTAGCGGGCCGGCCACCTCAACCCTTATTAGCCAACTGACCACAAGCGGCATCAATGTCCTTGCCTCGACTGCGTCGGACGGTCACATCGACACCCTGCTTGCTCAGGTACTGGGCAAAGCGGTCCACCGTATCGGCCTCCGATTTGGTAAAGTTGACACCATCGACAGGATTGTATTCGATGATGTTGACCATGGCTGGAAAGCCCTTGATGAAAGATGCCAGTTTGCGAGCATCCTCGATAGAGTCGTTGTAATTCTTAAAGGCTATGTACTCCAGGGTGATTCGGCTTCGGGTCTGATCGTAGAAGTAGGCCAGTGCCTCCCGAAGTACCTCCAGATTGTTTTGCTCATTGATGGGCATGATCTGATTGCGTTTGTCATCATCTGCAGCATGCAGCGAAAGTGCCAGATTAAAGTGGACTTTTTCGTCAGCCAGTTTGCTGATCATTTTAGCAATGCCCGCCGTACTTACCGTAATCCTTCGAGGTGACATATGTAGACCTTCGGGAGATGTAATATGAACGATGGATTGCATGACCGGCCGGTAAGCCAGTAAGGGTTCGCCCATACCCATGAAGACGATATTAGTCAGCGGATGATCAAAGTGCTCCATACTTTGCCGGTTGACCTGGAACACCTGGTCAAAGATTTCCCCGGGATCCAGGTTGCGCACCCTGGCCATTTTACCTGTGGCACAAAAGGAACAGGAAAGACTACAACCTACCTGAGAACTGACACACACGGTATAGCGGTTTTCAGCGGGCACAGGAATCAGGACCGACTCAATGCAGTGTCCATCAAATAATTGAAACCGGGTCTTGATGGTCCCATCAGCACTGACCTGCTCCTTGTCTATGGTGATAGGACGTAGAGAGAAGGTTTCCTCCATCTTCTCACGTAGTTTTAAGGGAAGGTTAGACATGTCATTAAAATGACTAGCCCCTTTCTGCCACAGCCACTGCCACACCTGGTCAGTACGATACCTGGGCTGGTGCAGGGTTTGCACCATATGATGTTCCAGTTCCTCACGTGTCAGTTTTCTGATATCCGGCTTGTCTTGCATCTTGCAAAGATAAGTTCCTCTTTTTACCACTAAGATCACTAAGCCTTCTTTTTTGATAGGGACACTAAGAGATGCCGGTCACCTGCAACCGATTACCGGCAACCGTCGCCAAACACTAGCTTTGTTTTATCTTCGTTTTTAGATTGGCTGTCAAGTATCCGGATGGACATATATACAAAGCGCAGTGCCTGGAAAGTCTCCATGGTGATCATTGGGCTACTCATTATGGTAGTGGTGATGATCTACACCTCCTATCTGGCTGAACAGCTGAAGGTGGGTGAGCGCAATAAGGTGCAACTACTGGCCAAAGCCCAGGAGGATGTAGCCAAGGACCCTGAAAACCTGGACCGTGATGTGACGATGTCCTTCGAAATCATCGAAGCCAATAATACAGTGCCGATCATTGTGGTGACCAATAACAACGATCTGGACTGGCGTAATTTTCCGGAGGGTACTACCGAAGCTGATATTCGCCGGGATTTGGCTAAACTCAAGGAATCGGGAATGCAGCCGGTTGTGTACAAGGGTGTTGGCTACGAGCAGTTGATTTATTTCAAACCCTCGCGCCTGCTCACGATGATCACGTACTTTCCAATCGTGATGTTGTTGCTGCTGGCAGTATTCATGGCCTTTGGCTATTTTATGATCAGTTCCAGTCGAAAAGCCGAACAAAACCGGGTCTGGGTAGGGATGGCCAAGGAGACTGCCCATCAGTTGGGGACGCCCATTAGTGCCATTGTAGCCTGGATTGAGCACTTGCGTACCATTTCGGAGGACAACCAGGAGAGCCTGGAAGTCCTGGATGAACTGACCGACGATGTAGGGAGGCTGGAACTAATTGCAGACCGCTTTTCCAAGATCGGCTCATCACCCAAACTGGAGAAACAAAATATATACGAAGCCCTCGAATCCACCAAAAACTATATGCAACGCCGGGCATCAAGACGGGTCCAGTTTGATTTTCCCTCTCAAAATGGTTCACCTTTATATGCAGACATTAACTCACATCTTTTCAACTGGGTCATAGAAAATCTGTTGCGAAATGCATTGGATGCCATGGATGGGAAGGGAGTGATTTCTGCCCATGTGGAAGAAACGCCGGATCAGATTGTGATTGACATTTCAGATACCGGGAAAGGCATTCCAGCTTCCAAACAAAAGACAGTCTTTCAACCCGGCTTTACCACCAAGAAGCGGGGTTGGGGTCTGGGATTGTCTCTGGCCAAACGCATCATCGAAAATTACCACCAGGGTAAGATCTACGTGAAAAAATCGGAACCCAATGTAGGTACCACTTTTACGATCAAGTTGCCGAGGCATTAGCGGGTGTTGGGTCTTTGGCGAGTGCGTGAGAGAGGAGTATAAACGCTATTGTGGATTAATTACAGACGTTATCCGGGATTCGGTGATTCCCAAATTGGCACCTCACAAGGAACAAATCTTACCTAAATCCATGTTGTCCTATAGTGAAACATTTCGTAATTTTAGGATGTGCGAAGTAAGAAGTTCAGAAGAGTACTGAGATATAGGAATTACTTCGATGAATTCTTCAATAAGCAACGGGTCAAGGTCAAGCAGAAGATCATCTGGACACTGGAACTCATTGAAGATATCGACCAGGTGCCTGAGAAATATCTGAAGCACCTTGCCGGTTCTGATGGATTATATGAAATCAGAATCAAACATGGATCAGACATCTTCAGAATCTTCTGCTTCTTTCACTCTGGAAATCTCGTCATTCTTATGAATGGCTTTCAGAAAAAGACTCAAAAGACTCCCAAAAGTATGATTAACAAGGCGCTATCAATAAAAAAGGAATATGAAGAAGAGAATAAGCAATAGCCGACTGGGAACCTTAGAAGAACTGAAAGATGAACATTTTGGTAAGCGGGGAACTCCAAGGCGGGAGGAATTAGAAGAAGGATATAAGAATTTCAAGATTGGCGTACTACTTCAAGAAGCCAGACTGAAAAAGGGTATGACACAACAAGAATTGGCTGATAAAGTAGGAACTACTAAATCTTACATTTCTAAGATTGAAAACAATGTGAAAGAAGCAAGAATTTCAACATTGCAGAAAATTGTCGAACTGGGATTTGGTGGGCAACTCGAATTATCAATTCGACTCTAGACTTAATCCATTGAAACCCCAGATAACAGGGTACCATGACACTTACATATATTACAGTGAGATTGAGAATCTTGAGATTAGGGAAAAAATATTAATGACTTATCAACTGAATTAAATAAAGTTCATCAAGATATGGTTTTTGAATTTAGCCCAATTCAAGACAATGGAATTATAGAGGGCTGAACAAACTTTAACCGGTATGAAGACTCCATCCCCTCTGGCGACTATCGACCTCCTTATACTAATTCTAGTATGAGCAAAGAAAGTATACTTTTCACTATCAAGTTGATTCATACGCTGATTTGGGTGATTTTCGTTACGATCATTTTCTATATAGTTTATTCGGGTATTACTGACACCATAACCACTTATACCTGGATCGGCATTGGATTGATTATAGTGGAAGGGCTGGTCCTCCTACTCTTCAAAATGTCCTGCCCTCTTACCGTCGTGGCTCGCAACTATTCGGATTCTTCAAAGGACAACTTTGATATTTTCTTACCCAACTGGTTGGCTAAGTATAACAAGCTCATTTTTACCTCCATTTTTGTTGTTGGACTAATCATTGTGATATACAGAGCGCTGAAGCTTTGAAAACAATTGCGGACGATAGTGGCTCAGCAAAATGCATTATTCTCTTTGATGACAAAATTTTCCCTAATCCTTATTCTGATAGGCTTCCTTTTAGGTACTACTAATGCCCAAGAAGAATACCTAACCTACCATTCGAAGGTAATTGAATGTGAACAGCTTATTGTTGAAGGAGAATACTCTTCTGCAATTAATATGTTCAATTCTCTCTTTGAACAGTTTGATTTCTTATTTCTAAGAGATATAAAAGTTGCTGCTGAACTCAGTGCATTTCTAAAAGATTATGAATCTGTATTGACATTCACCAGGCTGGGAATTAAGGCTGGTTGGACACTGGAAAGCATCGAAAAATGTGACAATTTACATTCATTAAAGGAATCTTCGGAATGGTCGAATATTTTATCGGAATATGATTCACTCCACAAAACTTACTTATCAGGACTTAATGTTCAGGTTAAGGAACAAGTCCAGGCAATGTTTAAGAAGGATCAGAAAAAGGCACTTGGAGCATTATTCAGAATTGGACAAAAGTCTAAACGGAGGTATTCTGAAAGAAAATTTGCTCCCCATAGCGAACTTCAGTTAAAGAGGCTGGATCAAATTTTAAGTGAATATGGTTATCCAGGTGAACGACTTATCGGGAATAACTTGTGGGGCTCAGTGATTCTTAGTCATCATAATTCTATATCAGTGAATTATAATTCTAAAGACACTATTTATAGTCGAATAAAGCCGAAATTATTAAATGCATTGAAACAAGGTGAAATATCACCGTATGAATTAGCCCAAATA
>JAUILF010000072.1 GCA_030433135.1 Bacteroidia bacterium | reverse complement strand
ATTGATTCAGAATTTATTTATAATGATAGAAAGTATAGAATCATTGATACGGCCGGTATTCGTCGGCGCTCTAAAATGGAAAACGATGTAGAAGTGATTGCTAGTATTAAATCACAAGAGAGCATCCGCCGGGCGGATTTGGTTTTACTTATTGTGGATGGTTTGCAAGGGCCGAGCGATCAGGATACAAAGTTGATTTCCCGACATATGACATGGAAAATTACAGTGTCCACTTCAATGATCTTTGTTTAGCACCAAATGATATGATCCGTACAAAGAAACGTTATCTCGTGGGCTGGCAGGAAAAAGGTGATTCAAGATTCTATATTTATGACTATCTGACAAGACCACGTGAAATCAACAAAAAAGTCTGCATGGACTTACAAGATGGTGAATGTGTCTGGGAAGATCTTATCGTAGACTCAATCCCACTGGAGCAGCCAGTGAATATTTACTATTTTGATAGCGATGACCAAAAATGGAAGCTTGATGAAAGCAGAAATTATCATATGGATAACTGCGAAGCTGATCGCAGTATTATCATTTAAGGTCCGGACATTCGTCCTTATTCTCGCAAAAATCACAGTCTTCACCCATGATCTGCCCGAGCCCCCCGCAGGACCCTTTGAGTTTACGGTTGCTTAAAATCACTCCAATGGCCATGCCCGTAAAGGAAAGTAAAATCAAATTGGGATTATCTCTACAACAACAAATTCCCATTACAGTCAATGATACGACCCTGATGATTGGCAGGATAGAGTATTTGCTCTGCCCAGAAGAACTTATTCAGGACAATGGATACATCGATTTAGACCTTATCAATAATGTAGGTATTGGTGGATTAAATCGATACTATTCGTTGGATCTTATGGCTGAATTCCCTTATGCCAGGCGCAAGAATGTCCCGGATTTCCAAAAGGATGAAGAAAAATAATCTGCCGGTTAAGATCTGTGCTGTCTGCCATCGCCCATTTCAGTGGCGGAAAAAATGGAAGAAGAACTGGCGCCAAGTCAAATATTGCAGTGAGAGATGCCGAAGGTCCAGACGACTCCGTCAGTCATCCGATGCATCAATCTGAAAACAAACTGTTCGATTCGTCCTGATCAATAACCTTTGATCAACCACCGTATTTCCCTGAATACACGAGCAAGACCTTTCCATCTGGACAAATAAAAATAAGGAACTGGTGTAGCTCCGAACTGTTGCCGGGTTCGTTCCAGACTTTGAGACATACCGCCAAGGAAGTCAAAGGTCTGGCTTCCTATTTCTTCAGAAGCATATTTTATTCCTGCCCAGGTCGTATAAATCCCGGCTCCACTGGAACGAAACTCCGGGTTTTCTCCTGCCAAGAGTAAATAGGTCATTCTCTGATCCCAAATCATAAATATCGCTGAGTGGATATTGCCCTCCGGGTCTACAGCATAAAGGCTCCTCCCCCTACCCTTTTTCTCACAGGTTTCTACGATTCTGTGAATTAATGTTTTTTCAACCGGCATCCTTATTCCCTGCCGGATAAAAGGAGCTTCCATCAGTTTCAATAGCTCCGCATGATTCAGGTCATAATTAATTTTCACCCTCTCCGCAGCTTTGGCCATTTTATTATTGCGGTAATCTGCCACTACATTAGAGTATGTTCTTTCGATATCCCGAATATCATTCAGGACAAACGAATAATTTACTGTCTGCTTATACCCTTTCCAAAAATAGGGCAACCAATTGAGGACAGTATAATGGAAAGTCTGTTGAAATCCGGAAACTTCCGGTAAAGCATTTTCAAAAGCCTTTAGAATCCGTTGTCGCTTTCTCTGAGAAAATTGACCCAGAAAAAATGGTCCGGCAAATTTGGTTAGGGGTGGCATGGTAATATGCATGAAGGGACCTTTTTGCTTCAGAAAAAACGTATTAATGGCTACAACATTTGGGTCTTCCCTGTATAGCATCACATCCCACTGATCTCCGGCAACCACATCAAGCCACCAGGGTTGATAAAAGATCGGAACATAGATAGACTGGCAAAGGTCCCGGTAGGCAGATTTATCGAAAATTATTTTTTTCGACATAGCATGATTCCATCTCTCACAGGCATTATCACATTTTCTACCCTGGGGTCAGCCTGTATTCTTTCGTTAAACTCATGGATAAAAAGCGTGTCTTCATCTTTGTCTTCATCCAACACTTTCCCACTCCAAAGCACGTTATCTGCCAGCAAAAAACCACCACGTCTCAATTTAGGCACTACCAATTCATAATAATTTAAATAATCCGACTTGGCAGCATCGATAAAAACCATGTCATATGTGTAATCCAATGTGGGAATGATCTCCAAAGCATCACCGTAATGAACATAGATATTTTCCAATTTATTGGCTTTGGTTAACGCCTCAGTAATCAATACTTTCAATTCCTTGTTCACCTCTATGGTATCGATCACACCTCCTTTAGCAAGTCCCTCCGAGAGACACAGTGTGGCATATGCTGTAAAGGTTCCGACTTCCAAAATCCTATCAGGACGAATCATATAGCTCAACATCGAAAGCAATCTCCCCTGCACATGGCCGGACATCATCTGCGGAGCTAATGTTTTCAGATGTGTATTTCTATCAATCCCCTGAAGTACATCACCAGGGTAACTGGTGTGCTCAGCGATGTATTTATCAAGTGCGCTTTCAACCATGAATTTTTACTTTTTGAGTCCTTCTACTCAATATAGGATGAATAAAAATGGTAGCCAAAATGATGAGGACACCCAGGTAAAAACGCACCGTCAAATCCTCGCCATCCCGAAGAATCAGGTGAGCAAGTACAATACCGTAAATCGGTTCAAGGTTTAAAGCCATCATGGAGGTATACGCACTGAGATGTTTTAAGGCATTGAGAGATAAAACATACCCCAGGGTTGTACAACCAATAGCAAGTACCAACAGGTATAACCAGTCAGCTCGAGTTGGCCACAAATCTCCTGTCACACCTGGCATCACCAGCAGTAAAATCCCCACTAGTAACCCTCCGGTAGTTAATTCCACCCAGGTTATAAACAGGGTGTTGCCACGGTTTACCAGCTTTTTATTTAGCACCCCGAATAATGCCAGCAAAACTGCTGAAATCAACCCAAGATAAATCCCCATATGCATATATGCCTCTATGCCATCTACGACCAACCACATACCCAATACGACCGGAATACTAAGTAAAATCTCATATCGTCTAAATCCCCCTCCCAGGATCAGGGGTTCTAAGATCGCGGTGAAAAAGGAGGTGGTGGCGATACATATTACTCCGATCGAAGCATTTGCTGCTTTGATAGATGCAAAAAATGCAACCCAATGCAGGGCAACTATCATCCCAATCCCCATCCAGGGGAGCAACAGACGGCGTGGCGTTGATCGAATATGCTTCCATACATTTACCAGAAAGAGGATACTAACTGATGTAATCATCATACGCCAGAAAACCAACTCCATTGACGGAAGTGATATAAGGTCACCCAGAATTGCCGTAAACCCAAATAGTAGGACAGCAATATGAAGGTTAATGTATGGTCTGTATTGATCTTCGGCCAATATGATTTGCTACTTTTACGCCTGCACGGGAATGTAGGAAACATTCTCAGAAATAATACATTTAATACCGCCTCATGAATATAATGGTTGGCGAGAAAGCTCCCCTGTTTACGTTGTACGACCAGGACAAGAACCAGGTTTCTCTTGATTCCTTTCGGGGTCAATCTGTTGTGCTGTTCTTTTTCCCCCTGGCATTCAGCTCTGTCTGTACTGAAGAGATGTGCATCCTTCGTGACACCATCGAGGACTTTGCCAAACTGGACACCAAGGTTTTGGCTATTTCTGTCGACTCTCTGTATACACTTAAGGCCTTCCGCAATGCACAGGGTTACAATTTTCCCATGTTGTCGGATTTTAACAAAGAGACTGCCCGCAGCTACGACTGCCTGCATGAAGAATTCTCCTACAACATGCGTGGAGTTGCCAAAAGATCTGCTTTTGTGATAGATAAGGCGGGATTAATTCGATACCGCGAAGTACTGGACATCCCGTCTGAAATGCCTAATTTTGTAGCCGTCAAAGCAATTCTGGAAGGATTGACATAAATTGAAAGAAATAGGGATGTATGACAGAGCAATTATCATTTGACACAGAGGAATTAGTTGAAACGGATGAACTGACTGATGCAGGTGATCTGGCACAATTGGTGGTTTACAATGACGATGTAAATACATTTGACTGGGTAATCACATGCTTTATTGATGTGCTTCAGCACTCGCAGGCGCAGGCCGAACAATTGACGTTACTCGTTCATTTTCGTGGAAAAGCTATTGTCAAAACTGACACTTTTAAAGCCTTAAAACCCAAAAAAGATGCGCTGGTAGACAGAGGTCTGTCAGCGGTGATTGAGGCCCTGGTCAATTAATAACACGGTAAGGGTATGGTATTCCCTCATCCTCAACTGGCTAATGCGGATGGACTATTGGCCATCGGGGGTGATCTTTCAGTTCCGAGACTACTCCTGGCCTACCGGTACGGTATCTTTCCCTGGTACTCTGAAGGCCAGCCCATCC
Organism: Bacteroidia bacterium; assembly: GCA_030433135.1. Taxonomy (GTDB): domain Bacteria; phylum Bacteroidota; class Bacteroidia; order Chitinophagales; family Saprospiraceae; genus JABDMH01. Next base: position 15,965 of record JAUILF010000072.1, on the reverse strand, counting down.
AATGGTGGTCTCCCGATCCCCGATGTGTTCTTTTCCCGGACAAATTGAACATTAGCAAATCGATGCGATCCCTGTTTAGGAAAAGACATTTCAATGTCACTTTTGATCATGCTTTTGCCTCGATAATCGAGGCCTGTCAGTCCATTCCTCGTTCAGGACAGTCAGGTACCTGGATAACCGATGCCATGAAGGAGGCTTATATCGAGCTGCACCGATTGGGTTATGCTCATTCGGTGGAAGTATGGCATGGAACTACTCTGGCCGGTGGCCTCTACGGCATTAGTCTGGGTAAGGTCTTCTTTGGTGAATCCATGTTTTCACACCAGTCAAATGCCTCTAAATATGGATTAATTTCGCTGGTAAAAGAGTTGGAGGGACAATCATTTTCCGTAATTGATTGCCAGCAAGATACGCCTCATCTGCGGTCCCTGGGCGCTGAGACCATTACCAGATCACACTTTCTGGAAATACTCCGGGCTAACAATCTTCAACCGGATCAGGCCGGGAACTGGTCCGGGTTGATACCCGGGTCCATCTGAGATCACCGCCTTTCTTTTAGCCAATCAAGCATATCGGTCAGTACCGTCTGTTGCTCAGGTTCATTCATCAACTCGTGATATAACCCCTGATAGATGTTGATGGACTTATCCTCTGAATTTCCATGTGCATATAAGAGTCTACTACCCTCGGGATCAGTGAGTTTGTCGTCTGTACCATGCATGACCAGGAAAGGAAGTGTGAACCGGTCGTATTGATCCGATACTCTCCGGGTAGCCTCCAGCACCGTTGCTCCGGTCCTGGCATACATTTTTTCATTGTTTACGAGGGGATCATTGATGTATTTGCGCACTACCTCAGGATCACGAGACACGTGGTGCGCATTGAGCTTCGAAGCCTTCAACCTCGGAAACCAGCGCCCCAGCAGTGGTGCCAGCTTTTGCAGAAGGGGAGAGATTTCTTTACTGACCACCAGAGCCGGAGCACTTAGAATAATTCCCTTGAGTGCCGGTTGGTGATCTACTACAAAATGAAATGCCTCAAGCCCTCCCAGGCTATGAGCCACCATAAATATGGGAAGATCAGGAAACTTATTCTGCATACGGTCAAACCAAAAACCCAGGTCATCAACCATGACCTGCCAGTCGTCTATATAGCCCTTTTCTCCACCCGAACGACCATGCCCTCTCTGATCATACGATGCCACTAAGTACCCATGACTGTTGAAAAAGTCCGCAACGTGTTGATAGCGACCACTGTGCTCTCCGATGCCATGCACAATGAGTATGATCCCCCTCACAGCTGATGCAGGCTTCCACAGGACTTCGTGAAAAACAATTCCTCCATGTTCAAAATGATCTGTCAGCATCATACTTCGTTTATCGATCCGGCCAGTAACATCTGAAAATGATGCACTCCCTTTTCCATTTCTACCGAAAACCGGCCCCGATCATAAGCTCTCGACCCCACTCCCTTCTGCACCTGGAGTACAATTTCCTCATCTTCCATCTCCGTTTCATGCAGTCCTGTTGACGCAAAATGGGATGCCTCCATTCCCGGTAGCAGATACGTTCTGAAAGCAATTTCTGTCTTGCTTAATCCAACCGGTTTAACAATATTAAGTGACACTCCCCAGGTATACACATTGATCATGGTGTTTGGAAAAAGCCACCAGTAATAGGCATAGATGTTTTGTCCGGCGTCAGCATGCTCATTGGGAAGTTCAAAGCAAGTCTCATCCTTGTCAGCTATACCCACCTGAACACTACAATCGGGATAAAGATCCACCCCGTAGGCCTGAAAATCAAGCTTCTTGTTGAGGGTCTGATGCACAAAGGGAATATGAAATCCCTCCAGGTAGTTTTCGCAGTACAGGGCCCAATGAGCTTCCAGCTGATAGTCCCGGGAAAGCGACTTCTCCAACTGTAGATCCTCAAACGGGAACCAGGACATTCTCTCCTTTATTTGCTGCAATGGATCCCAGGCTGGCGGATCACTCAGGCAGGTAAAGGTTATAGGTCCCAGGTTGGTCAGGACAAAGCGTCTGAGATCATCTTTCGGTGCAGGAAAGTTTTCTACCCCTTTGAAGCCCGGCATGGAGGTCATCTTACCTTCCAGATCAAAACAGCGGCCATGATAATCACAGGTAATACGGGGATAAGGTCCCGCCTTTTGCACCAGGACATTACCTCTGTGGGTACAGACATTGGACAAGCACTTGATGCTGTGACCGTTATCGCAAATCAACATCAGGGGTTCATTCAGAAATCCCGGTAACAGCGTAAAAGGTCTGACTTCAGATTTGGACATCCGATCAACTGGTTGATCGACTACCTGCCAGGAACGGGCAAATACACCATCCCTGGCTTTCTTGAAGGCACCCTGATCAAAATAAAAACTACCCGGCAAGGTATGTGCGATGGAAATATCAGGATGTACTTCGTAAGTCATCTCAATTTAGCAAGAAAGATTTTGACTTTTCCACAGCTCTGTCCAATCCACTGGAATCTTTACCACCGGCAGTGGCAAAGAAGGGCTGTCCTCCACCTCCACCCTTGATTTCCTTGGCGAGCTCACGTATGATATTACCTGCGTGCAAACCACGTTCCTCGGTAAGGTTGCTACTTATGGTCAGCATCAGCATCGGTTTTTCATTGATATCGGCTGCAAAGAATATAAAGGCATCGCCAAGTTCCTTTTCCAATTGATAGGCGAGGTTCTTGAGCGCTTTGCTGTCGTCTGCATCTACATTGACAGCCAGGAAGTTGACACCATCGATACTTTCTGTTTTATTCTTCAGCTCACCTTTCATATTACCAACCTGATCAGCTTTTTGCCGATCCAGTTCTTTCTGCAAGCGCTTGTTTTCTTCGAGCAAGGAAGAAACTTGCTCCGGTACATTCAAGGGGCTCTTGAAGAGTTCTTTTATGGACTGGAGCTCACCAAGCTGGTCATTCAGATACTGCTCAGCTGACTCTCCGGTTACCGCTTCTATCCTTCTCACCCCGGCGGCCACCGAACTTTCACCCGTTATTTTGAAAACTCCGATGTTTCCCGTGGCTTCAACATGACATCCACCACATAACTCCCGCGAAAACTCCGGATCAAAAGTGATCATCCTTACTTTGGATCCGTACTTTTCTCCAAACAACATCATGGCGCCTGCCTTTTTCGCCTCCTCCAGGGGCAGGTCCCTCATTTCTCCTTTAGCTACATTTTGCCGGATCTTCTGATTTACAATAAGTTCTACTCTTTTTAACTCGTCCACGGTCAACTTTTTAAAATGGGAAAAGTCAAAGCGTAGGTATTTATCGTTGACAAGCGATCCTTTTTGCGTCACATGATCACCCAAAACAGTTCGCAAGGCAGCGTGCAACAGGTGAGTGGCACTGTGATTCCGTTCCGTATTTCTGCGTTTAAAATGTTCTACCACCGGAGTAACGGGTTGATCCATCTGCCTGGGTAGTTTGTTTACTATATGTACAAACAAATCATTTTCTCTCAGGGTATCCAAAACCTTGATTTCCTCGTCTCCAACCTTGAGGATTCCGGTGTCACCAACCTGGCCTCCCCCTTCGGCATAGAAGGGTGAACGGTCCAGGACAATCTGGTATTGGTCCTTTCCCTTGCTGGACACCGTACGATATTTGACGATTCGGGCATCCTTGAGTTCCAACTGATCGTAACCGACAAATTCAAAGTCCTTTTCATCGGAAAGCACGAACCAGTCACCCACTTCTTTTCGGGCATCTGCTTTGGAACGGTTCCTTTGTTGGGCCAGGGCTTTGTCAAATCCTTCTTCATCAATACTCAATCCCTTCTCCCGGGCGATCAGTCGGGTCAGATCAATGGGAAAGCCGAAAGTATCGTAGAGTTCAAATGCATCCTCTCCCGCTATCACACCATCCAACGGACTAATTTGCTCAATGCGTTTCAAGCCTTCTTCCAAAGTATGCAGGAAGGATTTTTCCTCCTCCTTGACCACGTTGCCAATAAAAGTTTCCTGCTGTTGTACTTCAGAAAAAGTATCTGCAAATGTACCGGCAACAATAGGCACCATTTCATACAACAGAGGCTCGGACACATCCAGAAACGAGTAATAATATCTTACCGCTCGGCGCAGAATGCGTCGAATCACATAACCGGCTCCGGTATTACCCGGTAACGCACCGTCAGCTATGGTAAAGCAAACTGCCCGGATATGGTCGGCAAGTACCCTCATGGCCATATCGGTCCTGGCTCCGGAATCATATGAACCTGTGTACTTTATTCCTGTTCGTTCTTCGAGAAATTGGAAATAGGGAGTAAAGACATCGGTATCGTAATTGGATCGTTTGTCCTGCAAAGCCATGCATAACCGTTCAAAACCCATGCCTGTATCGATGTGCTTCTCGGGTAGTGATTCCAGGGACCTGTCCGCTTTTCTGTTAAACTGTATAAAAACCAGGTTCCAAATTTCGACGACCAGTGGATGATCCTTGTTAACCAGTTGATCACCGGGTTGTTTGGTCCGTTCCGCATCATCCCGGAGATCGATATGGATCTCAGAGCACGGCCCACACGGACCGGTATCTCCCATTTCCCAGAAATTGTCTTTTTTGTCAAAATACAGGATGCGGTCCTGCTCAATCCACTTCTCCCATTCGCTTGCAGCTTCCTGGTCAGCATCAAGTCCTTCAGCCTCATCACCACCGAAGACAGTGACATACAGACGACCCTTCTCCAATTTAAACTCATCGACCAGGAGCTCCCAGGCCCAGGCGATGGCTTCTTCCTTAAAATAGTCACCAAAAGACCAATTGCCCAGCATCTCAAACATGGTATGGTGATATCCGTCTACTCCTACCTCCTCCAAATCATTGTGCTTACCTGAAACCCTGAGGCATTTTTGAGTATCGGCCACCCTTCGGAATTCGGGCACCTGATTGCCCAAAAAATTGTCCTTAAACTGGTTCATCCCCGCATTGGTAAACATCAATGTCGGATCATTAGAATTGACGATGGGAGCTGACGAAACTATCTCATGCCCTCTGGATTTGAAGTAATCAAAAAACCGCTGCCTGACTAATTTTGCTTCCATATATATGTACGGCATGGAATATGCCTAACTATTTGATTTTTAACTTAATATTAAGTGATTAAAGATTTGGTTACTTGCCTTTTCGTTCCTACTTTTGCCCCATCCCATCAAGAACTATCCAAAACTAGTCACCAAATTAGTTATTTACAAGGATAAAGCCTCGTTTTGATGAAAAAGGAAAAGTTTGTTTACAACCCCAAGAGTCTCACGTTTGAGCCTTACAAAGCGCCACTTTCCCGTCGGCTTTCCCAGGTTACTATCTACCTGATTCTGGTTTGCATGTTTGCTGCCGGAATGTCTTACGTCATCATCGAAAAGTTTCCCTCACCCAAGGAGCGGATGCTGATGGCTGAGATAGATCAAATGAAGATCAAGTATTCGGCTGTAAATGAGCAACTGGCGGTAATGGATAAAGTACTACATAATATCCAGGACCGGGATGCCAATGTGCATAGAATGATTTTTGGCATGGATCCCGTCAATGACGATATCTGGAATGCGGGTATTGGGGGTCACAAACAATACTCTGATCTCACCCACTACGAAAACTCGGGAGACCTCCTGAAGGGAACACTTAGTCGCGCTGATCAGCTTGCCCGTCAACTGACAATTCAGTCTCGATCGCTTGATTCTCTGGAGTTTTTGGCCGGTGAAAAAGAGAAAATGATTAACGCCATACCTTCCATTAAGCCGGTAAGGTCTGATCGATTGAAACGTAACATTAAATATCTGTCCGGTTTCGGAATGAGGATTCATCCGGTGCACAAGATTCCAAAAATGCACTATGGCCTGGACTTCACGGCACCACTTGGAACCAAGATAAGAGCTACCGGTGATGGCAAGATCGTGCGGATCAGAAAAGATAAGAGCGGTTATGGCAACAACATCACTATTGACCATGGTTATGGTTATGAATCCTTTTATGCTCATTTACAGGACATTGATGTTCACCAGGGGCAAAAAGTGAAAAAGGGAGAGGTGATAGGATCCGTAGGTAATACAGGAACCTCTACCGCACCACACCTTCACTATGAAATTCGTCACAAAGGCAAAGCCATCAATCCTATCCACTACTGCATGGATGGTTTAACTCCCGAGGAGTATGAAGAGATGGTGAAAATGGCCTCTGAGGCGAATAAGTCGTTTGACTGACCTCTATCAGTTTCTCTTTTAATTTGGATTCGGTATTACTATCGACAAGAAACCATGTCGGACCGATTCATGAAGGGATGTTGATCAAACATGTCCTGTGCTCTATTCAAGTGAAAATCATCACAATAAAATTGTCCTTCGCAATGGCATTGTATGTTTTCCGTAGGTTTGTGACGAATGCCAACCTATGGAAACAGCAGACATGCATTGTCTCAATTGTAATGCTGATCTCCCTGTATCGGCAAGGTATTGTCCTGCATGTGGTCAAAAGGTGGGTGATGGCAGGATCTCAGTCAGGGATTTACTAAAGGAATTCTTCTCCGAACAGCTTAACCTGGATGGGAAATTCTGGAACACCGTGCGTGCTTCCGTTATTCCAGGTGCACTGACTCAACAGTATTTTCAGGGCAAGCGCAAGAGCCTGGTCAATCCCTTTCGCTGGTTTCTGCTCATTGCTCTTATTCCTTTTATCCTCATTAGTCTTTACGGCAACTTTTCAAACTCATCGGACTTTTTCCTGAACCCTGGTGAGATCAACCGCATGGCCTGGTTCAGCCACAAATCCGATGCATTTCTGGTCCTGGACTCACTTGAGTCCAAACTTGAAAAACACCTGCCGGACTCCACTGCCCGGCAATTGCGTGACAGCATCGTGATGGAGCTCGAGAAAGACCTACAGATTAGGTCTGATTCTGTAGACCTCAATGAGAATTTTCGTTTTGGTTTTGAGGACATGATCATGAAGGTATCAGTTCGTGATTTCAACCAGCTCACAGCGGATGAGCTATTGGACAAGTATGAAGTATCAAACCTTGTCGAACGTATCATCTACCGTCAAAAGATCAAGTTATATCAAAATCCAGGATCCCTGCTGGAGTTTTTCCTGGCCAATACGGCCTGGATGATCCTTCTTTTTATCCCGATTGTTGCCCTAATCCTCGCCCTGCTCTATATCCGTCATAAACGTTATTTCGTTGAGCATCTTGTTTTTTCCCTGCATCAGCATACGACAGCAATTTTCATTATTACTCTTTTTGGAATAGGTCATTTAATATTTACCATGGATGCCTGGTTTATCTACGGACTCATAGCTTTCGTTGCTGACCTGCTGTTTGCCATGAAAAGATATTATCAGCAAGGCTGGATCAAGACCATTATCAAGTTTATCCTGATTAATCTGCTCTATCCCATCTTCTTTAGCTTATTCTTTGCTGTAGCTTCCTTGGCGAGTATCTTACTCTTCTAAAATTCTAATACATTTGAGCCATGGAAAAATCCGGTGAATACGAAGCCGTTATTGGACTTGAGGTACATATCCAGATGAATACTTTATCCAAGGCATTCTGCAGTGATGATGCAAGCTATGGAGGTGACCCAAATACCCATGTTAGTGCCATCAGCCTGGCACATCCCGGTACCCTGCCCCGCCCCAACCGGCAACATGTGGAGAAAGCAGTAAAGCTCGGTCTGGCTCTGGGATGTGACATTAATCCCCTTTCCTACTATGACCGCAAGCACTATTTTTACGCAGACCTGCCCAAGGGGTTTCAGACCACACAGGATGGCTCACCCATTTGCCTCGGTGGCACCTTCACAGTAACGACCAAGGCCGGAGAAAGAAAGATCAGAATTCACCATATTCATATGGAAGAGGATGCCGGTAAGTCCATCCATGACCCGGATAGCCAGGGTTCTCTTCTTGACTTTAACCGCGCAGGTGTACCCCTTCTGGAAATGGTTACCGAACCGGACTTCAGATCATCGGAAGAGGTATATCAATTTATCACGGAGCTGCGACAGCTCGTGCAGTATCTGGATGTGTCCGATGGAAATATGGAAGAGGGGTCATTGCGTTGTGACTGCAATATCTCGGTTAGACCACAAGGATTTGATGGCCTCAATCCCAGATGTGAAGTAAAAAATATCAACTCCGCCCGGTATGCCCGAAAGGCGGTTGATTACGAAATAAAGCGGCAGATAAGAAAGCTGCGGCAGGGACATACTGTGGCTCAACAGACCCGGGAGTTCATCCCGGATCAGGGAATTACCAAACTGTTACGCGATAAGGAAGATGCACATGATTACCGATATCTTCCGGAGCCGGACATCCCACCCATTGAGATGACAGAATCTACTATAGAAAGAATCCGTCGGGAGTTGCCCATGCTACCCCACGATTACAGGTCTTTATTTGAAACAAAGTATGATATCAGCCCTTATGACTCCAACATCATTACCGAAGTAAAATCCCGGGCAGCTTACTTTAAGCAGCTTCTGGAATCCATGAACGATGTGCCATCACGCTCTCTCTCCAAGTTATACATAAACAAGATCCTTCCCTATCTCGATGAAAATGGCATTGAAGCACATACCTTTCCCCTGTCGGTTACACATCTTGAACATTTCTTACAGCTTATTGAGAATAATGAAGTATCAAGTAGTATAGCTTATCAAAAGTTATGGCCGGCTTTACTGGATAGCCCTCAGGATGTCCGCCAATTGATGGACAAGCTCAATCTGGGGCAAACCAGTGATCAGGATCTCATTTTACAAATAGCCCGTGAGGTAATTGATCAGCATCCCGAACAGGTTACCAAATACATGCGGGGAAAGAAAGGAGTTTCCAAGTTTTTCATGGGACAGGTTATGAAAAAATCCAGGGGTAAAGCCAATCCACAGATGGCCAACGAGGTCGTGCTCAACATCCTGGAGGAGCTGGCCAACCACAAATAGTGCACCTCGGTTCTAACTTTTTTTTATTACATTGACACTTTAAGACAGACCATGGATAGGAATACGTCGGAGCTCACCAAGTTGTACTATACGATTGGAGAAGTAGCGGATATGTTTGATGTCTCGAAGTCCCTCATCAGATATTGGGAATCTGAGTTTAGCATCCTCAAGCCTCATAAAAACAGCAAGGGAGATCGTCGCTTTACCAAGCAAAACATTGAACAGCTGGAAATGATCTACCATCTGGTGAAGGAAAAGGGGTTTACTCTGGAAGGTGCAAAAAAGGAGATTCGCAGTAATAAGAACAGCCTGATCCGCCGGAAAAAAGCCCTGAAAATGCTCAACAGTATCAAGTCCGGGCTCAAAGAAATGAAGGACAAGATCTGATTCTTCAGCAATAATCTTCGATATTGATAGTTTGGTCGCATAATGACACGTCACGCTCGTCATTAGTGGCAAGGACAACCAGCCTGTCACTCCTATACTTGTGAAAAAGTCTTTCAAACCACCCCCTGGCATCCTTGTCCAGATAGCTGGTAGGCTCATCCAAAAGCAGGACTTCTGAATCGGTCATCAGCATCAGTGCCAGTTTTAACCTTTGCATTAATCCAGAAGACAACTGATTTACAAATTTATCCTGATGCTCCAAGAGCAGGGCTTCTTCCAAAAACTGAGTCGTGCCCAGGTCAGCTCGTAGTGACCTGAATCGGCTATGAAAATCAATTTGTTCCCGGACGGTCAGCTCCTCGATCAAGCCAATATAGGGTGCTGCAAATGAAAATTTTAGTGGAAACTCCTCACGAGACAACTCGACATCATTTTGACTGTATGTAACCGTACCATTAGTGGGCGTCATATAACCTGACAGGATTTTGAGGAAGGTTGATTTGCCCGAACCATTGTGACCGATGACACTGTACGAAGAGGGAGACTCAAACCGCAGGTTGATATCTTTAAAAATCCAGGTACGAAACTTCTTGGAAATCCCCGAAAGCTCAATGACCATGGGTCATCCATTGAGCTTCTTAAAGCCCTTGATAATACCTCTGTCGGCACCACGTATGAAATCGACGATTCGATCACGATCCTTACTGGCAGGTATATCTGCCTCGACGATCTGGAGTGCCTGACTGGTATTGTACCCCCTCACAAAGATGATCCGATACACGTCCTGGATGTGGTTTATCTGTTCCGTACTAAAACCCCTTCTTCGCAAACCTACAGAGTTGATACCCGCATAAGAAAGTGGTTCTCTGGCCGCTTTCACGAAAGGAGGTATATCTTTTCGTACCAGGGACCCACCACCCACAAAGGCGTGCTCTCCAATTTCAACAAACTGGTGAACGGCAGTGAGTCCGCCCAGTATGGCATAATCACCAATTTCGATATGACCAGCCAGATTGACATTGTTAGCTAACACGCAGTTTCGCTTAATGACACAGTCATGCGCAACGTGTACATAGGCCATCAACAAACAGTTATCGTGTATTTCGGTACTGTAATTGGCCATGGTACCACGGTTAATGGTACAATATTCACGAATTGTCACATTATCGCCGATCTTCACAATGCTTTCCTCGCCCTTAAACTTAAGATCCTGAGGGATCCCGCCAATCACGGAACCGGGAAAAATTTTACAATTATCACCCATCCTAACACCATTGAGGATAGTCACATGTGGACCGATCCAGGTATTGTCACCAATCACAACATCTTCGGCGATCGTTACGAAAGGTTCAATATGAACATTCTCCCCAATCCGTGCTCCCGGATGAATTAAAACATTTTCTTTAACAATCATAGTTTGTTCCGGTTAATGATTTGCGCCGTCAATTCCCCTTCAGCTACTATCCTGTTTCCAACATAGGCGGTACCCTGCATATGAACTATGCCTCTACGAATGGGTGACAACAATTCCATCTTTAGTATTAATGTATCTCCAGGTACAACCCTGGATTTGAATTTCGTGTTTTCAATTTTGGCAAATAAAGTATCCCATTCATGGGGCTTCTCAACATTGGATAAGGCAAGAATACCTCCAGTTTGAGCCAGAGCCTCAATAATCATTACACCCGGAAAGATGGGATTGTTGGGAAAATGGCCCTGAAACACACTTTCCTGATAGGTAACATTCTTTACACCAACTACATAATCATCAGCCAATTCAATAATCTTGTCTACCAACAAAAATGGGTAGCGGTGTGGCAACATACTTTTCACCCCTTCCACATCCATGATGGGGTCAATGTCCGGATCGTATTTGGGTTTACCTTTAAGTTTTCTCTGAATCTTATACTTATCCTTGAGAATTCGGGCAAAAGCCACATTGGCAGCGTGACCTGGCTTGGTGGCGACTATTTTTCCCTTAATAGGTTTGCCAATCAAAGCAAGGTCTCCGATCAAATCCAGTAGTTTATGGCGAGCAGGCTCATTTCGATAACGCATATCAGTGTTATTAAGCACACCCTCCTCTTCTACCATCATGCGGGGTTTGTGTAATAACTTTGACAGCTCATCCAATTCTTCCTGCTGGATTAGACGATCTACAATGACAACAGCATTTTCGAGGTCTCCCCCTTTGATCAGATCCTGTTTGAAGAGATACTCAAGCTCTCTTAAGAAAACGAAGGTTCTCGCAGCTGCAATATCTTCGGCAAACCTGTCAATCTCTTCCAAAGAAGCATACTGCTTGCCCAGGACAGGTGAATTAAAGTCGATCATAGCTGTCACCTCAAATTTGTCGTTGGGCAGTGCTACGATCTCCGTCCCGGAGACTTCATCCTTATAAGATATGGGTTCTTCTACCACATAGTACTCCCTTTCAGAATCTTGTTCGACGATTCCTGCCTCCAGAAGAGTGTCGACAAAGGGCTGGGCACTACCATCTATAATAGCTACTTCCGGTCCATTAATCTCGATTACCAGATTGTCGATGGAAAGTCCTGCCAAAGCTGCCAGCAAATGCTCTACTGTACTCACCTGTGCGCTCCCTTCCTTAATTGTGGTACCCCTGTTCGTAGATACCACTTTACTTACATCTACCGCAAGTATCGGTTGTCCCGGGAGATCTACACGTTTAAATCGAATACCGTAGCTGGGCCTGGCAGGCAGGAATTTAAGGGTGACATGTTCACCTGTATGAAGGCCTATACCGTCGATAGAACACGGCTGGCCGATGGTACGTTGCTTGGTTGGATCCACGCTTTCTTCTAGAATTGGCCACAATATACAGGTTTTAACTATCTGATTGTAACTGCTCTAACTTGTTTTCAAGGTCTTTTATGGTGCGTTTGATCTCCTTCAAATCATCAACTGTATGGTTTAGATTCTTAAAGGCAGCGTAGACTCTAAGAAACTTCTTGAAATTCATCGCAGGTGAACCCCAGAGTTGATCGCCCTCTTTGGTCGAATTGGTAACTCCACTTTGCGCCTGTATCTGACTACCATCGGCAATATTCAAGTGTCCAATGATACCAACCTGCCCCCCTATCATGACTCTATCTCCCACCTTGGTACTTCCGGCAACTCCTGCCTGGGCGGCAATGACAGTATGCTTTCCTATTCTAACATTATGGGCAATCTGGATTAGGTTATCAAGCTTGGTGCCTTCACAAATCAGGGTTGATCCAAGCGATGCCCTGTCTATTACAACATTAGCTCCAATTTCGACCCGGTCCTCAATAACCACATTACCTAATTGGTTAATTTTTTTGTAACCATCATCCGTTGGCGCAAAGCCAAAACCATCACTACCGATGACTGTATTGGCATGCACGATCACATCATTTCCAATCACGCAACTGTGCTCGATCTTAACACCTGAGTGCATTTCACATCGATCTCCAATTGTGACCTTTTCACCGACCATTACAAATGGATGCAGGATAGTTCCTGTCCCAATCTTGGCACCTTTACGCACCACCACAAATTCAGCAACGGATACCCCCTCTCCAATCTCAGCCTCCGGATGAATTCTAGCGTCCTTCGAGATACCGGTGGGTCGACTCCTTCCTACCTCAAACTTCTCTGCCAGCAATGACATTGCCTCATAAACATTATTGACCCTGATCATGACAGCAGAGATATCACGGGTAGGCTCGAATTCCTTACTTACCAGGATAATAGATGAGCCGGTTGTATAAGCATATGGTTCGTACCTTGGATTGGCGAGAAAGGTTAGCGTACCGGGTTCTCCATCCTCAATTCTGGCAGGACGATTCACACTTACATCCTTGTCACCTACCACCTTGCCATTCAATAGGTTTGCTAATTCACCAGCTGTTATTTCCATAGCAGAAATTTTGTTCTCCAACTCACTCTATTGGTTAGAAAGGAAGTAGTATCTAAAAGAGTAAATTCGCATAATTTTACGCAAAAATAAGAAAGGCTTGAGCAATCACATCACAATAGGTACACGAGGTAGCAAACTAGCCCTCTGGCAAGCTCATTTTGTCAAATCCGAGTTGCAAAAAATCGGTTATGAAGTACATATTCAAGTGATTTCAACTCGCGGTGATCAATTACAACACCTTTCTTTTGACAAAATCGAGGGGAAGGGCTTCTTTACACAGGAACTTGAGGATTCGCTGATCTCAGAAAAAATCGACCTGGCCGTACATTCAATGAAGGATTTGCCTACCGAAATGGATCCACGGCTGGTGATCGGTGGCTTATCACAAAGAGAAGATCCGGCAGACTGGCTTCTGATATCACCATCTTCATTTGATGAAACTAAAACGTTGAAATTGAAAGAAGGGTCCAGGGTGGGTACATCCTCTAACCGACGTAAAGCACAACTTCTTCATTTGCGTCGTGACCTACACCTGGTGGATTTGCGTGGCAATGTGCCAACGAGAGTCAACAAATTGCGTGAAGGGAAGGCAGATGCCATCGTGCTGGCAGCTGCCGGGTTGACAAGATTAGACCTGGATCTAGGGGATTTGCACGTCATCAGACTAAATCCCCGTGAATTTGTACCTGCTCCGGCACAGGGTATTCTGGCATACCAGGTTAAAAAAGATAGAGTGGAAATGAGGAACCTGGTTCAGCAAATCCATCACCGGGAAGTGGCCATCTTATCCAACGTGGAAAGGAAGATCCTTAAACTCCTGGAAGGAGGCTGTCATCTTCCTCTGGGAGCCTATTGTGTGAAGGATCAAATGAACTATTTTCATGTTTGGACTGCCTATGCTCCTTCTCTTGATCATGAACTGAAATTCTACAATATTTCCCTAAGTACCGTAGACGGACTGGCAGAATCCGTCGTTGAACAACTGACAAAATCCTGATTTATGTTCCTTTTATACGATGTGTCTACCAATGGCAAACCCAAGAATTGGAAGGCTGACTTCACGGACACGTTTAGCTGGCCCAAAATCATACATATTGCCTGGCTACTGTACGATAAGAAAGGTGACCTGGTGGAGGATGTGGACTATCTTGTCAATCCGGTAGGAATGGACATCGATCCCGATTCACTGAGAAGAGCAGGCCTGACAGAGGATGAGATTCGAGAAAAGGGTGTGGACATCAAAACCGTGCTCGAACATTTTAATAAAACCCTGGAAAAGGCTGTGTATGTGTTTGCCTTTAATCTTCAGTACAACGAAAACGTAGTGTTGGCTGAATTTTATCGCAACAATATGCCACATAAAATGTCGCAGACGGAACGGTTTTGCCTGATGCGGGAAAGCACATACTTCTGTAGAATCAAGGGTCGTAATGGTGGTTATAAATGGCCAACACTCAATGAATTGCATGGAAAACTCTTCAATGTCGGATTTGAAGGGAGTGGAAATGCCCAAAAGGACATCATGGCCATATCCCGCTGTTTCAACAAATTGCTTAGTGATCGCCATCTCGACGATCTGTTTTAGACTATGAGCGGGAAGAAAAAGCTGTTTATTTCAAGAAATCTCGATCCTGACAGTCCCTTTCATGATCTGGAAGACAGTTTGGAGATACATGATATGTCTCTCCTCGAGTTTGAATTAGTGCCGATAGATGCCTTGCCGGATTGTGACTGGTTGTTTTTTTACAGTCAACAGGGAGTGCGTCATTTCTTCGTGCAGCAATTGAATATGGATCTATCGTCCTATAAAATGGCTGCATTTGCACCAAAGACCTCCAAAATACTTCAGGAATATGTAGATATCGTCCATTTTACCGGCAATGGCAAGTCTACATTGACAGCCGGGGCTCTGCAGATGGTTGCGCTTGGTGAAAGAATTGCCTTTGTACGGGCGATGACTTCCGTAAGGTCCGTACAAAAGGTCTTACCGGGTAGTGTAAAAACATTGGACCTGGTAGTATACGACAACCGTAGCAAGGAAGATTTCAGCCTGCCAACATGTGATTATCTGGTTTTTACCAGTCCCATGAATGCAAAAACATACCTTAATCGGTACCAAGTGCAACCAGGTCAAACTATCTTTGCCATCGGAAGCAGCACCAGCAGAGCTATTGAGGAGAGCATTGGACTAAAACCGTTATTTCCCGACAAACCCGGTGAGCAACCTTTGATGGAACTGGTGAAACAACATTTGTAAATTTCGGCATGCTAATACAGCTATACATCCGCAACTACGCCATTATCGAAGAGGTTACCCTTCGCTTTTGTGATGGTTTAAATATCATCACTGGTGAAACCGGGTCCGGCAAGACGATCTTGCTTGGTGCCCTGGGCCTGATACTAGGTGAACGTGCGGATACAAAATCACTACTTAACAGTGAAGAGAAATGCATTGTCGAGGGGTCCTTTGATATCAGCAAACTGGACCTGAGGGATTTCTTTGAAACAGAGGATCTCGATTTTGCTCCCCAGGTTTTGATTCGTCGTGAAATTAACCCGGCGGGCAAATCCAGGGCTTTCATCAATGACACACCGGTCAACCTCAAGCAGTTGCAAAGGCTGACCGGGCAATTGGTCGATCTGCAGGGACAGTTTGAGAATGTCGGCATCAGTCAGATAGATTATCAAACGCAAATCCTGGATGCTTTGGCC
>JAUILF010000071.1 GCA_030433135.1 Bacteroidia bacterium | reverse complement strand
AAACCACACTGAAAAACGGTGCTAAAGTGGTCTCAGCTGCAGGAGCCGGGAGCACCAGGGGTCAATTTGCCCGGATTAATGTGTCGACCCAGGAAGGCAACCAGGGCCCCTACCGCCTGCAGGGCAATAATAACGAGAGGTTCTTAATCATCCTGGCAAACAGCGAACGCATATACCTGGATGGAAGGCTGCTGGTGAGGGGCCTGGACAAAGATTACATCATCGATTATAATGCGGGAGAGATAACCTTTACTGCTAATCGAATCATCACCAAGGACAGCAGGGTCATTGCAGAATATGAATACTCAGACCAAAACTACAACCGGTCCATCTTTACCGTCGAAACCGGGATCTACCATGACCGCTTCAACCTACAATTCAATGCGTACAGCGAACAGGATGGCAAACAGTCCTCGGGATTTCTCGATCTCGATGCTGAGGACAAGCGCTATCTGGCTGAACTTGGTGACAGTACCGATGGTGCTTTTATCCCTTCTGTCAAACTGAGACCCGAAGGCTTTGATGAAAACATCGTTATGTACAAGCTTATTGACACCATGGGTTTTCAGGATATCCTGGTACGAAGTATTGATCCGGCTAATGCTCGTTATACTGCCAGGTTTACCTACATGGGGCCGGGACAGGGTAACTACATTCCCGTCTCGGAAGACGCCAATGGGTCAGTATACGCATGGATTTCACCTGATAGTATCACCGGGGAGAGCCGGGGTTCTTACCAACCGGTTACTCAACTGACCGCTCCCAAACAGCGTCAAATGTTTTCTCTGGGAGGGGCCTACAGATTGGGACAGGGAGAAATCATTTCCGAAGTATCTGTATCGAGATTTGACCAGAACCGGTTCTCCAGCCTCGATGATGAGGATGATTTCGGCTTTGCGATGACCAACGGATATGCACAGACATTTGATCTCAATAAGAACAAACCCGAAAGACCACTGCAGATCCGTACCGAATTGAGGCATGAGCTGGTTTCAGAACATTTTGAAACACTAAAGCCGTTTCGCAACCAGGAGTTTGACCGGGACTGGAACCTACAGACCCTGCCCAAGAGCAAGGAACAACTTGCCCATGCTCTGATTTCACTTGAGTCCGGTGAAAATCTGTCCATATCCTATCGTTATGGAGGGTTTTTTAAATCAGAGATCTATGAAGGACACAAACATGTTGGTGCCTTCCAATTTCGCAAAGGTGGATTTAATGCCCGCGGAGAATTTGATCAAACTCTCTCCGAAGATCTACAGTTTCAGACTGTTTTCACCCGGCCTAAATTGGATATTTCTCAAGCCTTTGGTGAAAGTAAGGACTGGGTACTGGGATTCTATTTCGAAGAAGAGAAGAATAAGCGAAACGATTTAGCTGTCGACACCCTGGCACCCAGCAGCTTCTACTATGACCTGGGTAGGATCTATCTCCAACGCAAAGCAGGCGAGAACCTCAGTTTTCAGGTGACCTATCAAAAACGGTTTGATTATACCCCGGTAGGGGATGAATTCGAGAAGTCTGCAGATGCTGATGATTACTCCTTATCCGGTACCTGGAACTCCAACAACAAATCTGTTCTGGATGCTACGCTGACTATCCGTAACCTGCAAGTAGCCATTCCGGTTTCTACAGCCTTACAAGGAGGTATCAACTACCTGGGGCGCATTAATCACAGATTCAATCTATTCAAAGGGGGGATCCGAACTACGACCAGCTATGAGGTGAGCTCGGGACAGGAACCCCGAAGAACCTTCCAGTATATTAAGGTTAATCCCGGCCAGGGTGTATATACCTGGATAGATCTCAATGAAGATGGTATTCAGCAAATCAGTGAATTTGAAATCGCTGCATTTCCAGAACAGGCTGAGTACATTAGGGTAAATGTGCTTAGTAATGAATACATAGCCACCAATAATATTCTCTTCAACGAAAGCTTCTCGATTGATGCCCGTCGATTCTTTGCCCAGGATCGTTTCTGGAGTAAATTTTCAGATCAGGGAACCATCAGGATTCAACGTAAAAACCTTCAGAATTCCGGTGTATCTCTCTGGAACCCTTTCCAATATGACATCGCCGACAGTTCCCTGGTGTCACTAAACTCGCAGATCCGCAATGTGCTTTACTTCAATCGCAGCAATCCCACCTATGACATTCAATATGAGTGGAATGACTTTAGAAGCCGATTTGTGTTGACCAGTGGATATGAGAGTAAGATTACCATGAGGCATATACTGAGATCACGAGTCAATATCAACAGTCAGTTCAGTGGTCTCGCCACTATTGCCGGAGAACTCAACAAGCAGGATAGTGAAGCTTTTGACAATAAGGATTACGATATCAAGGGATTTGAGATTCAACCCGAACTGACCTGGCAGCCCGGAACAAAGTTCAGAATAACTTCAAGATACCGGTACTCACGCAAAATCAATTACCCGGTAGAAAATGGAGAAGAAGCATTCATTCATGACATAAACCTCGAAAGCACCCTGAGTCAGGTAACAACCTCGTCCCTCAGAACGCGATTTTCCCTGGTTTTAATTGATTACACGGGCAAACGTAATACAGCTCTGGAGTTTGCTATGCTGGAGGGATTAAAAAATGGCACCAACTGGATCTGGGGAATCTCTTACGATCGGAAACTGGCTAATAATATCCGTTTGAATATCTCATATGATGGTAGAAAAAGCCGGGATGCGGCCGTGGTACATACCGCCCGGGCCCAGGTAAGTGCATTTTTCTAGCCGTGTAACAAGCCAAATTGATAATTTTACTCGCATGACCAGACTTTTCTTACTCTCTTTGTCCATCCTTGTCCTCAGTCTGACTACTTATGGTCAGAAATGGACCACGATTAATCCAGACAGAATAGCCCTATCAGGTAAAATGCCCAGTCAGTATCATCTGGCCCTTGCTGACACCGATGATCTGGCATCTACCGCCCGCCGAAATACCATTAGTCTGCCCCTTCCTGACGGAAGTATCAATACCTTCACATTGAAGGAGTCAACCAATTTTCACCCCAGGCTGGCTGCCAGGTACCCCGGAGTAAAATCCTACCTGATCGAAAGTCCGGACAATGCCCTTATCCGAGGCAGGATAAGTATGGGACCATCGGGTTTACATGGTGTTATTGACCATCCTGACGGAGAGGTATACCTGGACCCCTATCAGTCCGAAGGCAGAGTATATTATATAAGTTACTACACCCGTGACTACCAGGTAGATCCTGAGGTAAGAGCCCTGTACGAAGCCCATGAGCATAGCTTTCCGGATGATGTAAATAAATTTGTCAATGAAAAACCGAAGCGCTCTCCCTTCAAACGCAACCAGGTAGAGGCGGTTAATCTGTCTACATACCGATTTGCCCTGGCCTGTACGGGAGAGTACGGACAACGCCATGGAGGCACGATTGAAGGTGTCCTTGATGCGATGAATGTGGCGCTGGATCGTATCAACTTTGTTCTCCAGAGCGAACTGGCCATACGCCTTGAGCTGATAGAAAACAATGATTCCCTGATCTTCTTTGACGGACAAACTGATCCATTTACCAACGGAAATGCCAGTCAACTAGCTCTGGAAAACAACAATTATTTACTGGCAGAACTCGGTTCCGATGCCTATGATATAGGTCATGTATTTGCCACACAGTGCTCGAATGTGGTAGGAACATCCGGAGGTGTAGGAACAGTGTGTGGTAGTTTAAAAGGGTTTGGATCATCCTGCGAAATAACTACTACTGACCGTTTTTACATAGGTGTTGTATGTCATGAGTTGGGTCATCAATTTGGAGCCGAACATACCTGGAACAATTGTCCCAACGCACCTGATAATCAGTTTAACGGGAGTACTGCCTTTGAGCCCGGCAGTGGTACTACCATCATGTCCTATGCGGGCAGCTGTGGAAATCAGAATACACAGAACCGTGAGGATCCGTATTACCATAATAACTCTATAGAAGACATTTACTTTTATACTCAATCAGGAGGAGGTAGTGGTTGTGCTCAGGTAAGTACTATTACCAATCAGCAGCCATCCATTGATATTCTTCATCCAGATGGATTCTATATACCGATTGAAACACCCTTTCGATTAAGTGCTGTTGGGTCAGACCCCGATGATGACTCACTTACCTATAACTGGGAACAATATGACCCCGGGGTAGGCAATGCCGGCATGACTTCCATTGGGGATCCACAGGGGGATGCTCCCATTTTCCGATCGGTCACCCCTTCTACTTCACCTACCCGGTATTTCCCCAGAATTTCCTCTGTCATAAACAACAACTACAATCGGACAGAGGTGCTACCAACCTATGATCGTAAACTGACATTCAGAGCAACTGTACGAGATAATAATCTTGAAGGCGGTGGTGTTGCCTGGGACGAGATGTTCTTCAGGGCAACTGCTGATGCCGGCCCATTCTATATAACGGACACCTTCCCTGACACACTGCATGCAGGTGACTATATGGCGCTAAACTGGGAAGTGGCTGGTACGGACCTGGCACCTGTCAACTGCAAAAGCGTAGATATCTTTCTTTCAACCGATGGTGGCTTCACGTACACCGATACATTGTTGTTGGGAACGACAAATGACGGCTCGGAGCCTATATTAATCCCCGAGATCAGTACGGATAGTGCCCGGATCATGGTGGCTGCTTCTAATAATGTCTTCTATGATATTAATGATCAGGACATAATCATCAGACCTGCTAATCAGGCAGGATTTGCCTTTGATGTGATACCCCATCAACAGGAAATTTGCCTCCCTTCAGAAACAACTGCAGAGATAGTGACTTTTACCCTGGGTGACTTTGATGACAGTCTGGATATTGTGATTGTGGACAAACCCGCTTCTGTGTCAGTCGATGCTCCTGCGAGGATAGCACCCGGTGACCCTGTTGATCTCACCCTGGATTTCACTGCAGTAACAGAAGGTGGTAATTACGAAATGACGATTGCCACGGTAAGTTCTGCCGGAGACTCGATTGCCAGAACCATTCTGGTTTCATCCATCAGTACTGACTTTAGCGACCTGACCCTGGCCTCTCCTCAAGACGGTGAGTCAGGCCTGGACACGAGACCCACATTCAGTTGGTCGGGCAGTGCCCGGGCCGATGGGTACCGCCTGGAGGTTTCTACGACTCCTTCGTTTCTTGAAAATACAATTTCCTTCCCCGACCTGTCCCAGACAGAGTATACGATAGACACTTCCCTGGAAGTAAATACGATTTACTATTGGAGGCTGCAACCATTCAACAGTTGTGCAGCAGGTGATTATACCGATCTCGGAACTTTTCAGACAGTTAACCTGGCATGTGAACAATTCAGTGCCACAGATTTGCCTCAAAATATTTCTCAAAGTGTCATTGTTCCGGTGGAATCATCCATCGAAATCAATACTGGTGGGATGGTCAGTGATATTAATGTAGTGTCCATTGATGGGTTTCACGAATCATTTGGAGACCTGATTTTCAACCTGGTGGGACCTGATAGTACTGCCGTTAATCTGGTAAACCGCCAATGCGGATTTTCCAACCGGCAATTCACTTTTGGTTTTGATAGTGAATCTCAGATGGACCTGGATTGTCAGAGTAGTTTTTCGGGACAGACATTCAGCCCGGAGGAATCCCTGGACTCATTTAATGGCAAGGATATCCTGGGTAACTGGACCCTTCAGGTTATTGATTCCGCCATTGGAAGTGGAGGGGTCATTAGTGGATGGCAGTTGGAAGTATGTGGCAGTCTTTTCCCTACGGCACCGACTTACGAAAGGCTCGATACGGTGGAAGCACTTTTTGCCGGTACTACTATTGTTGATGATACCTACATTCAGGCAATTGATGATGAGACCGAACCAGAGAACCTTGTATATACCATTACCCAATCACCCGTAAAAGGTGAGCTTTTGCTTAATTCGGTATTGCTCAGCGTGGGTGACCAGTTCAGCCAGGAGGATATAAATACCGGTGCTCTCGAGTATACTCACACTGGAAACGACACCCTTGCAGATCAGTTTAGTTTTACCCTGATGGATGACGGTGGGGGCTGGATTGCACCTACTTCGCTTTCTATTTTGATCAACACTTCGGTCTCATCCCGGGATTTTCTGACGCTCAAAGCCAGGGTTTTTCCCAATCCGGCCAGTGATCGGATTCGGATCGAACTAGCGGAGGGTTATAATGGTCTGTCAAGAGCGAGGTTATTCGACATGCAGGGCAAATTAATATTTGATCAAACTTTCGATGGAGGTACTTCCGAGTTGGATGTGTCCGGGCTGCCATCCGGAGAATACATATTACATGTAAAAAGACAGAAAGAAGCTGGGTCTTATAAGGTTTTGATCGAATAGCTGCCTGCAGTTACATCCAGTTGTGCAGATCATTCAGATGGAGCTTTGCACTTTCTGCCACCGTTTAAAAAATTGTCCTTTCCAGTCCTCAGCAGCTATGGCTGACGTCCAGCTTGCCTGGTTCGTATGGGCATACCGCGCTATGGCTATTTGTCGGGGAGACAGGATCTCTTCCGGGTTTAGGCCCTGGCCAATGAGAGCATTTGCCTTTACTGCCTGCATGGCGGTCATAGGTACCATTCGATAAATGGTACGTGACATATAGTATTTGGGTTGGCTGTCGGGACTGAATTGTTTTTCTTCCCTGAGTTGTTCGGGTTTCATCAGATCAGTTGCTTCCTTTCTCAGACGTGAATCAGCCAGGTAGGCTGCATCGGCACAATGTGTTGCAGTCCCTTCTTTGATAATCTCACGGAGAGAGATTTTTTCAGAATCGTACCATACATTCACCACTTCATGACGGTCCATGAAGCCGGCTTCGGTTTCAATTACACCTGGCAACTTCCCCAGTTCCTTTTCACCCGTCCAAAAGCAAAACATACTAAAAGTGGCCTTTTCCAGCCCCCGTTGACGTGCATCGAGTTCCTCAGAGAGCATAGTAAGATACTGTGGCACCCTGTTACCAGATTGTTCCATGACAGCAATCATGTAGGCTACTACATCCGCTGCTGAGTACTTTCCCGAAAGTCTGGGCTTAATATCCTTCAAGCCGGAATCCACGATACGGACTACAGGGTTATTCCAACTCGGCTCACCAAAATAGTCGAGAGTAGTTTTGTCTTTTCCTCCTTTGTTATTAAAAATGGCAAGTGGGACAAAAAAGGTCTCAATCGCCTCAACGATCAATGGATGTCCCAGTACTTCGCTACCAAAGCGCTGACAGGTGATACAACCCGGGACCTCCTGGAACAGGATAAAAATGGGTTTGTGATCCACCTTCGACTGTTGCCGGGCATCTTCCATACTTCTCAACCACTGTACCTCACCAAGTTCGACCGGACCGGATGCAATCATCATTGAGGGTAAAAACCCCAGCACCAATGCAAATATCAATATCCCTTTCATCTTAACTCATGTTGATAGCATTTCGAATTTACCATTCTCACCGGAAACCTGCCATAAACCATCGATTGAGAGTTTGAACAACCCAATTCAGCTAGGTCATGATGTAATGATGCGATCTAAAAAACCTATTTTAGCCAACCATGGCCAAAAAGCAAGCTGGATCGGAAGGAGACGAACTCTTTGAAAGGGAATTACTACCCCACATTGATGCACTCACCACGTTTGCCTATCATCTTACCTATAGTGAGGAGGATGCCAAAGATCTGGTCCAGGAAACATTTCTCAAAGCTTACCGGGCCATTCAATCCTATGTGGAGGGAACGAATGCCAAAGCCTGGTTGTTTAAGATTCTGAAGAACGCCTATATCAACCAGTACCGGAAGAAAAGTCGAAGACCGGCACAGGTTGATTTTGAAGAATTTATTGGGTATCAGGATAAAGATGACACCCATATTGCCGAATATCAGGACCTGCGGTCAGAGATATTTGAAAGTCTTCTGGGCGATGAAGTAACCATTGCAATCAATTCATTGCCGATCGATTTTCGAACGGTGATCCTTTTATGCGATGTGGAGGGATTTACCTATGAAGAAATTGCAAAAATTATTGATATTCCGATCGGAACGGTTCGATCCAGGTTACATCGGGCACGAAATATGCTAAAGGAAAAGTTGCGCAAGTATGCTGAGTCTCAGGGCTACAGAGATCAGCGGGGAGAAAAATCCAGTGGAGGAGAAAGTGAATAGAAAAATGTTTCTTACTTTTTCGCCCGATCATTGAACCAGGACTAATGTTAGACTCGGTTTAAAGCACCCTCTAAAGACTCTTATTTAAATTTAAAACCTGTGTAATGCGTGCGTTTGAAGATTACGAAGACTTTAGAAAGAAAATAGACATGATGCTCGACAAAGCTCTGACTAAGGAGGCTGAGGAAGAGGTCATGAAAAGTGTAGAAGACAATCCGGAATATGAGCGGCTTCTCAAAAATGAAAGAAACTTCAGGGAATTCGTAAGGGGAAGTGTTATCCGTCCAAAAGTTACACCTGAGTTCATCCAAAGTATCAAGGATAAAGTACGCATACATCATTAACCCGGTCCAGAACTAGCTTCTTCCTTTTGACACCATCTGGTGCACCTGCCGGACTTGAGGGTCCATTTCATTTCATACCCATCACCTCCAATTTTCAAGACATACATGCTAGACAAACTTCAGGAAATTCAATCGCATTATAAACGGCTGGAAGAACAGATGGCTGACCCCAGTGTATTGGCTGATATGGACAGATACACCAGGATCAATAAGGAATATAAGGACCTGCAGGAAGTCGTATCCAAGTATCAGGACTACCGCCTAATACTGGAAAGCATCCGGTCTACCCGGGAAATGCTAGACGAACCGGATGAGGAAATGAAGGAAATGGCCCAATTGGAATTGGACGAACTCGAGGTCAGAAAAGAACAGACAGAAGAAGAACTCAAATATCTGCTCATACCCAAGGATCCTGAGGATTCCAAGGATGTAATCTTTGAAATCAGGGCAGGAACAGGTGGGGATGAAGCTGCTATTTTTGCCGGAGATTTGTACCGGATGTATTCAAAGTATTTTGAAAAGCAAGGATGGAAAGAAGAGACATTAACTGTAAATGAGGGTTCAGTAGGTGGCTACAGTAAAATTGTCATCGAGGTTTCCGGAAAACAGGTATTTGGAAAACTTAAATTTGAATCCGGTGCACACCGCGTACAACGAGTTCCCCAGACGGAATCGCAGGGCAGGGTACATACTTCTGCTGCAACTGTAGTGGTCATGCCCAAACTCGAAATGGAAGATGTCGACATCAAAAAATCGGACCTGAAAGTAGATACCTTTCGCAGCAGTGGTGCTGGGGGTCAGCACGTCAATAAAACAGAATCCGGAGTCAGGTTTACCCACATTCCCACCGGAGCAGTGTCAGAAAGTACCGATGGTCGTTCACAGATTAAGAACAGGGAAATAGCACTGCAAAGACTGTATCAAAAGATCTTTGAAGCACAAAAGAATGCCTACGAGAGTGAGCAGGCTGCCAAGCGAAAATCCCTCGTGGGAAGCGGAGACCGCTCGGACAAGATCAGAACGTACAACTATCCGCAAAACCGGGTCACGGATCATCGAATCAATCTGACCCTGTACAGTCTTGACAAAGTGATTGAGGGTGATCTCGATGAGATACTGGAAGCCTTGCAGGTAGCTGAAAATGCCGAAAAACTCAAAGGCGAAATGAGTTAGTGACGACCTGTAATTTCTTTAGATAATTGCTCATTGTAAGCAACAAGAACGGGTCCCGACATACAGCATGTCCCTGAAAGGGTTCACTGTTTATCCCGGATTATTCCAGAGATATAATCCCTGACCCTGAAGGGGTCATATGTTGTTGTTCTTCTACATTTAGTAAATCAATGCGTCTCCTTCAGACACTAAAGTCCCATCAAAAGTTTTACCGGATCCTCCAGGAGTTCCTTGATCTTTACGAGAAAGGTAACCGAAGAACTTCCATCAATCACACGATGATCGTATGAAAGTGCCACATACATCATAGGTCTTATCTCCACATTTCCGTCAATAGCAACCGGTCTTTCTACAATATTATGCATGCCCAGGATGCCTGATTGAGGCTCATTGAGGATAGGAGTACTCAGCATTGACCCGAATATCCCGCCATTAGTTATGGTAAAAGTACCACCCCGCATTTCGTCCAGGGTGAGCTTTCCTTCTCTCGCTTTAACGGCAAGATCCTTTATAGCTTGTTCAATCTCATGAAAACCCAGGGATTCAACATTCTTAACCGGTGGAACCACCAGACCGTTGGGTGTGCTGATCGCAATTGAAATATCCACATAATCGTGAAAGATCAGATGATCCTCATCAATTTGAGCATTGACCTGTGGCATCTCCATCAGAACCTGTGCACAAGCCTTGGCAAACAGAGACATAAAACCCAGTTTAATCCCATATTTCTCAACGAATTTCTCCTGATAGGTCTTTCTCATTTGCATGATCCCGGTCATATCCACCTCGTTAAAGGTGGTCAACATAGCCGTATTGTTTTTGGCCGACACCAGTCGCGAAGCTATCGTACGCCGCATCCGGGACATCTTTTCTCTCCTCACTTCCCTGCTGAAAGCCACATGATCAGGAGTTTTTTCCTCACTTTTCTCAGGTGAAGTATCTTTTTTCTCCGAATCAGATGCAGCATCTATTGCCTTCACAACATCCTCTTTGAGAATTCTGCCATCCTTGCCGGTACCGGATACCGTATCCGGATTCAGGTCATGCTCGGCCATGAGCTTGGCTGCAGCAGGTGAAGGATGTCCCTCTGCATAGGTACCCCCTTTGGACTCTTTGTCTGTATCTGAGCCGGATTCTGCCCCGGCCTCATTGGTAGCAGATGCATCATCTGATTTGTCTTCTTTCGAGGAAGTACCTGCAGGTTTTTCAGCGGAAGTGTCAATTTTAGCCACAAGAGCTCCAATCTCCAGGTCGTCTCCTTCTTCGGCGACCCAAATCAACTTGCCGGCTGCTTCGGCAGGAAACTCCAGGGTAGCTTTGTCAGATTCGAATTCGCAAATAGGTTCATCAAGTTCCACATAGTCACCATTGGACTTAAGCCATTCAGAGAGTGTAACTTCAGTCACTGACTCACCAATTGTAGGAACTTTCATTTCGACCAAACTCATGTACTTGTAATCTTGATTAGAAAAGTATGGTAAATGTATGAATATTGTCGTTCGATTCTTAGGCGACTTGCCTAAAATGCTTTTCTGCTGATACTGTTATTTGTTTCAGTAACGGTCGTGCGACGATGAATGATCCAGATTCCACAAATCAGAAGCAGAACCGAGATGGACAGGACCTTAATCAAGGTGGCTTGATCAATAATTTCATTGGTCGTAATGTCGCCGTAGTAAACAAACATGCCATAACTCAGCAAGTTGTTGACAGAATGAACCAGCATACACGCCCACAGGGATCTCGTTCTCCAATATAACCAGCCTATGAACAGGCCCGCCAGAAATGCCGATACCACCTGGGCAGGAATCATATGGACACCCCCAAAGAACAGGGAACTCCAGAAAATAGCAGATCCGGGTGACATGTAACGAAGAAAGCGATCCAACAGAATACCGCGAAAAAGTATCTCCTCCAGAATCGGAGCACACAGCACTACGGTAAAAAATGTGAACGTGGAGGGAGTTAACATGTCATTCATCATCTCTTCCAGTGCCTCAGTACCCGGGATGAGTACGGCTATTTGTTCATTCACAAGGCCTATCGCGATGGTCACAGGGACCAGGACCAGAAAGAGATAAACCGATATACTGTCAAATCGGAAAGTATGAGGAGTTTCGCCCTGGCCATTGACACGTCTTTGAAATTCATTGATCACAAAAACAAATGGAAAGGAGTAACCGACCATGGTCAGAAATGATGTAAGATCCGGATTGTCGTATCCAGAAAGTTGTGCTGCCAGCAAAGGCAACCCCATTAGCAGTGACCAGAGCATCAACTTAACCAACAAAATTAATGACTGACTCAGTGACGGATATATCATGACCAATATGATCTGAAGTTTGGAGGGCTAATGATAAGGAAATTCATCAGGTCACCTAACAGGCAGTATCAAATAAAACCTGTCAAAACAAAATCACCCTAATGTAATACATACATAGGGTGATTTAAACACACTCAAAACCGTAACTTTACAATGCAAAAAAGAGCCCGCAGTGGAGAACTGCGAGCACTTATTAAACACTCAAATCCGTAGTATATAGAAAAGTTATCCGTTATTCCATCCTGTCAGATCCTCCTCGCCTATACCCATTTGAACTTCAACAGGTTCCGGCTCTATTCCTTGCTTCTCAAATGACCGGTTTGACGGTACCATGGTCATTGAGGATATCGAAAGTAAGATTGTGAAGAGAATATGTAACATGTCACTTGCTTTTATATCTTTACATCAAAGTTAAAGGGTATACATGCTTCATAATAGGACATTTTGCGTCAAAATGTTCCTATCAGCTTTCTCCAATATTTTGTATATTTAATCAAGTAAACATTGATTATCAACATATTACGATATACGAAATGGAGGACCTTCGTGAATTGGTAAAGGTGGTTTCTAAAAATAAGATCAAGGATATTCCTACCCTTGACCACCAGAATGGAGACGATCGAGTCTATGACCTGTATGACAAGATATTGTCAGATGAGATCCTGGATGACGACTCGGCAGCAAAATATTTCTACAAAAATCCTGCCCAAAGAGGGCAATATCGAAAACTAAAATCCAAACTCAGGGATCGTTTATTCAATACACTTTTCTTCATTGATGTAAACAACCCTAAGTTTAGCGATGCACAGAAAGCGTTCTATCAGTGTAATAAGGAGCTGGTCGTAGTTAGGATGCTCCTGGGACGCTATGCGCGAAAATCAGCCATATCACTGGCTACCCGGACTTTGTCAAAGGCTCAGAAATTTGAAATCATTGATGTGGTCGTGGAACTCCTGAGGTTGCTCAAAAATCATCATGCCCTCTATACCGGTGATATAAGATCTTACAAGAAATATAAAGACGCCCTCAAAGCGAATGAACAAATTCTCGAAGCTGAACTGATGGCAGTGGACTATTATGACGAAATCCATGTCCGGTTTAAGAAAAATCTTGTACTTGATAAGGAGACCCGGAAGCTTGCCCAGCAGTACATTGGCGAACTGGAAGAGGTGGGGAAGAAAATAAAGACTTTCCGACTGCATCTGATGCGATTCGGCCTGATCAACCTGGTTGAAGCCCTGGAGAACAATCATGAACGCGTAGTGGAAAATTGTGATCAGGCAATCCGGTTTTTTAGCAAGAAACCCAATGTTTCTCCCCATTTCCTGGGTACTTACTATTACAACAAACTTTTACACCTGGCCAAATTGGGTGATTATGTCAACGGTCAAAAGATTGCTCGAAAGTGCTTACGTCTTTTCGAACCGGGAACCCTTCGCTGGTTTAAGACCAATGAACTCTTTTTCCTGCTCTGCATGCATACCAAAAAATACAACAAGGCACTGGGTATTGTCACTGATGTACTGGCTGCAAAAGAGTTTGAATATCAGGCCGAAACCCGACTGGAGTTCTGGCGCCTCGCACAAGCCTACCTTTACTACCTGCACAAAGTGGGCCGCCTGGATAAATCTGACCACCTCAAATCGTTCCGAATCAAGAAGTTTCTCAATGAAGTGCCTAAGTACTCATCCGATAAGAGAGGTTATAATATCCCTGTGCTGATTATTCAGATTCTGATTTTGATCCATCACGGTGCCTATGACCAGTTAAGTGACCAGATCGAAGCGATTGAGAAGTACAGTACACGGTATCTGAGAAAGGATACCAATTACCGTTCTAATTGCTTTATAAAGATGTTGCTACAGGTACCAAAGAGACAGTTTCACAAAGTAGCTGTAGTACGCCATGCAGGTCCCTATTTAAAACGCCTTGGGGAAGATAATGAACGATCTAACCAGGCATTCGAAATGGAAATTATCCCATACGAACACCTATGGGACCTGGTCCTTGAGTCACTGGACAAAAAATTTCACTAAACCACTTCCGGGAATGATCTATCAGTCATAACCTTCCTGGTGAACTGTACCAAAGGTCATCATCCGGTAAACCCGGTGGCGAGTTCCAGTAATTTTAGCTATTTTGAACTCCCGTTTTCATGAGAATTGTATGTCCCGCATTATCATTATCACCCTCATCTGTTTTTTCTGCGTTCCATGTCTGTCTTTAGAGGCCCAGGAAACAGCCATGATCAGTGACCATGGTAGTTATTCCTTGGACTTCGGTGACCTGGATAACATTCGTTGGCAGTTCGAGCGGCGGTATAAGATTGTACCCGGGAATGAGGCTGATGCTGAAATTCTCAAGAACATTATCATCGAAACCTCCAACCAGGAAAATGATGAGCTGATCGATGCCAGGGTCTGGATCCATACGCAACGTGATGACAGTATATTCTTCCCCAGAGATTCTTTCAAAATGCAACCTTTTGATGCTACCTGGACTGAATATATTTTGACGGCAGATGACCTTGATGTTCGGGACACCCTGGAAATAAGTTATACTATTCATTCTGATGTGACGGCCAAGATGCACTTATGGAGACTTCAGTATGCATTTCCGGTTAAGGAAAGTGAGATATCCTTTCTATTCCCTAAAACATTTAGTTATGCCGATCATATTACAGATCGGAGCTACATAGTCCAGGAAATGGCGTTGGATTCGGTATTTGATGTTGGAAGAAATGGTCTTGTCAGAGGAAAGATACCCTTACATGGAAAGAAAGTCTCCTTTGCTGACATTCCTCCTTATGTACAGGAACCTTTTTCTCCGGAGCTCATAGAGATTCGTCCTACTCATATTCTGAATCTGACCGAAGCTTTTGTCGGTGATGAAGGAGCCTACCTGCCTTCCTGGGCAGAACAGTGTGCCGACCTTTCTGCCAATGAATACTTTGGACGGCAATATCGCTCAAAGTCAGAGTACAGATGGATGCTGGAGGAAGCTGAAGATATCGTCAAGACCAATTATGCAGACGAACTTTTCATTTTGAAGCTGTATGAATTTATTCATAGCCAATTTCAATGGGATGGATCTTATGGTTTATTTCCCTCACACAGCATCAGGGAAATGCAAATACAAAAAACGGTCAATAAAGCAGCACTAAACATGGCTATGCTGGCCCTGCTGGTAGAGGTAGGATTTGATGCATATCCGGTTTTGGTTAACACCACGGATCAACATCCGGTATATGTCGACATTCCCAATGTCAATCAATTCAATCACTTTATTATCGAAGTGCAACTGAGAGACAAGAATGTTTATGTGGATTGTGGGCAGGTGAGGCTGGCACCTGGCTGGATTGACTATGGTATAAGAAAAGATCTGGCTGTTCGTTTGAAAAATTTTAAAGGAGATTGGTTATCTCTACCCGATTTCGAATCCAGCAGTACCTTGCTGATTAATATGAATGTTGCCCGGGATTTCTCTGCCAGTGGTAGCATTACCGCATCATTTATGGGCTATGATGCCTTTAATGAACGGAACTCCCTGGCCGCTGACCCATCAGCACAATACTGGAAAACAAGGGCAGAAGCTTTGAGCCGGGACATTCGCATTGACTCTGTCAAATTTAATAATGTAAAAAACCTCAACGAACCGTTTGAAAATACCGTGTATTTTCATATTGAGCCTTCACTTGATCAGGAAGAACTCTCGGTCCACCCGGTTCCCTACTCATTCTTTAACCAAAGGTATCTAGAAGACTCTATCCGAACCAATCCTGTGGTTTTACCACTTAAAATGCACGAGCGTACAATTCTAAATCTAAATTTGGACTCTGCGCTTTCGGTTGCCAGCCTACCTCCTTCCAGGAGAATGAGACTGGAAGGCAATCAATCGTTTATGGAATATGTGACGAGCTACAATACCGACAAGCTGGAAAGTCGTTTTGAAATAAAATTTGACGAAGTCAAGTTTAGCGCCCTGGAATATGATGCGTTAAAGTTATACCTCGAGGAAGTATACGACCTTCTCAATCATCAGATTGTCGTCCTTAAGGACTGATCAACCTTACCCAATTCCATACTTTTGGCGCATAACCTCCAAATGGTGCAGTTCATGACCTGCCATGATAAAGCCGATCGCCAGGACTGACTGGGGTCCACCAGAAACAGTTCCGACCTGTCCCAGCATGGTATCACTGAAATGCCTGAAACGGTGTAGTGTGACATTCCTTACCGCCTGATATTGAGCTACCAGGGAGTCAGCGCTGTGTGTATTTGCCTCTGAAGCCACTACATAAGGATCTTGATCGAATCCAGGTAAATGGGTCTTGTCTCCACGTGCCAGTCGCAGTGCGCGATAACAAAATATCTGCTCCGTATCAATCATATGTAGTACCATTTCCCGGATACTCCATTTTCCCGGTTGGTAACGATAATTCCATTGATCATCATGAAGTCCTGTGAGGAACGCTGGTGTCGATACACTCAGTTCTTCAAGAATCTTATAAAAATTGTTACCAGGTACCTGCTCAACATATCCCCGGTAGAAGGGATCATATTCGGAAGAATCCGGTCTACGTATCTCTTTTTTCATACTGTGAATATATAAGCTCTTAGAGCTCAATTCATAAAAGTTGAGAAAAAATGATGGCAGTTGAAATCGCCTCATGGTGGCATGTAATTTGCCGTGAAAACAGCGGAGCTATTGCGGGATAGATCTAAAGATTTCTAGTCCCGCATTGATATGGTCGAATAAATCCGGTGAATGTCCGTCTATACGGCTCACCGGATTTCTCTTATGGCCCATTCTGACAATCACCAAAGACAAATCACGGGAGCAGATCACATATTGTCCCCTGATACCCCGGGCATAAAAGTAGTCATGTCCCTGGTGATTAACTACCCACCAGTGAAGCCCGTAATGTACATTGGTCTTATTGATCCAAATATCATGTAAGGGCACCGGAGTCAGTGAAGTTTGTATGAAATCGGGATTGACCAATTGCTCTGCACCCCATCGTCCCTGGTTGAGGAACAACTGACCAATCCTGGCAAAGTCTCTGGGTACGGCATAATAACAACAGAAAGCCTTTTCCAATCCACCGGGCCGATCCAGGTTCCAGTAAGCATCATGTTCAGCTTCTATTACTGGCCACAAACGTTCAGCAGCAAGATCAGCAACAGACTTTCCAGTTATTTCACGGATCAAAAGAGCCAGTATTTGAGTATTACCACTTGCATATCTAAAGACCTGGCCGGGAGGTCTCTTTGCCCTGAGGCGATGAATGATGGCCTCTGTATCAGTCCCATAATAAGCTTCTGCATTATCACTGAAGATGCTTCCTTCACTCTCGGACCAGGAAAGACCTGAACTCATGGAGAGCAGGTGTTGCACAGTGATGGTTCTTTTTATGTCGTCATCAAAGGAAGGTAAAAATCGCGCCACAGGATCACTGAGCCTGAGCGATCCTTCCTTTTCCAACATACCAATCAGGACATTCACAATCGACTTGGCGACTGAAAACGAATTGGTAGGTGTTGCAGCCGTAAAAGGCTCCCAGTATTCTTCAAATAGAATCTGCTCTTTATGGATCACAATGAAGGAAGTCGTACGTAACCGTTGCTGCTTTGATCGATGATCACTGCTGAGAGTGAATTGATTATAATATGGATGGTGTTGCCACGGAACGGGATTGCTTGCGGAAATTTTCTTATTAGAAAATTGTTCCATTTCATCAATCGCAGGACCTAATCTTCCCGAATGGTAGGCCATTCTGATACTCCTCCATAGAAATGGTCTTGCCCGGACAAGCCAGATCAGTATCAGCATCAGGAAGATCAAGATCAACCATCCATACATCAGGAGATACCTTTTTCTTGTTGTTGTCTGCTGAGGATATCGATCGCAGCCACAATCGCTATGCAACCAAAGACAGGAACACTAGCCTTATCGGAATCGAGGTAGTTGTTTAATGTTCCATGTACGAAGTAGGTAACTAAAGCCAGACTAACATACAGAAGCATTTGTTGTAATCGACCACGAGGCAAGCGATGATAGGCCTTATAAGACGTGTAAAAAAGTACAAAGACGAGGTAGAGCACACTCACGAATCCCGGGATTCCGGATTCGGCCATAGGACCCAGGTACTCACTATGCGCATTACCGACATCACCAAAATTGGTACTGATGATGGTCAAATCCTTTGACTGCTGGTAGGGAGCATATTCAAACACATAAGTGCCCGGCCCAAAACCAAAGAGAGGACGTTCTCTGGTCATGGCAAATACACTGTTCCACCGGTTGATTCTTTCCAGGTTGGATGCGTCGGTACTGATGTTGGTAATAGACTCCACATTTTCCACCAGATTTTCAGATGAGTCGGTCTTGTTCTTGCGCAATGTTAGCAGGATTCCCTCATAACTGACCAACAGAATTCCCAACACGAACACACCTCCCACCATGATCATCCACATCTTAATTCGAAGTCGGACAATGAGCCAGACCATCATCGCAGCAATCACACTCAACCAGGCAGCCCTGGCATACGTATAAACCAAAGCTACCACCAGGATGGCTAAAGCCACGAAAAAAAAAGCCTTCCACTGTACACTTCTTCCTCCTTCCACCATCAGTCCGAATGCTATGGGAATAAAGAAAGCCACGATAGCACCGTACTGGGTATGATCTCGATAAAATGGTTCCATCACCGAATGGGCAGGATCTTCTTCAAAACCCAAAGCAGCATGTTTGATCAGTGTATAGATCACCACCAAAATGAAAGGAATGAAATACAATAGCAAAAAGGAGCGGGCATTGCGTATTTTTAGAAATAGAGCAGCCCCCCCAAAGTAAAGCGGCAGTACATACCACAATCTGCTCAGCATGAATTTGAAGGAAACAAGCGGGTCTGTACTGGTCAGACAGGTTACAAACATCCAGCCCAGGTAGATATATGTAGCGATAGAAATGGGATGCCTGGTCACTTCTACGGGAAATATGCGCACATATAGCTGGCCGATCAAAAGCAGCAGCATCAATCCAAACAACAATGGTTCTGTTGGCAGGTAAAAGGCAATTTCTCCCCTGCCCAACTCTTCAAGATTAATGGAAAAGGGAGTCAGTGCCACGATCACAAATAGCAGATACTTCGGTTTAAAGAATGAGAATAACACCACTCCCACCACAAAGGGTAGTGCCATGATCACCAGATCTCTGTTTATCAGAGCATACATTAGAAAGCACAGAAAGAGCCCACTGAGTACCGATATCACCCTGTGAGATAACACTTGTCCCATGAGTCTATGCCCGTTTAAAAATGCTGCGGTAATTCTCTTGCAAAATGATCAGAATCAAAGCAAAGGCCAACACAGAAAAGAGTGACCCAATCACAATCAACCACCTGATCGGATAGGCCTTTTTGTCCGCCGGAACAGCCTCATCAACCACAAATTTCTGTGGTATCGCTATGTTGGCATCACCCAAAAATTGGTTACGGAGGTTTCGAAGTCTTAACAGTTGGTCTGTCACCAGCTCCCTTTGTCTGGCAAGGTAATCGTATTCATCTCCATGTTTACGATTTACCTCCATCTGATCACTAAGTTTTCCGGCAGTCTTGCTATCCGCATTCCGAAGTGCGTTGCCATAAGCTTCATATAAAGAACCACGCTCCAATAATCCCACAACGCCCTGCGAATGCATTCCATCTATTTCCTTGTTTAACCCTTTCAGCTCCTCACTCAGCCGATCAAATTCTTCATCGACCATGGCCATAGAAGTCCTTGCTCTCCGCTGAATCATGCGATTCATTACGGTATCAGTATATTCAGAAACCGAGTTAGCAATAGCTGATGCTTTGACGGGATCAATATCAATGACTGAAATGTCTATAGAGTTAAATTTGGTCCGCTTGGCACTGACATTCTTGTTGTAGATCTGCCTGATTTTTGTTCGGGCATGTGGTTCATTCTTATTTACCTCATAATGCCGATACAGATCATTATGCTTAATCACCAGCTCCTGGACGCCGTCTGAATTAATGATCTGCAGTAGTTGTTCAGCTTCTTCTTCATCACCAAACTCGGAGATATTACCACGCCTGACACTACTTTCATTGAGTGAAAGTGAATTTATTCTAGCCGGAAAAATAATTACGGTTGATCGATAATATTCCGTCATTAATAACGATACGATCGAAGACGCAATGATGGTTATGACTGCAAGGCCAATAAGGAATTTACTATTCCTTAAAATGAGCCTGAAAATGGCACTAAGGCTCAAGTCTACGGTTTCGTTGGTCATAATATTTGTAAATCGACTGCAAATGTAGGAAAAGTATCCAGCGGTCATCCGCATCTTTCGGATACGCTCCTTTAACGACGATAACGGTCCAATTCGTACTGTTACTTTACAGGTCGTTTTAACCGAAACTATCCGGTTTACATCAATGTGTACACTTAACCTTTGTTATCTTCAGGGCTGAAGATGTCTGATAACCTGCATAAGCACATAATGTCTCAATATCTAATTCATCGACAATTACTTCTAAC
>JAUILF010000489.1 GCA_030433135.1 Bacteroidia bacterium | reverse complement strand
TAAATATGTTGGGGTTCCTCAGCTGAAAGCTGTCCTCATGGAAATTGAAGAAAATATTCTTGAGAGAAGTTTAATAGTATACCTATGCTCTGCGATAAAGCATACGCTCTCTATGATGAAACGGTCCCAGTTCTTAGTGCATTCACGGAGTCTGTTGTAGAAAAGGATCAATCATAGTTGGATGCTCTTGCACTATATTTTCCCTTTAATTCAACCGGAGGTTTTATCCGTTACCATACCATTATCACATCTCTTCTTCCCAGGACATTTGGCATCACCCAGGTACCTGACATTGGTAATCCGTTCGCGTAAATCTGGTCTCCGGACTCACTATTACAATACAGTACAGTATATTCTTCCTGGGCTAAAACAGAAGCTTTCGCAAGCTCATCCTGGACATCCTCACTTACATTTTGACAGTGCTTTGAGACAAATTGCTTCATGAAAGTCAATAATTCGGATTGAGTAATGGTGAAACTGGTATCCACAGGGTAAAACGGTTGATCTATGTTGGCAAATGTGGAATACAAGCGGTTCATTTGATCCGTGCTTGTTTGCAGCGTATTAAGTGCATCAAATGCCGATTGCTGCTCTTGCGATAGTTCTGGTACAGGAGTATGATAAGTAGTTGATTCGTTTGTCCCTCTTTTATGCTTATTCCTATCATGCGAACATGAGACAACTACACTAACAATAAAGACCATTGATATTTTCAGTATGCTTTGGATCATGGCATTAGTTTGAATTTCTTCCTGAAGAAATTTTCATCTGCAATTAATCTAAGATACCGTACTAAGAGTATTCGTCACGAAGGTGGGGTCGATAATCATAGCAAAATGAGCCATTATGAGCCAAAAATACTCAATAGTGAGCCGATTTTGCTCCCTTATTTTGGAGGTTGGATTAGCGAATCTCCAATTCTCTGCGAAATTTCCGCAAATTTATCTTCACGGGTCAACCAATATACATGTGGAGAATCCTCAGAGGTATCCCATAAATTATAGAAATAGCGAATACCATTCGGTTCACTGTGCAATCCTATTTTCGGAGTACCATTCGTACCCCAGGAGAAATACCCAGGCATTTTATCTCTGTAAACGGCGTAAAATACCGTTTCCAAATCGGCTAGATGATGGTCCCAATCTCCATATCTTTCCCGGTAAATTCTGTAGGCTTCCCGCACGGGATTGTTTTCAGGCATACCTATTAATTCCTTTCCCCTATGATAAGGTTTAGGCATTAAATTTCCGGCGACATGAATGGGTGTTGGCCAATCACCAAAAACTTTCATTGAGGCCATGGCGGCCGTGTGGTTAATCTGCTGACCGCCCAGATTCATACTAAGTGGCAACCGGGTGTCCTTGGGAAACCAGGACCTGCCTATAATTATTAAATCTTTCACTTTTTTCTGAACCAACTGCAACCCCTTATCATCCGATATGAGATTCTTAAGATTAAGTAAATAACCCACGGAAATTATAACCACCGAGCTGTCGGGCTGTTGTTGCAATACCTCTTTATACAAAGTCACAGCCTCAAGCACATCATCCCTGGTATTAACATCATGTTTGAAGCGAGAATCGTTTACAATTTGTTGGGCATATTCTGTACAACAATTTAACAGGACGGCTATATCACGGGAATAAGTATCATCGTTCTTGTAGGCTCCTATTGGCAAATCAGGATGCCCAAAGTATGTGTTAAAGATTCAACAGGATCTTCTTGGCAACAATGCCGGGATTAGATCAACCCCTGGAACTGTGCTCAGGAATGATCAAACCGGTGAGATAGTCTATACACCTCCACAAGGTAAGCAGGAAATCGAAAATATTATCACTAGCACCGATGAATTATATGAGGCACTTTCATCCAATCGTAAACTTCTTAATAATGAGGTTAAGGAAGTTGTTAATTACAGAAGATCTATTTTTCTTGGATTTGAATTGTTAAAAAGTCAGGGTTTTTTGAGGGTTAATGACGTAATTAAATATTTTCGATTTCAGAGCTATCTTTAGCTTCTTGAAGAACGATTGCGTTGATTAGCATTTTCTGATTAGGAATCGTTTGAGCGATTCCTTTCAGTTCTGCTATTGCTAATGCTGCTTTGTTTGCAGATCTCAGAGTATTAATAGTTTCAATTTTTCTCCTATCTGGTGGAAGCTTAGCAAGTTTATATGGTGTCTTCAGTCCCATGTTTTACATTCATGAGACAAAAATAGAAATTTTGGTACACATTTGGCTTGTTCATTAGCCCAACAGTGTAACTGCCTCTAATTCCACCTCCACAACCTGACTTGATCATCAACAAAAATCCCTTAAACTCTCTAAGCTTCAAGAACAGCTACTTTCATAATCTTAGCTATCTTTTACCTAATGTATAATAGCAATCCCATGGGACTAGGTACAGCAGCACTGGGTCGCCAACAGTACATCAATCTACCCCTGCGTAACAAGCCCACTTTTGATTTGGCATCCTTTCGGCAGGATGGACTTCGCATTTTAGAGACTGCATACCAGGAGGGTATACGATATTTTGATACGGCGCCAGGCTATGGCATGGCCGAGCAGCTGGTAAGCAACTGGGCCTTAGATAAAAATGATCCGACCATTGAAATTGCCACCAAATGGGGATACACCTATGTGGCTAATTTTGATCCAAACGCCACGCAACATGAAATAAAAGAACATTCGTTGGCTAAACTAGATGCTCAATGGTCATCATCAAAGGATCTGCTGCCCTTGCTGACAACCTACCAGATTCACTCGGCGACCTTTGAGTCTGGCGTCTTACAAAACAAATCTATCCTGGCTCGACTGCTCGAATTAAAAGACCAATTTAACTTACTCATTGGAATCACCACCAGCGGCCCCAACCAAATAGAAGTACTGAAGAAAAGTTTAGATATCGATTTGAAGGGAAAAGGCCTATTTGATGTTTTTCAAATTACCTATAACGTTTTTGATCAAAGCATCGGGCCTATGGCAGAAACTATTAAAGATCAAAAAAAGCGTTTGATCATTAAAGAGGCGTTAGCCAATGGGCGCATCTTTCCCAATCCCGATTACGCCAACTATAAAGAAGCCTATCAAAAATTAGATTTGCTGGCACAAAAATATAAAGTAGGTGCAGATGCCATTGCCATCCGGTTCAATATGGACAGTATTCCGGTATATAAAGTCCTAAGTGGAGCTTCTAAGCCGGCCCATATCCATGCTAATTTGCAAGCACTGAATTTTGAACTGGAGCAAGAGGACCTGGAATCACTGAAAGAATTGGCCACGGACCCCAGGTACTACTGGGAGGAGCGAAAAGCATTAGCCTGGAATTGAAGCTATAGTAAAAAACAACATCACTAACCTGGATGAAGTAAGATCATCTTGTAATCAAAAAATAACGAATATGAGTAATATCCGGAAAATCTTCTATTTATTTGGCACCCTGTATCTCGGCACACTGCATGCACAAAATCAAGAGACCATGACGTATGAAGCATACATTCGCTCAGGAGCACCCAGTGCACGAGAAATTGATGTATTTCTCAATGAACGATCCTGGGCCCAGTTCGACGCAGAGCTGGGATACACACTCGGCAATTACACTCCCATGGATGGCCTGGATGGAAGTGTTACCATCTCTACCAGTCAGGATAATGGCACACGCACTTCATTTGTGTACCATGATAAACCGGCTCGAATAAATACCTATGGAAATAG
>JAUILF010000488.1 GCA_030433135.1 Bacteroidia bacterium | reverse complement strand
CACGTACTGTCTTTTCACCGCCACCCACATAAATCACATTAGGGTCGGACTCAGATACAGCAACCGCACCAACAGAACCCCCAAAGTAGCCGTCAGAAATATTCTCCCAGGTATTACCTCCATCCCTGGTCCTCCAGACACCACCACCTGTTGCTCCGAAATAATACAAATCAGGATCGTGTTGTACCCCCGTTACGGTGGCCGATCTGCCACCACGATATGGACCTATGGAACGGTATTCCATAGCATTGTATAAAGTGGTGTCATATACCTGGGCAAATATGTCCGTAAAGAACAGCACACCGGCAAGTGTACAAAGTAGTAGAAGCCTTTTCATATGCAGGAGGATTAGATTAGAAAATTTGACCGGGTAAGATAAAAAAAGTGAGTCGAAATACATTTTTCGACTCACTTCCAAACTTGTAATCCCATGAACAAAAATTCCTCAAGCATGTTAGGAGGAACTCCATTGTAAGAAACGTGAATGGATAAGTATTATTATACCTTAGTCCAAAATACCTGATTTTGAATCTTACAGATCTCAGTTTCACGGCAACTTTTGATGAAGAATCTCTGCTAAAAGTTATTACCGGAGAGTTACAGGAGCAACTTCCGGAGCAAACAGTGTTTGAGTCAGTACTTGGAGACATAGACATCCGGGTGGACTCTGCCAGGATGCATTCCATGACCATCCAGGATGGTAACATAAGATGTAACCTGGACATGGGAATAGCTGTCACACCACGGTGGGGCAGGTCTTTTCTCTCCTACGACGGAACCTTTGCCGTCGATATTCGCGTCAGCGCCAGACTGGAAGAGGATGCTTTTGTTCAAACT
This sequence comes from Bacteroidia bacterium, assembly GCA_030433135.1. Lineage (GTDB taxonomy): Bacteria > Bacteroidota > Bacteroidia > Chitinophagales > Saprospiraceae > JABDMH01. The sequence continues at coordinate 2,884 of JAUILF010000488.1, read as the reverse complement.
GAGGTGTCCTTGTCTGATCTGTTCTGGAATAAAGGCCCATATATCCACATTGGTAGCAAACAATTCAGCGCTATCATTTTGAAGTTGATGTCCAAATGGCTGAAAGCCCCCATGATCAAAATGATTAATAAAAAACTGGGCAAATACCTCGATCAGAATGCGATCTCCACTAAGATTGCACAGCAGTTGAAGCCTATTCCGGTGAAAGAAAATCTGAATCTGATCATCGGTGAATTATCTATCAGGTTGAGCACCCTCATCCTTGACAATGGTATTCTGCATCTCAATGGTGAAACGGACCTGGAGCTCCATATCGATGAAGGCAACCACCAGGTAGACAGTTCTATTCGTATTTCTGCTGAAGCTCCTCACAAACAAAATGACCAGGCTGCTATGTCCATTCAGTTTCGTGAATTGAATGGACTTGCCATCACCTTCTTGGATGAAATCAATGAACAAATTCTCGATAAAAAACATGTTCTCTCACAACTTCTGTTCAGTGGATCTGGCGACACAATCATAGTTGAAGTAGAAGCAACCAGGCCCTCAGGTGCTGGTCTGGCCGTAGCCATTCAGCCTTCAATCAACACTGAAGAGCAGCTGATTGAATTGGCTGATATTCAGATTGGACCGGGACCAAAATCGGGACTAATTATAAAAGCACTCACCCGCACTCTGAGTGGACTTATCCAACGAATGATAAAGCGTCAATTCCCCGTTCAACTGGACCCAATGGTTTCAGCCATCAATCTGCAACTTAAAAATCAGGCTCCCTCATTTCTCAACCTGTCTCTTTCTCATTTTCTGGTTGACAATATGGAAATCAAAAATGAGGGACTTCAGATATCTGTGAGGTCGGTGCTCAAGATGACCACAACTCACCTGGATTTGGAAAAAGGTGATCAGGGCAGCAAAGTCACCTCTCCCGAAACTTGATGTGGTAATCCATCATTGGTCACCAATACTGCACGATATGTGTAGGTACCCACAAGTACTCTTGAATCGATACCACGTCCGTTCCATCCGGCATTGGAATCGTGTGGATCCATATCAGTAGCACTGTATGCAAGTCCCCCCCAGCGATCAAAAATTTGCAGCGACTGGATTCCGACCAACTCATCTGTTCCATAGATTTGAAATCGATCATTGATTCCGTCAGAATTAGGAGTAAAGGCACTGGGAATAAATATGTTGTAATACGTCAACTCAAGATGCACTGTACTATCGCATCCGTGACTCGATGTTAACCTCAACTGGCCAGACATGGGCTCATGTATCATTTGATCTCCAATTGGAAATGATTCACCGGGCATAATCTTAGCCTGAACATGTGTGGTACTATCTATCAGTCGGGTCAAATTCATAACAATGATACTGTCACAGCCATCTACAGTTTTCAAAGTGTCACGGTAGACACCCCCTGAATCGAGAGTCTTTCCGGCAAAACGAAGCATGCCATCTTCACAAATGTATTCCTGAATTTCGGTCTCGGACTGAGGTTTTGAGTGAAGGTAGGGCCTGGTGATTTTACAGGACGAGGGCCCCTGAACCCTTACCTGATATAATCCATCCTGCTCCGGCTGATACTCAAAATCTGTTTCTCCCACCAGGGCAATGCCATCCCGATACCACTGATACTCCAGAGAATCCCTAACCGGCAGTCGCAGCGTAAAATCCTGTGCGCAGACATTGGTATCACCGGTAATGGTAAATTCAAACTCTTTCACGTCGGCCAGAATCAAATTATCCAGAAAATAATACGGGTTATCGACCGCCGAAGTCGGATAGCAATTTGGTCCGATGGCGATGGCATAGATGTCTTCGGTAGGGGTAACATTAAACTCTCGTACCGTCCAGCTATTGGACCCGGATGCATTGGTAGTACTTAGTGCTATCCAACCAGGACCATTGGTAGGACATCCATACTCTTCATCACCTATGCCAAACGGTAAATTTTCACATGAAGGACTACCATAGAATACCACCGACAAAGGTGGCGAGTTTCGATAGTTGGTAAATCCGATATGAAACTGAAAGCGATAAGAATTGCCAGCTCGCAAGGGTTCACTCAGGCACGCACCGGTATATTCCTTCCAGTTGAGATTGGGATTCTGACCAAACCTGCCATTTCTAAATCCTATGCAGGCCTCACCATCAGGTAAAGGCAATGGGACCGGTAAATCCTCCCATCCCATCCAGCCGCAGGTATGAATATAATCTGTAGTGGCATCCGATGCCTGTATCCAGGTGTCTGCACAATGTAGGCTTCCCCGACTGTTTGGGCAACAAAGCATGTCCTCGAACGAAGCATTTGGAATCAGCGATTTGGGTTCAGCGATTTCACAACTGCACTCCGGATCATTAAGGTCTATCAAACCGTCCCCATCATCATCCATGGCATTATCACAAATCTCCACCATCTGGTAATTCAGATTCATGAGGCTGAGAACAGCAAAAAACAGTAAATGCAGAAGTACGTGGTAATTGAGCATGAATGTGGTAATACCTCGCTTAAACCGGGATTGTGTATTGGGATTTCGTTATGAGAGCCAAATAGGCAATAAAGACGGGTACTCCAAGGACTTTTTGACTCGGAAACATGGTCACCATCATGGTGAGAATCAAAAAGTACTTATGTGCCCGTATTTGCAGCATATTTGGTTCGCAATAGTAATTCTAATGCATATTCCCGGTTAAATATATCAAAGAAAGTTACCAAATTCCAGCATAGCAGGTCCGATTCAGATAGATATATTACCGTCCCGTTAGATCAGGTGATCAGACAATACGAGTAGAACCTTATCCATTCTCGAAAACAACAAACCAATTGAACCTCAATCATTTGGGAATGAATCCTTGAGAACAATTTAAGGAGGAAGAGGAT